>JAHEAY010000069.1 GCA_024642485.1 Cytophagaceae bacterium
GTAGTGGCAATATCGTACATAATTTGCAGGCAAGCTTCCCAAATCTCAGTTCAGGTCAAGAGAACTTTGGCTACGAATGGGCTCAGGAATTTGATGTGTGGTCGGCGAAATTAATTGCCGACAAAAACGTCGAAGGATTACTTGATTACGAACGCGCACCGGGAGGACGTTATTCCGTTCCTACACCAGATCATTACATTCCCTTGTTGTACAGTTTGGCGCTGGCACGTGCCGACGAGCAAGTCTATACGACCTATGAGCAACTCGTTTATGGAGGAATTTCGATGCGTTGTTTCGAGATTCGTTAATAACCCAAGAAGACTTTTTCAATGATATCGCAGGCTTGATCCATTTCGGTTTTGGAGATGGTCAAAGGCGGTGCCAATCGGATTTTATTACCGTGGGTTGGTTTTGCCAAAAGCCCTGACCGCATAAAATCCATGCATATTTCCCAGGCGACCGGACTGTCTTCATCGGTATTGATTTCGATCGCACACAATAAACCTTTGCCTCGCACTTCACGGATTAAAGCTGTTTTGGCCTGTAAATTTTGTAGGAATTGCATCAATTGGTTTCCGCGTTTTTCCGCGTTCTCAATTAAATCCTCATCTTCCAAAATGTCGATGGCCACATTCGCTACCGCACATGCCAATGGATTTCCCCCAAAGGTGGATCCATGTTCGCCGGGTTTGATGGTTAGCATGATTTCATCGCTGCATAAGACAGCAGAAACGGGCATGAATCCGCCCGACAAAGCTTTGCCCAACAATAGAATATCGGGATGAACGAATTCGTGGTGGCAGGCTAACCAGGCGCCGGTCCGACCGAGGCCTGTTTGAATTTCATCGGCGATGAATAAAACCTTATGTTTTTTGCATAGGTCTGCGGCTTTTTTCAAGTAACCCGCATCTGGTAAAACAACCCCAGCTTCCCCTTGAATAGGTTCCACCATGTAGGCCGCGACGTTTGGATCTTGTAATTTTTCCTCTAAAGCATGTAAATTATTGTATGGAATTTTGATAAATCCAGGTGCATAGGGACCAAAGTTGTGATAGCTACTAGGATCCGTGGAGGACGAAATTGCCGCAATGGTTCTGCCCCAAAAATTCCCTTCGGCTACAATGATTTGTGCTTGATTGGCTGGGATGCCTTTCACTTCATACGCCCATTTACGGGCTAATTTGATCGCGGATTCCCCGGCTTCTACGCCTGTATTCATCAACAACACTTTCTCGTAACCGAATTTCTCTGCGAGTTTTTTTTCGGTTAAGCCTAATTGGTCATTGTGAAAGGCACGCGAACTCAAGGTGAGTTTTTGGGCTTGATCCGTGATAGCTTGTATTAGGCGAGGATGACAATGACCTTGATTGACGGCGCTGTAGGCCGACAAAAAGTCGAAGTATTGTTTGCCTTCTACATCCCAAACATGTACGCCGAGGCCTTTGGTCAGGACGACGGGAATGGGATGATAATTATGGGCACCGTATTCAGATTCTAGGCGGATGTAATCGGTTGATGTCATGCTTGAAAAATCCCCAGACTAAAGTCTGGGGTTATAATATATTTGATAACCCTAGGCTTTAGCCTAGGGGATTAAAGTCGCTCATAAATCCCCGCGACCCCTTGGCCACCACCCACACAGGCAGTTACCATGCCGTATTTCTGGTTGCGGCGTTTCATTTCATCGAATAATTGAATAGACAATTTAGCGCCCGAACATCCCAGTGGATGCCCCAAAGCAATCGCCCCCCCATTTACATTCACGATGCTCGGGTCAATGCCCAAGGTCTTAATGACTGCTAAAGATTGAGCTGCAAAAGCCTCATTCAATTCAATTTGTTGGATGTCTTGCAAGGAAAGTCCAGCTTTTTTCAAAGCCAATGGAATCGCCTCTACCGGACCGATTCCCATCAAACTTGGTTCCACTCCTGCTGTGGCATATGTTACCATGCGCGCGATGGGTTCCAATTTATGTTGTTTGACAAAGGCCTCCGAAACGACCAAAACAAATGCTGCTCCATCAGAAGTCTGGGACGCATTTCCGGCAGTCACCGTTCCACCCATGGCAAACACGGGTTTCAATTTTCCGAGTGCTTCAATGGTTGTATCAGCCCGAGGACCTTCATCTTTGGAAACGGTCCAGGTTCTCGTTTTTTTCTTGCCTGATGCCGCATCGAAATAATTTTCAGATACGTTGATGGGTACGATCGATGCATCAAAATGACCAGCTGCTTGTGCGGCTAGCGCTTTTTGATGTGACGCGAATGCAAAAGCATCTTGCTCGTCACGGGTGATTTCATATTTTTTGGAAACTTCCTCGGCGGTTAGGCCCATGCCGATGTAATAATCGGGATGCTCGGAGGCAATGTTGTAATTCAAAACGGTTTTATGTCCCATCATAGGCAACATGCTCATGGATTCTGTTCCTCCTGCAATGATGCAATCCGCGATGCCAGCCGCAATTTTGGAAGATGCCAAGGCAATGGCCTCTAAGCCCGACCCACAATAGCGGTTTATAATGAATCCAGGCACGCTCTTTGGAAGCGACAATAAGGAAATATACCGTGCCATCTGCATGCCTTGCTCGGCTTCTGGAATCGCGTTACCCACGATTAAATCTTCCACGAGTACAGGGTCCACGGAAGGAACTTGCGCCATTAAATGTTTGATTACCTCTGCCGCCAAATCATCTGGTCGCATGATTCTAAATCCACCTTTGTTTGCTTTTGCTACCGCGGTGCGGTAACCTGCTATGATATATGCGTTCATGATTAATTTCTTAAAGGTTTACCTCCATTTAATAAGCTACTGATTCGTTCCAAAGTTTTGCGTTCGCCAGAAAGCGATAAGAATGCCTCGCGCTCTAAGTCGAGTAAATATTCTTCTGTAACCATTTGCGGCGCATCTAAATCGCCACCACAAATTGCATAAGCTAGTTTATTTGCGATTAAGGCATCGTGTTCGGAGATGTATTTACCCATCAACATGCCTTGAATCCCGGCTTTAAACAAGGCCAAACCTTGTTTTCCTTCTACCCAAACATCGCTTCTTTGTTGCTGTTGCACATAGCCCGCATTTGCCAAAGCAATTGCCTCTTTTTTCGCTTCTGAAATGAGTTGGCTTCTATTCAACACAATGCGATCTTCCTTGCGTAAATAATTCATTTCTAATGCCTCATGAGCCGAAGTACTCACGCGCGCCGTAGCTATGTTCATGAAGGCTTCTTGCAAACGGTTGAGTTCTACGTCGCCTTTCCGTCGGGCATCGCCCATACGCAAGGCCATTTCTTTTGTCCCCCCACCGGCTGGAATTAGACCTACACCTACTTCCACCAATCCCATGTACAATTCCGCATGAGCAACAATTTTGTCGGCATGCAAGTTGATCTCCGTTCCTCCACCTAGTGCTAAGGTATGCGGAGCGACCACCACCGGAATGGATGAATAACGCACGCGCATCATGGTTTTTTGGAAGATGGCAATCATCTGATTGACTTCATCAAATTCCTGTTGGGCCGCATACATAAACAGCATTCCCAAATTTGCTCCCGCTGAGAATGCTTCAACGCCTTCATTTCCGATGACCAATCCACGGTAATCTTTTTCAGCTAGATCAATCGCTTTTTGAACACCTTCCAAAACGCCTTGTCCCATCGTATTCATCTTCGAATGGAATTCCAAGTTGATGATACCGTCGCCGATATCGATGATGCTCGCATCGTCGTTTTTGTAAACGGTTTTGGTCGGTTTTAGAATTTGTAAATTGATCTGCTTATTCGATCCTGGAATGGTTTGATAGCTCTTATTGTGAATGTCGTAATATTGACGCTCACCGTTTTGAACTCGGTAGAAACTTGTGTTTCCGCCTTTCAGCATTTCCGTTACCCACGCTGCGGGTTGAATGCCTTCTGCAGCCATGAGCTCGATTCCAACTTGCACGCCAATCGCGTCCCAGGTTTCGAAAATACCCATTTCCCAACCGAATCCTGCACAGATGGCTTGGTCAATTTTGACAAAATCATCCGCGATTTCGGGTACGCGCATGGAGGCATAACGGAAGCCATCTAGGATGGTTTTGCGGTAAAATTCTCCTGCTAAATCTTTGCCGGCCAATAAGACTGCAAAGCGATCCGCTAATTTGTCGATGGCCTTTGTACGCTCCAAAGTCTCAAAAGAAACCTTCTGTGCCGCACGGTATTCAAATGTTTGTAAGTCTAAACTCAAGATAACTGTTTTGCCAGCTTCTTTGGTTTTCTTGTAAAATCCTTGACCGGTTTTATCGCCAAGCCATTTGTTGTCCATTAATTTTTGAAGCATATTGGGCAAATCAAAAATCGACTTGCTTTCATCGTTCGTCAATGCTTGCTTCAAGTTATTCGCTACGTGAACGGTGGTATCTAAACCAACGACATCCGATAAACGGAAGGTTCCGGATTTCGGTCGGCCTACGACTTTCGAGGTCAACTTATCCACTTGCTCAACTGTCAATCCCAATTCTTCTACGACCTTCATCGTTTGCATCATCGAATAAACACCGATGCGGTTTGCGATGAACGCCGGCGTGTCTTTACACAATACGGTCGTTTTGCCCAATTGGGTTTCGCCGAATTGCAAAAGAAAATCAATGATGTTAGGGTCAGTTTTGGCGGTTGGAATAATCTCCAATAAACGCAAATACCTAGGCGGATTGAAAAAGTGTGTGCCGCAGAAATGTTGTTGGAAATCTTCTGAACGTCCTTCTGCCATCAAGTGAATAGGAATGCCTGAAGTGTTCGAAGTAATTAAGGTGCCGGGTTTACGGAATTGCTCGACGCGGTCGTACAACGATTTTTTGATCGCTAAATTTTCCACGACGACCTCCATGATCCAGTCGGCTTGTGCAATCTCCGGTAAATTATCGTCGAAGTTGCCCAGTTTAATATTTTTGGCAAAGCTACTGCTGTAAAGCGATGCGGGCTTTGCCTGTATAGTTTGTTGAAATGCCGTATTAACGATCCGATTTTTCACGGATGGGTGCTCCAGGCTAAGGCCTTTGGCTTGTTCCTCTGCATTCAGTTCTTTGGGAGCAATGTCCAAAAGCAATACCTGAACGCCAATGTTTGCGAAATGACAGGCGATGCGAGAGCCCATAATTCCAGAGCCAAGGATGGCTACGCGTTTAATGGAACGATTCATGTTAAAAAGATTGAGATGGTTTTTTGGTGACGCTGACAGGGTCTCTGACCCTGTCAGCGTCTACCGCAGTAAATATACCGAAAAAACAAAATGTTATGCAAGCATACAATATAAATTATCAGTAAAAATCCCCCTAGGGTTCGCCAGGGGGATTAAAATAATCAAGAACTTGATTTTTTTCTATACGTAACTCGATGTCGGTTCACACGCGCAAACCAAATTTCGGTCACCAAACGCCGAATCAATACGCGAAACGGCCGGCCAGAATTTATTGGCTTTTACATACGGAAGTGGGAATACCGCTTCTTCACGCGTGTATGCTTTATCCCAGTCGGCAACCATCACCCGTGTCTGCGTGTGTGGTGCGTTCTTCAATAAGTTGTTCGTCTTTTCCACGCGGCCTTCTTCGATCGCGCGAATCTCGGCACGAATACTTAATAAAGCATCACAGAAACGATCCAATTCTTCTTTGTTTTCTGATTCGGTAGGCTCGATCATCAAGGTTCCAGCTACCGGGAACGATAGGGTAGGTGCGTGGAAACCGTAGTCCATCAAGCGTTTCGCGATATCCTCTGCTTCTACGGCAGCGGAGTTTTTGAACGGCCGACAATCTACAATCATTTCGTGTGCACAACGTCCTTGTGAGCCTGTGTACAAGATTGGGAATTCTTTTTCCAAACGCGCTTTGATGTAATTCGCATTCAAGATGGCTGTTTTGGTAGCCATCGTTAAGCCTTCTCCACCCATCATCGCGATGTATGCGTAAGAGATAGCTAAGATCGAAGCTGAACCAACTGGAGCAGCTGAAACGGCTCCGTGTGCAGGTGCATCAACCGAATCCGTAATCACGTGACCCGGTAAGAAAGGTACTAATTGTGGTGCTACACCGATCGGTCCCATGCCTGGGCCACCGCCTCCGTGTGGAATACAGAAGGTTTTATGCAGGTTCAAGTGACATACGTCGGCGCCAATGCGTGCCGGCGAAGTTAATCCCACCTGTGCATTCATATTGGCACCATCCATGTAAACTTGTCCACCAAATTCATGAATCATCGCACATATATCAATGATGCTTTCCTCAAACACACCGTGTGTACTTGGATACGTCACCATTAAACATGCTAAATCATCTTTATGCTCCTCGGCTTTAGCTCGTAATGCTGCTACATCGATATTTCCATTTTCGTCACATGGAGTCACAATAACTTTCATGCCTGCCATTACAGCTGATGCAGGGTTTGTACCATGCGCAGATGAAGGGATTAAAGCGATGTTACGATGTGAATTTCCTCGCGAAGCATGGTAAGCACGAATAACCATCAAACCCGCATATTCGCCTTGAGCTCCCGAATTTGGTTGCATCGACATCGCCGCAAAGCCTGTGATTTCACATAACCAAGCACTTAATTCCGTAATCATTTGTTGGTACCCACGTGTCTGGAACGCCGGTGCAAATGGATGCATTTTGCCCATCTCTGGCCAAGTCACCGGAATCATTTCCGTTGTTGCATTCAATTTCATCGTACATGATCCCAACGAAATCATCGAGTGTACCATAGATAAATCTTTGGATTCCAAAGACTTCAAATAACGCAACATGCCATGCTCCGAATGGTAGCGATTGAACACGTCATGCGACATGAAGTTCGAAGTACGTGTTAACGAGCTAGGAAGAGTCCAAGCAACGGTCAACTCATCTCCTAAGATGCGCTGGCCTTGAGCTCTTTGGAAAAATGCCAAAATCTCAATCACATCGTCTTCCGAAGTTGTCTCATCTAAAGCGATGCTTAATTTCGTTTCATCGTTTTTGTAGTATCTAAAATTACGCTCTGAATCCTCCGCATATTCACGAATTTCTTCTGTTTGAGTACCCGTAATTACCGTTAAGGTGTCAAAGTGTTGTGAGTTTTCTAAGCTATAACCTAGTTTTTTCAAACCAGCGGCCAATAATTCTGTGAGGCCGTACACGCGTGAAGCGATTTTTTTCAACCCTTCCGGTCCGTGGTAGATCGCGTAAGCAGCTGCCATGATCGACAACAATACTTGTGCCGTACAGATGTTGGACGTTGCTTTTTCCCGACGAATGTGTTGCTCGCGTGTTTGAAGCGCCATACGTAAAGCACGGTTTCCTTCAGCATCAACGGATACCCCGATGATACGACCTGGGATGCTACGCTTGTATTTCTCTTTCGTCGCAAAGAAAGCTGCATGTGGTCCACCGAATCCCATCGGTACACCAAAACGTTGCGAACTTCCTACCACGACATCCGCACCCCATTCACCTGGAGGCGTTAACAAAGTCAAGGCTAATAAATCAGCCGCGACAACGATTTGTAGGTTTTGTACTTTGGCTGCGCCAACAAATGCTGCATAATCAAATACCTCACCGTTTGCTGCAGGATATTGTAAGACGATTCCGTAATATTTCGGATCTGTTAAGTCGATTTTGGTATGATCTCCTACTTCGATTTCGATACCGATCGGCTCTGCGCGTGTCATCAATAAATCGATGGTTTGTGGCAAGCAAAGGGAAGAAACGAAAAGTGTTTCCGCATTTGCGCGCTCTGCAGGACGTTGGCCGTATAACATCGTCATGGCTTCAGCTGCTGCAGTTCCTTCATCTAAAAGAGAAGCATTTGCTAATTCCATGCCCGTTAGGTCGATGATCATCGTTTGGTAGTTCAATAACATTTCCAAACGGCCTTGCGCGATTTCAGCTTGGTAAGGTGTATAGGCCGTGTACCAAGATGGATTTTCCAAAATATTACGCAAAATCACATTCGGTGTGAACGTATCAAAATATCCTAAACCGATATGGCTTTTGAAGATTTTGTTTTGACCCATTACTT
>JAHEAY010000077.1 GCA_024642485.1 Cytophagaceae bacterium
TTCCTGGCTATTATGTGGCAGGCGCGGGAGAATTACAGGAATATAGTAAAGGCTGGTCGCCTTTTATCGCTGCTAAATCTTTAGGCCCAGGTCTTACAAAAGGGGCATCTATTGACGCCCGAGGTTGGATGTTATATCCATCTGCCATTCCAGCGATGGAATTAAAAGAACAACGATTTGCGGCCATCCGGAAAGGGGAGGGGGATTTGATTCATGGGAAATCGCTTGTGGTGCCGGCGAACAGCTCGGTGGATCTGTGGATTGATCAAGGGGTCTTGACGAACGCTTATCCGCAATTAATGTTTACCGGTGGTAAGGATGCCAAAATAGGTCTCACCTATGCAGAAGGACTCTACGAGAAGAAAGCTTTGAGTACGACTACGAAAAATGGAAACCACAAAGGCAATCGGAATGACATCGAAAACAAATATTGGTTAGGGCGTAAAGACAGCCTGATCGCTGATGGCGCAGACCATACGTTTGAATCGATGACCTATCGTACCTTTCGCTATGTGCGTTTGACCGTAAAGACGGAAGCGGAGGCATTGACTTTACAGGATTTTAAGAGTGTATTTACAGGTTTTCCTTTTCAAGCAAAGGCATCTCTGAAAACGGATAATCCCTTGATTCCCCAATTATTGGACGTGGGCTTTCGCACCGCCCGTTTGTGCGCGATGGAAACCTATATGGACTGTCCGTATTACGAACAACTGCAGTACATTGGTGATGCCCGGATTCAGGCGCTTGTAAGCATGTATTATGCCGGGGATGAACGTTTGGTTCGTCAGGCGCTGGACCACATGGATCATTCGAGAATTGCGGAAGGTATTACGTTGAGCAGGTATCCGACGGATTTGCACCAACAAATTCCGACGTTCTCTTTGTGGTACATCGGGATGTTGCATGACTATTTGCGTTACGGAAAAGACCCTTCGTTCCTGAAAAACAAATTATCCGGGATGCGCGGGATTTTGGATTATTTTTCGCGTTTCGAAGGAACCGATGGAACCTTGCAGAACATTCCTTATTGGACTTTCTCCGACTGGGTGAATGCTTGGCCACGGGGAATTGCTCCAGTTGGGCCTTCGGGTCGTTCAGCAGTGATTGATTTTCAGTATGTATGGATCTTGCAAAATGCGGCGGAAATAGAAAGGTATTTTGGGTATCCAGAGATGGCGGCTAAATACGAGGCGAAAGTGAAAGCCTTAAAGCCTGTGTTGAGCGCCTTGTATTGGGATGCCTCGCGGGGTTTATACGCGGATACCGAGGTACATGATAAATATTCGCAGCATGCTAATTCGCTGGCGATTCTGGCGGGTATGCCGGCTGCTGGTGTGGCAGATAAAATGCTGGCTGATAAAAATATGGCGCAGGCGACGATCTATTTTAAGTATTACTTGCATTTAGCTTTGGCCAAAGCAGGAAAGGGCAACGACTACTTGAAATGGCTTTCTATCTGGAAAGAAAACATTGATATGGGATTGACGACTTGGGCGGAAACCTCGGATATTTCCACGTCAAGATCGGATTGCCATGCATGGGGCGCAAGTCCTAACATTGAATTTTTCCGCATCGTTTTGGGCGTAGATTCTGATGCGCCAGCTTTTGCCAAAGTTAAGATCGAACCACATTTAGGCGAACTTTCGCAGGCAGAAGGTATTGTGCCGCATCCGCAAGGTGAAATTCAGGTGCAATACAAGCCTGGAAGCGCCTCGATCACTTTGCCGGGAACGGTCACCGGATCCTTTGTTTGGCAAGGAAAAAAATATCCTTTGAAACCTGGAAAAAACAATATAAATACCCCAAAATAATTTGACTATCCCTATCACGGATAGGACGGTTGGGCGCTCTTGCAAGCGTAGTTTTGGAAAAAATAAAAAAGCAACATGTACAAACACGTATCTTATCTCTGGGACGACGCCAAAGCAGCGGCGCTCGCAGGGAATGAAGTCGACTTATTCATCTATCGCTCGAATATTTTAGGGGCGGATTTACGCATCACGAATTACGGCGGAGGAAATACCTCGGTGAAATTGCAAGACAAAGACCCGTTGACAGGTTCTGAAACCGAAGTGATGTGGATCAAAGGCTCCGGTGGTGATATCGGAACCTTGAAGAAGTCGGGCTGCGCGGCCTTGTACGTGGATCGCTTACGTTCGTTGACGAATGTTTACCGCGGTTTGGAATACGAAGATGAGATGGTGGAATTATTTAATCATTGCATTTTTGATTTGTCTTCCAAAGCCCCTTCCATCGACACGCCTTTGCACGGATTTCTACCCTTCAAACACATCGATCACTTGCATCCTGATGCGGCCATTGCGATTGCGGCATCGAAAGATGGTGAGCAAATTACCAAAGACCTGTTCGGCGGATTAATTGGCTGGGTAGGCTGGCAACGACCTGGTTTTGATCTAGGCTTGCAATTAAAGGCTTGCTTGGACGAGGCAGCTTCACGCGGTGTCCAATTACGGGGCATCATGTTGGGCTCGCACGGTTTATTTACCTGGGGCGATACTTCTTACGAGTGTTATGTAAATACGCTCGAGGTCATTGAAAAATGCGCGGAATACATTGAATCGAAAACGGCTACTGTTTTTGGTGGCGCACGGATGACTTCGTTTTCTGCAGAAGAAAGAGCGGCTAAGGCTGCTGCGTTAGCACCCGTTTTGCGTGGATTTTGTTCGTCACATGTGCAGATGGTTGGTCATTTCTCCGACGATGAGCGTGTCTTGCAATTCATCAATTCGAATGATTTAGATCGGTTGGCACCTTTAGGAACCTCTTGCCCAGATCACTTTTTGCGGACGAAAATTTCGCCATTGGTGTTGGGTTCGGATGTTTCCGTGGAGGCCTTGACGCCATTATTTGAGGATTACCGCATCATGTACGGATCTTATTACGATTCTTGCAAACATGCGAATTCCCCAGCGATGCGTGATCCAAATCCAGTTGTGATTTTATATCCGGGTGTAGGGATGTTTACTTTTGCCAAAGACAAACAAACGGCTCGCGTTGCCGCCGAGTTTTATACGAATGCCATCAATGTGATGCGCGGAGCGGAGGCGATTTCGTCTTACACGTCCTTGCCACGTCAAGAAGCTTTTGATATTGAATATTGGCTGTTAGAAGAAGCCAAACTCCAACGCATGCCGAAGCCCAAAGCCTTATCAGGCCGTGTCGCCTTTGTGACGGGATCGGGTGGGGGAATCGGTAAGGCGATTGCCAAAAAGATGGCTCAGGAAGGCGCTTGCGTCATTTTAAATGACGTGAACGCGGATCGATTAGCAGAGGCGAAAGCAGAGTTTGTGAGCTTGTTTGGGAAAGATGTAGTATCTACGGTTATCGCGGATGTAACCAATCAAGAATCGATTGAGGCAGCGATGAAACAAGCTTGCTTGGATTTTGGTGGGGTGGATCTAATCGTGAATAATGCGGGAATTTCCATTTCGAAAGGGATTTTGGAACATACGCAGGCCGACTGGGATAAGTTATATGCTATTTTAGTGAAGGGACAATACTTGGTTTCGCAAGCGGCAATTGCTGTGATGCGCAAGCAGGGATTGGGTGGCGACATCGTGAACATCGTGTCGAAAAATGCTTTTGTTGCAGGACCGAATAACGTGGGTTATGGTTCAGCGAAAGCAGCGCAGGCACACATGACCCGTTTGTTGGCCGCGGAATTAGGACCAGATCACATCCGTGTGAATACAGTCAACCCGGATGCGGTGATCGCAGATTCCAATATCTGGGCAGGTGGCTGGGCCGAAGGTCGCGCCAAAGCCTATGGCATCACGGTAGCTGAATTACCCGCATATTACGCGAAACGTACCCTTTTGAATGAATCTATTTTGCCAGATGATATTGCTAACGCGTGTTTTGCATTCGTAGGTGGCTTATTGAATAAGTCGACCGGAAATGCACTAAACGTAGATGGTGGTGTGGCTGCAGGATTTTTAAGATAAGAAGCATGAATATTTCGAATCATAACGAGGCATTATTAGCCCAACATACCCGCCGACTGGATTTCTTGAAATCTGAGGTGAACTTGCCAGCTGGCATTTTGCAGAAATTAAAGGATTTTCAAATCGCGATTCCTTCCTGGGCTTTAGGCACAGGAGGAACCCGTTTTGGCCGCTTTTCTGGCGGAGGCGAACCGCGTAATTTGGAAGAAAAAATCGCGGATGTGGGTTTATTACATGCCTTAAATCAGTCTTCGGGTGCGATTTCTTTGCACATTCCTTGGGATATTCCTACGGATCCTGCGGCGATTCGCACGTTGGCTGCCCAACACGGTTTGGCATTCGATGCCGTGAATTCAAATACCTTTCAGGATCAAGCGGATCAAGTACATTCCTATAAGTTTGGTTCCTTGCAACATGTTTCTGCGGCGACTCGGAAACAAGCGATTGATCACAACATTGAAGTGATTAAGCACGGAGTTGAACTCGGTTCCAAAGCTTTAACTGTTTGGTTATCGGATGGTTCTTGTTTTCCAGGCCAATTAAATTTCCGTCATGCTTATGAGCGTACGGTGGATAGTTTGCGGGAGATTTATGCGGCGCTTCCTGCCGACTGGTCTTTGTATTTAGAATACAAGGCTTATGAGCCGAACTTCTATTCTACGACCGTGGGAGATTGGGGAGCTTCGTATTCCATGGTAAATAAATTAGGGCCACAGGCAAAAACCTTGGTCGATTTGGGGCACCATTTGCCGAATGCCAACATTGAGCAAATCGTTTCCATTCTATTGATGGAAGGTAAATTGGGTGGTTTCCACTTCAATGATTCGAAATACGGCGATGATGATTTGACGGCAGGTTCGATTAAACCGTATCAATTGTTCTTAATCTTCAATGAATTGGTGGATGGGATGGATGCCAAAGGAATGAATCATGCCAAAGATTTAGGTTGGATGATTGATGCTTCACACAATGTAAAAGATCCGTTGGAGGATTTATTGCAATCCGTGGAAGCTATTCAAATTGCGTATGCACAAGCCTTATTAGTGGACCGAGCAGCCTTAGAAGCAGCTCGTGAAGCGAACGATGTGGTACGTTGTCAAGAAATATTGCAGGCCGTTTTCCGTACGGATGTACGGGCATTAGTGGCGCAAGCCCGTTTGGAATTAGGCGGAGCTTTGGATCCGATCGCTTTGTTCCGTCAGGAGAAATTGCGTGATCAATTAATCAAGGCACGTGGTGCAAAAACGGTAGCGACGGGATTGTAATGAGTGTTAAAACACCTGTTATTGCGGTATTTGACATAGGAAAGACGAATAAAAAGGTCTTTCTGTGGGATACTGCGTTTCAGATAGTGTTTGAAAAACAACAGTATTTTGCAGAGGTGGTGGACGAAGATGGATTTCCTTGCGAGGATTTGCCTGCACTTCAACAATGGATTGTTGCTACGTTTACAGAACTCTGCCAAATGCCTGAATTCGAACTCATCGGTTTGAATTTTTCCGCTTATGGCGCTTCCTTTGTGTATGTGGATCGTACGGGTGAACCTGTGGCCCCATTGTATAATTATTTGAAACCTGTTTCTGTACCATTTCCCTATGCGGATTTTGGGGGAGAAGCGGAATTTGCGCGCAAAACGGCATCGCCCATTTTAGGGAATCTGAATTCCGGATTGCAGGTGTATGCGGCACGATTAAAACCATTTTGGCCGGAAGTTTTTAAAGCGTTTCATTTCCCAAATTACTTAGCTTCTCTATTTACAGGTAAGTTTTTGTCTGAGATTACCTCCATCGGTTGCCACACCGCTTTATGGGATTTCGACAAAGGGCAATACCATCCTTGGGTTTCAGCGATTGAAGATCGTTTGGCTCCTGTTTCTGCTGCGGGTTTTATCGCCATAGATGGAATAAATTACGGGTTCGGTCTACATGATTCCTCAGCCGCTTTGGTCCCCTATTTACGGAGTATTTCGGAGGAATTTGTGCTTTTGTCGACGGGTACCTGGTGCATCGCGATGCATCCGTTCAACGAATCGCCCTTGACTGCTGACGAATTAGCGAATGATGTCTTGTGTTATTTACAGCCAAACGGAAAGCCCGTTAAAGCGTCTCGTTTGTTTGGGGGACATTTTCATGAGGAGCAAGTGGCTCGGATGGAGGCGCATTTTGGAGGCTCGTTCAAGGATTGTCGGTTTAGCGATTCCGTTTTTAAATTAAAACCGAAAGCATCTTCCGTTTTCGAATGTGCCTTCACTTCGCGAAATTTAGCTGAATTTGCAGATTTGGCTTCGGCGTATGATCAATTCATGGTAGATTTGGTAGGCCAACAAATCTTTAGTTTGAACCTATTGCTGAAAGATGCACCAGTCAAACAATTGCTTGTCGATGGCGGTTTTAGTAAAAACGAATGGTACATGCGCTTGTTGGCACATGCCTTTCCTGAACTAGAAGTTTATGCCGCGGAAGTTGCCCAAGCCAGTGCGTTAGGTGCGGCTTTGATGGTTTATGCGGGTGAAACCCCAACAGATTTAATTCAATTGAAACGATATTAGGATGCGCGTTGCCCTGTTTGTTCCTTGTTATATTGACCAATTCTATCCGCAAGTAGCGGTGGCGAGTTTGGAATTGTTGGAAAAACTGGGCTGCGAGGTTGTTGTTCCCAAAAATCAAACTTGTTGCGGCCAACCGATGGCCAATTCCGGTTTTGCATCCTCCACAGCAGGCTGCGATGCCAATTTTTCGAATAATTTTGAGGGATTTGATTACATCGTAGGACCATCAGGCTCATGTGTTTTGCACTTGAAGGAACATCATCCTTCGGAGAAAATCAGGGATTCGGTTTACGAGATTTGTGAGTTTTTGACGGATATCTTGAAGATCTCGAGCTTGCCAGCGAAATTTCCTCATCGTATCGGATTGCACCAAAGTTGCCATGGTCAGAGAGGTTTGCGCTTAAGTTCGATGTCGGAGCGCAACGAAAAGCCTTTTTCAAAGTTAGAAGATCTATTGGGACTCGTGGAGGGTGTTGAAATTTTAAAACCTGAACGAGCTGACGAGTGCTGTGGTTTTGGAGGAACCTTCTGTGTAACGGAAGAAGCCGTTTCTGTGAAGATGGGGCAGGACCGAATTAAGGAACACGATGCCAATGCGGTGGAATACATTGTGGGGGCGGATACATCTTGTTTGATGCATATGGAGGGGATTTTGCGCCGTCAAGGATCTAATATCCAAGTGAAACACATCGTAGAAATATTAAATCATGATTAGCCACGCTGAAGCTTCAGAGAAATTTATTGCGGATGGGGAGCGGACCGACTGGCATGATGAAACCTTGTGGTTTGTTCGCGAAAAACGCGATAAGGCATCGAAGGTTTTACCCGAATGGGAAGCCTTGCGTGAACACGCTTCACAAATCAAAGATCATACCTTAGCGAATTTAGGAAGCTATTTGCAGGCCTTTGAAGCCAAAGCGCAAGCGAATGGTATTAAAGTACATTGGGCGAAAGATGCGGCGGAGCATAATGCTATAGTGCATGGAATTATTGCGGCGCAGGGATCTTCCGTGCTCGTTAAGAGCAAGTCCATGCTGACGGAGGAATGCCATTTGAATGATTATTTGGCAAATAAAGGCATCGAAGTGGTTGATACGGATTTAGGGGAACGCATTGTTCAATTCAGAAATGAAGCGCCTAGTCACATAGTCTTACCAGCAATCCACCTGAAAAAAGAGGATGTGGGGGAGACATTTCACCAACATTTAGGAACGCCCAAAGGAAATAAAGATCCACAGTTTTTGACAGAGGCGGCGCGCCAGCATCTTCGTGGGCATTTTCTGGCTTCAGAAGTGGCAATTACCGGTGTGAATTTTGCTGTGGCCGAAACGGGCGAATTTGTCGTATGTACAAATGAGGGGAATGCAG
>JAHEAY010000078.1 GCA_024642485.1 Cytophagaceae bacterium
TTCCTGGCTATTATGTGGCAGGCGCGGGAGAATTACAGGAATATAGTAAAGGCTGGTCGCCTTTTATCGCTGCTAAATCTTTAGGCCCAGGTCTTACAAAAGGGGCATCTATTGACGCCCGTGGTTGGATGCTATATCCTTCCGCGATTCCGGCGATGGAATTAAAAGAGCAACGATTTGCGGCTATTCGCAAAGGAGAGGGCGATTTGATTCATGGGAAATCGCTCGTGGTACCTGCGAATTCTTCGGTGGATCTGTGGATCGATCAAGGAGTATTGACAAATGCATATCCGCAATTAACGTTTTCAGGAGGAAAGGATGCCAAAATTGGCCTTACTTATGCCGAAGGTTTATACGAAAAAAAGCCTTTGAGCACGACAACGAAAAACGGGAATCACAAGGGTAATCGGAATGATATTGAGGATAAATACTGGCTTGGTCGGAAGGATAGCCTCATCGCTGATGGGGCCGCGCATACCTTTGAAACAATGACTTATCGCACGTTTCGCTATGTGCGTTTGACCGTAAAGACGGAAGCGGATGCGTTGACTTTGCAGGATTTCAAGAGTGTGTTCACGGGTTTTCCTTTTCTGGCGAAGGCTACGTTGAAAACGGATAATCCCTTTATTCCCCAATTGCTTGACGTGGGATTTCGCACCGCGCGTTTATGTGCTATGGAAACCTACATGGATTGTCCCTATTATGAGCAATTGCAATACATTGGCGATGCACGGATTCAGGCGCTTGTAAGTTTATATTATGCTGGGGACGAACGTTTGGTTCGTCAGGCGCTGGACCACATGGATCATTCGAGAATAGCGGAAGGAATTACGCTGAGCAGATACCCGACGGATTTGCACCAGCAAATTCCAACGTTCTCTTTGTGGTACATCGGGATGTTGCATGATTATTTACGCTATGGTAAAGATCCATCGTTCCTGAAAAACAAATTATCCGGCATGCGCGGGATTTTGGATTATTTTTCGCGTTTCGAAGGGAGCGATGGGACCTTGCAAAATGTACCTTATTGGACTTTCTCCGACTGGGTGAATGCCTGGCCACGGGGAATTGCTCCAGTTGGGCCTTCGGGTCGTTCAGCGGTGATTGATTTTCAGTATGTTTGGATCTTGCAAAATGCGGCGGAAATCGAACGTTATTTTGGTTATCCCGAATTGGCCGCACGCTATGAGGCGAAGGTGAAGGCATTAAAACCGGTTTTACATAAATTATATTGGGATGCCACAAGGAGCTTGTATGCGGATACGGAAGTGCATGATAAATTTTCCCAACACGCAAATTCCCTTGCCATTTTGGCGGGTTTTGACGCTGGCGGGGTGTCAAGTAAACTCCTGACTGACAAGGATTTAGCTCCTGCGTCTATCTACTTCAAATACTACTTACACTTAGCCTTAACGAAAGCTGGTCAAGGCAATGATTACCTGAAATGGCTTGATAAATGGAAGGAGAACATCGACATGGGCTTAACGACTTGGGCGGAAACCTCGGATATTTCCACGTCCAGATCGGATTGCCATGCATGGGGCGCAAGTCCTAACATTGAATTCTTCCGCATCGTTTTGGGCGTAGACTCTGATGCACCGGCTTTCGCTAAAGTAAAAATTGAACCACATCTAGGCGAGCTTAAAGAAGTGGAAGGTGTGGTACCTCATCCGCAGGGGGAAATTCAGGTGCAATACAAATCGGGCAGCGCTTCGATCACCTTGCCGGGAACGGTGAATGGAACCTTTGTTTGGCAAGGGAAAAAATATCCATTAAAAGCCGGAAAAAATATTTTGACTATCCCTAGGTAGGATAGGACGGTTGGGCGCTTTTGCAAGCGTAGTTTTGGGAAAAATAAAAAAGCAACATGTACAAACACGTATCTTACCTTTGGGATGATGCCAAAGCAGCGGCACTCGCAGGAAATGAAGTCGACCTATTCATCTACCGCTCGAACATTTTAGGAGCAGATTTACGCATCACGAATTACGGCGGGGGAAATACTTCGGTGAAATTGCAAGACAAAGACCCGTTGACAGGTTCTGAAACCGAAGTGATGTGGATCAAAGGCTCCGGTGGTGATATTGGTACCTTGAAGAAGTCGGGCTGTGCTGCTTTGTACGTGGATCGCTTACGTTCGTTGACAAATGTCTACCGCGGTTTGGAACACGAAGATGAAATGGTGGAATTATTTAATCATTGCATTTTTGATTTGTCTTCCAAAGCCCCGTCCATCGATACACCTTTGCACGGATTTTTACCATTCAAACACATTGATCACTTGCACCCTGATGCGGCCATTGCGATTGCGGCATCAAAGGATGGCGAGCAAATTACCAAAGACTTGTTCGGCGGATTAATTGGCTGGGTAGGCTGGCAACGTCCTGGCTTCGACCTTGGCTTGCAATTAAAAGCCTGTTTAGACGAGGCAGCATCTCGTGGTGTTAAATTGCGCGGCATCATGTTAGGCTCGCATGGCTTGTTTACGTGGGGCGATACCTCTTATGAATGCTATGTAAATACGTTAGAAGTCATTGAAAAATGTGCGGAATACATTGAATCGAAAACGAAAACGGTTTTTGGCGGTGCGCGAATGTCTTCGTTTTCTGCGGAAGAAAGAGCGGCTAAGGCTGCTGCGTTAGCACCCGTTTTGCGTGGATTTTGTTCGTCACATGTGCAGATGGTGGGTCATTTCTCCGACGATGAGCGTGTCTTGCAATTTATCAATTCGAATGATTTAGATCGTTTGGCTCCTTTAGGAACCTCTTGCCCAGATCACTTCTTGCGGACGAAAATTTCGCCATTGGTGTTGGGTTCCGATGTTTCCGTGGAGGCCTTGACACCGTTGTTCGAAGATTACCGCATCATGTACGGATCTTATTACGATTCTTGCAAACATGCGAATTCCCCAGCGATGCGTGATCCCAATCCAGTGGTGATTTTATACCCGGGTGTGGGGATGTTTACCTTTGCCAAAGACAAACAAACGGCTCGCGTTGCCGCAGAGTTTTATACGAATGCCATCAACGTGATGCGCGGAGCGGAGGCGATTTCGTCTTATACTTCCTTGCCTCGTCAAGAAGCTTTTGATATTGAATATTGGTTGTTGGAAGAAGCCAAACTCCAACGCATGCCGAAGCCCAAAGCCTTGTCCGGCCGTGTCGCGTTTGTGACGGGATCGGGTGGGGGAATCGGTAAGGCGATTGCCAAAAAAATGGCTCAAGAAGGCGCTTGCGTGATTTTAAATGACGTGAATGCGGATCGTTTGGCGGAGGCGAAAGCAGAGTTTATCAGTTTATTTGGGAAAGATGTGGTATCTACGGTCATCGCGGATGTCACGAATCAAGAATCGATTGAGGCGGCGATGAAGCAAGCTTGCTTGGATTTTGGTGGGGTGGATCTAATCGTGAATAATGCGGGAATCTCGATTTCGAAAGGGATTTTGGAGCATACGCAGGCCGACTGGGATAAATTATATGATATTTTAGTGAAGGGACAATACTTGGTTTCGCAAGCAGCAATTGCGGTGATGCGCAAGCAGGGATTGGGTGGTGACATCGTGAACATCGTGTCGAAAAATGCCTTTGTTGCAGGTCCTAACAACGTGGGTTACGGAAGTGCCAAAGCAGCTCAGGCCCACATGACTCGTTTGTTAGCCGCGGAATTAGGACCAGATCATATCCGTGTGAATACTGTCAACCCGGATGCTGTGATTGCAGATTCCAATATCTGGGCAGGCGGTTGGGCCGAAGGTCGCGCCAAAGCCTACGGCATCACGGTAGCTGAATTGCCCGCCTATTACGCGAAACGTACCCTTTTGAATGAATCTATTTTGCCAGATGATATTGCCAACGCCTGTTTTGCATTCGTAGGTGGCTTATTAAATAAGTCGACCGGAAATGCACTAAACGTAGATGGTGGTGTCGCTGCAGGATTTTTAAGATAAGAAGCATGAATATTTCAAATCATAACGAGGCATTATTAGCCCAACATACCCGCCGACTGGATTTCTTGAAATCCGAGGTGAATTTGCCAGCTGGCATTTTGCAGAAATTAAAGGATTTTCAAATCGCGATTCCTTCTTGGGCTTTAGGCACAGGAGGAACCCGTTTTGGCCGCTTTTCTGGCGGAGGCGAACCGCGTAATTTGGAAGAAAAAATCGCGGATGTGGGTTTATTACATGCCTTAAATCAGTCTTCGGGTGCGATTTCTTTGCACATTCCTTGGGATATTCCTACGGATCCTGCGGCGATTCGCACGTTGGCTGCCCAACACGGTTTGGCATTCGATGCCGTGAATTCAAATACCTTTCAGGATCAAGCGGATCAAGTACATTCCTATAAGTTTGGTTCCTTGCAACATGTTTCTGCGGCGACTCGGAAACAAGCGATTGATCACAACATTGAAGTGATTAAGCACGGAGTTGAACTCGGTTCCAAAGCTTTAACTGTTTGGTTATCGGATGGTTCTTGTTTTCCAGGCCAATTAAATTTCCGTCATGCTTATGAGCGTACGGTGGATAGTTTGCGGGAGATTTATGCGGCGCTTCCTGCCGACTGGTCTTTGTATTTAGAATACAAGGCTTATGAGCCGAACTTCTATTCTACGACCGTGGGAGATTGGGGAGCTTCGTATTCCATGGTAAATAAATTAGGGCCACAGGCAAAAACCTTGGTCGATTTGGGGCACCATTTGCCGAATGCCAACATTGAGCAAATCGTTTCCATTCTATTGATGGAAGGTAAATTGGGTGGTTTCCACTTCAATGATTCGAAATACGGCGATGATGATTTGACGGCAGGTTCGATTAAACCGTATCAATTGTTCTTAATCTTCAATGAATTGGTGGATGGGATGGATGCCAAAGGAATGAATCATGCCAAAGATTTAGGTTGGATGATTGATGCTTCACACAATGTAAAAGATCCGTTGGAGGATTTATTGCAATCCGTGGAAGCTATTCAAATTGCGTATGCACAAGCCTTATTAGTGGACCGAGCAGCCTTAGAAGCAGCTCGTGAAGCGAACGATGTGGTACGTTGTCAAGAAATATTGCAGGCCGTTTTCCGTACGGATGTACGGGCATTAGTGGCGCAAGCCCGTTTGGAATTAGGCGGAGCTTTGGATCCGATCGCTTTGTTCCGTCAGGAGAAATTGCGTGATCAATTAATCAAGGCACGTGGTGCAAAAACGGTAGCGACGGGATTGTAATGAGTGTTAAAACACCTGTTATTGCGGTATTTGACATAGGAAAGACGAATAAAAAGGTCTTTCTGTGGGATACTGCGTTTCAGATAGTGTTTGAAAAACAACAGTATTTTGCAGAGGTGGTGGACGAAGATGGATTTCCTTGCGAGGATTTGCCTGCACTTCAACAATGGATTGTTGCTACGTTTACAGAACTCTGCCAAATGCCTGAATTCGAACTCATCGGTTTGAATTTTTCCGCTTATGGCGCTTCCTTTGTGTATGTGGATCGTACGGGTGAACCTGTGGCCCCATTGTATAATTATTTGAAACCTGTTTCTGTACCATTTCCCTATGCGGATTTTGGGGGAGAAGCGGAATTTGCGCGCAAAACGGCATCGCCCATTTTAGGGAATCTGAATTCCGGATTGCAGGTGTATGCGGCACGATTAAAACCATTTTGGCCGGAAGTTTTTAAAGCGTTTCATTTCCCAAATTACTTAGCTTCTCTATTTACAGGTAAGTTTTTGTCTGAGATTACCTCCATCGGTTGCCACACCGCTTTATGGGATTTCGACAAAGGGCAATACCATCCTTGGGTTTCAGCGATTGAAGATCGTTTGGCTCCTGTTTCTGCTGCGGGTTTTATCGCCATAGATGGAATAAATTACGGGTTCGGTCTACATGATTCCTCAGCCGCTTTGGTCCCCTATTTACGGAGTATTTCGGAGGAATTTGTGCTTTTGTCGACGGGTACCTGGTGCATCGCGATGCATCCGTTCAACGAATCGCCCTTGACTGCTGACGAATTAGCGAATGATGTCTTGTGTTATTTACAGCCAAACGGAAAGCCCGTTAAAGCGTCTCGTTTGTTTGGGGGACATTTTCATGAGGAGCAAGTGGCTCGGATGGAGGCGCATTTTGGAGGCTCGTTCAAGGATTGTCGGTTTAGCGATTCCGTTTTTAAATTAAAACCGAAAGCATCTTCCGTTTTCGAATGTGCCTTCACTTCGCGAAATTTAGCTGAATTTGCAGATTTGGCTTCGGCGTATGATCAATTCATGGTAGATTTGGTAGGCCAACAAATCTTTAGTTTGAACTTGTTGTTGAAAGACGCACCTGTCAAACAATTGCTTGTGGATGGTGGTTTTAGCAAGAACGAATGGTACATGCGCTTATTAGCGCGGGCCTTTCCTGAACTAGAAGTTTATGCCGCAGAAGTGGCACAAGCCAGTGCTTTAGGTGCGGCTTTGATGGTTTATAAGGGAGAAATCCCTACGAATTTAATTCTATTGAAACGATATTAGGATGCGCGTAGCCCTGTTTGTTCCTTGTTATATTGACCAATTCTATCCGCAAGTAGCGGTGGCGAGTTTGGAATTGTTGGAGAAACTGTGTTGCGAAGTGGTTGTTCCCAAAGACCAAACTTGTTGCGGCCAACCGATGGCTAATTCCGGTTTTGCATCCTCCACATCAGGTTGCGATGCCAATTTTTCGAATAATTTTGAGGGATTTGATTACATCGTAGGACCATCAGGCTCATGTGTTTTGCACTTGAAGGAGCATCATCCTTCGGAGAAAATCAGGAATTCGGTGTTTGAGATTTGTGAGTTTTTAACAGATATCTTAAAGGTCTCGAGTTTACCAGCGAAATTTCCACACCGGGTAGGTCTGCATCAAAGTTGTCATGGTCAGCGTGGTTTGCGTTTAAGTTCGATGTCGGAGCGCAACGAAAAGCCTTTTTCAAAGTTAGAAGATCTATTGGGACTCGTGGAGGGTGTTGAAATTTTAAAACCTGAACGAGCTGACGAGTGCTGTGGTTTTGGAGGAACCTTCTGTGTAACGGAAGAAGCCGTTTCTGTGAAGATGGGGCAGGACCGAATTAAGGAACACGATGCCAATGCGGTGGAATACATTGTGGGGGCGGATACATCTTGTTTGATGCATATGGAGGGGATTTTGCGCCGTCAAGGATCTAATATCCAAGTGAAACACATCGTAGAAATATTAAATCATGATTAGCCACGCTGAAGCTTCAGAGAAATTTATTGCGGATGGGGAGCGGACCGACTGGCATGATGAAACCTTGTGGTTTGTTCGCGAAAAACGCGATAAGGCATCGAAGGTTTTACCCGAATGGGAAGCCTTGCGTGAACATGCCTCCCAAATCAAAGATCATACCCTAGCGAATTTAGGTAACTATTTGCAAGCCTTCGAAGCGAAAGCGCAAGCGAATGGTATTAAAGTCCATTGGGCTGCAGATGCGGCGGAGCATAATGCGATTGTACATGGTATCATTGCAGCGCAGGGTTCGCAATTGCTTGTGAAGAGCAAGTCCATGCTGACGGAGGAATGCCATTTGAATGATTATTTGGCAAATAAAGGCATCGAAGTGGTTGATACGGATTTAGGGGAACGCATTGTTCAATTCAGAAAAGAAGCACCCAGTCACATTGTTTTACCTGCGATCCACCTGAAAAAAGAGGATGTGGGGGAGACATTTCACCAACATTTAGGAACGCCCAAAGGAAATAAAGATCCACAGTTTTTGACGGAGGCGGCGCGCCAGCATCTTCGTGGGCATTTTCTGGCTTCAGAAGTGGCAATTACCGGTGTGAATTTTGCTGTGGCCGAAACGGGCGAATTTGTCGTATGTACAAATGAGGGGAATGCAG
>JAHEAY010000079.1 GCA_024642485.1 Cytophagaceae bacterium
AATTCGATCCGCTCCACCCCTGTTTTAAGTGCGAGTGAAATCCTTTTATTAGCTGGGGATTGCGATGTAGTGGGATTGGATGAGGTACAGTTCTTCGACGACTCGATCGTAGAAGTTGTAGATACTTTGGCCAATCAAGGCAAACGAGTTATTATCGCAGGTCTTGATATGGACTTCAAAGGGAACCCATTCGGCCCCATGCCTAAATTAATGGCCATTGCTGAGTATGTCACGAAAGTACATGCGGTCTGTGTACAATGTGGTGCCGTGGCACATTATTCTTACCGCATCGTCGACAAAGAAGAAACGGTTTTACTCGGCGAAACAGAATCCTATCAAGCACGTTGCCGGGCCTGCTTTCATGCCGACATCTAATCATGCCCAAAGACCCGCATTTCAAAAAAGTATTCCAACGAATCAAGGCTAAAAAGCCTAGGGATTTGGACATGCAATTTGAGAAGGCGCATGAACAGGTCTTTGAAAATTTGGATTGTTTGACCTGTGGAAATTGTTGCAAAACAACAAGTCCTATGTGGAATGAAACTGATATTCAACGCGTGGCACATCTATTGAAAATGAAGGTGGCGCAATTCTTGGATCAATATTTGATACAAGACGCAGATGGCGATTGGGTCTACCCTGCGGCTCCCTGCCCCTTTCTCACGTTGGAAGACAATACCTGCCAAATTTACGAACACCGCCCAAAGGCTTGTCGGGAATATCCACATACCGACCGTAAAAATATGTTGGGCATCATGAATCTCACCCAAAAGAATGCGGTCATCTGCCCAGGCGTTGCCCAAATCATGGAAAAATTGGAGCGAATTTACAATTGAGCCCCTTTTGATTTGAAATTCACGGCAAAAATCGACAAATTCGTAATTCAATCAATACATGTTTATGGCAGCAGCAGAATATTTAGGAATTGACGTAGGTGGCACCGGCGTTAAAATGGGAATTGTACATTCCGATACCGGTCAAATCAGCAACTTTCAGAGTTATGATACCGCAACGTGGCGAGAATCTCACCACTTCTTAGATCGTTTGGCAGATGCCATTGCCTTGCAATTATACCAACATAAAAATGTCAAAAAGATAGGCATCGGCCTACCGGGTATTCTTACAAAGAATCGCCGTACGTTGATTGAAATCACTGCCATTCCGGAAATCGACGGTTCTCCCATGATCGATATGTTGGAGAAACGTTTCCCAGAACATGAATTTTTCATGGAAAACGATGCCAATGCAGCAGCATTAGGCGAATTCTATTTCTCTCCAGAAAAAAACACCATGCCAGAAGACTTCATCTTCATTACCTTGGGAACGGGTGTTGGTGGAGCAGCTATCATCGACCGTAAGATTTTCTTAGGCGGAGATGGAAATGCCATGGAACCAGGTCACGTGCCTTCAAAAAACGGAAAGGTTTTAGAGCGCAATGTGGGCAAGAAAGAATTATTGCAATTAGCGACTGAAATGCGTGCAAACTATAAAGGTCAGACTGTATTAGCGGATGATGGAACAATCTCTACGACAGCCCTAGTTGTTGCGGCCGAAGAAGGTGATGCATTGGCATTGGCAATTTGGGATGAGGTAGGAAGTTTATTGGGCGATATGTTAGTTTCATTAATTCGCATTTTAGATATCAAAAATATCTTCATTGGAGGTGGACTATCCGCATCTTATGACTTCATTTTACCGAGCATGGAACGCCAATTAAACTACTGGTTGACCCCTGCATACTTGGAAAAATTAAATATCAAGAAGGCTTTATTGGGCAATGATGCAGGCCTTTTAGGCGCGGCATCGCTCTGTTTTTAAGTAAAAACAGTATAGACCACATAAGTTTTTTACAAAAAGAATTATTATTATTACAATAAATACTTTTAAAGTGCAAAATGGAATAAAATTTGTTTGATATTCTAACTTTTAATTCTAATCTTTGCATCGTTTTTGAACCCCAAAATATTTATAAAATGTCAGATATTGCAGAAAAAGTAAAAAGCATCATCGTTGAGAAGTTAGGTGTAGAAGCATCAGAAGTTACAACTGAGGCGTCTTTCACAAACGATTTGGGAGCTGACTCCTTAGACACGGTAGAATTAATCATGGAATTTGAAAAAGAATTCAATGTTTCTATCCCAGATGACCAAGCTGAAAACATCCAAACAGTAGGCCAAGCAGTTGCTTACTTGGAAGAAAACGCAAAGTAATCGAATCACACGATCATAATGATGTCAATTAGTACCTGGTAATTCCTAAGGATTTTTCCTCAGTTGAACCATTACTAATTGACATTTTTTATTTTTACAAAGTCTATTAAATTAACACATGGAGTTAAAACGCGTAGTTGTGACGGGCCTAGGTGCTCTTACACCGATTGGAAATACAGTTGATACCTTTTGGGAAGGTTTAGCCGCTGGTAAAAGTGGTTGTGCACCCATTACCCGATTTGATGCTGAAAAATTCAAAACGCGCTTTGCTTGTGAGTTGAAAGACTTCAAAGTAGAAGATTACATTAATACCAAAGAGGCCCGCAAAATGGACCCATTCACGCAATATGCTGTTATTGCTTCCGATGAAGCGATTGCAGATGCTGCATTTGACATGGAGAAATTAAACCTGAATAAGGTGGGTGTTATTTGGGGATCAGGTATCGGAGGATTGAAAACATTCGAAGATGAAATGATCTATTTTGGTAAAGGTGATGGAACGCCAAAAATCAATCCATTCTTTATTCCAAAAATGATTGCAGATTCAAGTTCAGGACAAATTTCCATTCGTAATGGATTCCGTGGACCTAACTACGTAACTGTTTCGGCTTGTTCTTCTGCAAACAATGCGATTATTGACGCATTTAATTACATCCGTACGGGCCGTGTGCATGTTTGTATCACGGGTGGCTCTGAGGCTCCTGTGACAATCGCATCGGTTGGTGGATTTACAGCGATGCACGCGATGTCAACACGTAACGATGATCCAGCTACGGCTTCTCGTCCTTATGACGTAGACCGTGATGGTTTTGTCGTAGGTGAAGGCGCTGGCGCATTGGTTTTAGAAGAGTATGAACACGCAAAAGCACGCGGTGCGAAAATCTACGCGGAATTAATTGGTGGAGGTTTCTCATCTGACGCATACCATATTACGGCTCCACATCCGGATGGATACGGTGCTTTATTGTCGATGCAAGACGCATTGGAAGATGCTCAAATCAAACCTGAAGAGGTTGATTACATCAATACACACGGAACATCAACACCGATTGGTGATCCACAAGAAATTAAAGCCATCGTTGATTGCTTTGGAGAACACGCCTACAACATGGCTATTTCTTCTACGAAATCAATGACAGGTCACTTATTAGGAGGAGCAGGAGCTGTTGAGGCCGTTGCATCTGTCCTAGCAATCAAAAATCAATTCGTCCCTCCTACTATTAACGTTTTCAACCGTGATCCAGAAATTGATCAACGCATTGACTTAACTGAAAACGTAGGTAAAGCACGTAAAATTGATGTTGCATTAAGCAATGGCTTCGGTTTTGGTGGCCACAATGCAACTGTCATCTTTAGAAAAATTTAATTTATGAAGTTATTTTCTCCGTTGACCTGGTTCGGCTTACATTCCCAAGATGAACGCGAGAAACACCTTTATAAATCAGTCAAACACCTTATAGGGGCTAATCCGTCTAATCTAGAATTATACCGATTAGCCTTTTTACATGCCTCGGCCTCAAAAGAATCTGTCTCAAAATCTTATAAAGAGTCCAACGAACGTTTGGAATTTCTTGGAGACTCCGTGCTAGGCATGATTACCGCAGCTTACTTATTCAAAAAATTCCCATTCAAAGACGAGGGCTTCCTAACTGAAATTCGCTCTCGAATGGTGAGTCGGGAATCATTAAATGTCCTCGGCCGAAAATTAGGTCTCGAAGAAGTCATTGAATACGAAAACCAGCGCAAAACCTCGCTATCCCGCTCCAGCATGTATGGAGACGCACTAGAAGCTTTTATTGGTGCAGTCTATTTAGATAAGGGATTTAGTTTTACCCAAAAATTCATCACGCAAAAAATACTTACCCAGTATTTTGATTTGGATACGGTCGTTCAAAACAACCCCAACTTCAAGTCAATCCTGATCGAATGGGCGCAGAAAGAAGGCAAAAAAGTCCAGTTTACACTGGATGAAGAAGGTGTTCATCACAACAAAGAATTTACGGCTTTCGTACTCATCGAAAACGAAAAAATTGCCGAAGGCAAAGGATATTCTAAGAAAAAAGCGGAACAAAATGCCGCAATGAAAGCTTGCGAAGCGCTAAAAATCAATCAATAAGCGTATGAAACCCAATATTTTCTTACACTACTGGAACAATCAAGGCCAAACCTTGAGTTTTCAAGAAGTACTTTCGCTTGACTGTGACCCCATGATTCTCGCGACTATTCAAGCGGAATTATTGCAACAGTTAACAAGTGAAATGCTCGTGGAAAAACTACCCAATTTTGATTGGTCAAATCTCCGCATGCAAGAAAAATGGAATTCAATCGCTCAAACGTTGTTAATGCAAGTGCAATTGCCTGAGCAGATTTGGATGGATTGGATTACTACATTGGGTGGACAAATCGAATCCGTACAACCCGAAGTTCCTAGCTTTGCTGATTTACTGAATGCCGAAGTGTTTTTTGAACGGCCATCGGATTCATTGGAAGATTTGCCTGAGGAGGAAGAGGAGATCGTAATAGAAGAGGAACTAAGCCCAGAAATTGAAATCGAGGAAAATGACCTTCAAGCGGTTGCTTGGGAAGATACAGCCATTGAATTCCCTACACATTCGACGCCAGATTATTTTGAGGTATCGAATGAATTACCTGATTTAAGCGAATTAAACCAAGAAGAAAGCAAAACACAAAGCATTCAGGAGATGTTGGCTGATTCAACGGGCGAAAAAGTATTTGACACGATACAAGTGGATGATCATTCGTTGAAGAATATGGTTGCCAATCAAATGACTTCATCCCTAGCGGAGAGCATTTCTTTATTCCAACGCTTGAATTTCATCCAAGAATTATTTGATGGGAATGCGGAGCAATTCAGCCAATTCATTGAATTTATTGACTTCGAAGCAAGCGTAACCAATTGGAGAGTTGAAGTTTCAGAACGATATCAGTTCGAAGAATCTTCCGCATCACAAGAACTTATGTTACTTATCGAACGAAAATTCAGTTAACTGATTTTCATAATCAGTTTTCTAGCGAAAGAATAACCTGTCATGAGCTAGTTTCAAGAAAAAAACTTGAAACGGCTCATTTTTATTTATTGGCTATTCCCTTTTTGGCTTGCTGCCCAACAATCCACGGAACTGACCGAGGAAAAACAAGGGATACTCAACTACTACCAACAAAATCCGCTCGATATCAACGAGGCAAGCGAAGCAGAGTTGCTCGCCATGGGAATCTTACAAGCCAATCAAATTGATACATTCATCATGCATCGCAACCGTATTGGCCGATTTTACTCCCTATTTGAATTACAAACCATACCCAATTGGGATTTAACCACTTTACGTACCATTCAAGCACTTCTCGTTTGTCGGACGATTCCACCGCATTGGTACGAAGCCGAAAACCCCAAGCAACAAATCATACTACGCTTGGAGAGAACACTCGAACAAAAAATAGGATTTTCCGCTCCTTCATCCAGAAGCAAAGTTCGATACGTGGGTAATCCATTGAGTACATTATTTCGTTATCGTGGGACATGGAGTAGTCATATGCGTGCAGGACTTTTGGTGGCAAAAGATGCCGGAGAATTACAATACAATGATTTTACAAGTGCTTTTGTTGAGTTAAAAGACTCCAGAGAGCACGTTAAATTGATTATAGGCGACTTTATCAACCAATGGGGCCAAGGACTCGTCCAATCCGGTTCTTTCTCCTTAGGCAAAAGCTATGAAAGCATACGCGCCACCCAAAAATTTCATGGGGGAGCGATGGCCTATACGTCTTCAGGGGAATCAGAATTTTATCGAGGAATTAACCTGCAAACCAGATGGCAACAATTTCAAGGGCAAATCTATATTTCAAGCCGAATGAAAGATCTCATCCTTTCAAAGGATAGCACATATTTTCGTTCTTTCCAATTAGACGGTTTGCACCGAACACCCACAGAAATAAGCCAACAAAACCGCTTGCAAGAATTCGCGGCAGGGCTTAATTTTCGTTATCAAGGTCGGGGTATAGAATGGGCCTTAGCTCAGACCTGGACACAATGGAATTATCCATTTATGCCGTCGAATCCTTTGGATTGGCGAGGGCGGAATTTACTGAATACTTCACTGAGTTATATAAGCCAACAAAGGAATGTTCGAATTTCTGGTGAAATTGCCCATACAGCGACATCCGCCTGGTCGACGATACATGCGCTCGCCTGGGCAATTAATAAAAAAACGGATGTCTCGGGAATTATCCGAATGTACGATGTCGGCTATTTTAGCCCCATGTCGAATGCCATTAGCGAAAGTTCGAACAATAAAAATGAATGGGGATTGTTCATTGGCCACCAATACCAGCACTCGAAATACAAACGTTTTTCCAGCTATTTGGATGTATTTCGATTTCCGAAAGCGAGCTCCAGTCAATGGGCAGCTGGACCTTTAGGCTGGGAATTATTAAGTCGCTTCCAATGGGACCGAAGGAAATTAGGGCATTATTTTGCTCAACTCAAATGGACGCATAAATACCTCGCAGATTCAAAATCGCCACATGACCTATTTCAAGCGAGCCTCGATTGGAACAGACCGTTACACCGATTTCAATGGCATGGACGGATCATGTGGTCACACATTGAATCGAAAGAACAAATAGAATCGGGTTATTTATACCTAAATGATTTCGAATACCACCTCAGGCGATTCAAAATGCAAATACGAACAGCCTGGATTTGGTCGGGCAATTATGATACCCGTTTATATGCCTATGAACCAAGTTTACCCTTCTCATTCCTACTACCAGCCTATTATGACCCTAGCACAAGAAACCTATTATTGATTGAATATAAAGGCGAAAACAAATTATCAGTTGCCTTGAAAATAGCAAGAACCGATTACTTCCAAAAAGAGGTAATCGGTTCTGGACTAGATGCCATCGCAGCATCGCATAAAACAGATATTGGACTACAAGTAGCTTATATTCCTTAAACGATCGCTTGACGAACTTTCAATAATTTCTCCAATAAACCTTCCAATTGATCCAATGGAAGCATATTCGCTCCATCAGATTTTGCAATCGATGGATTCGGGTGAGTTTCAATAAATAACCCATCCGCTCCTACCGCAATTGCAGCTTTCGCAATGGTTTCAATCAAGGCCGGTTGGCCGCCCGTCACTCCACTACCCTGATTAGGGCGTTGCAGAGAGTGCGTACAATCCATAATCACAGGAACACCAAAATTCGACATTTCTGGAAGATTGCGATAATCTACAACGAGATCCCCATAGCCAAATGAATTTCCACGATCAGTCAAATAAACTTGAGCTTGCGGATTTTCGTGCATCACCTTTTCTACAGCAAATTTCATCGAAGCTCCCGACATAAATTGGCCCTTCTTGATATTAACAGCCTTTCCAGTTTGGGCAGCAGCAGCTAATAAATCGGTCTGCCGACATAAAAAAGCCGGAATTTGCAATACATCTACATAAGCCGCAGCCATCGCCGCTTCAGCACTTTCATGAATATCAGTAACCGTAGGTAGATCAAAATGCGTTCCTACTTCTTTCAAAATCTCCAAGGCTTTGATATCCCCAATTCCTGTAAATGAGTCAATCTTAGTTCGGTTTGCTTTCCGATATG
>JAHEAY010000081.1 GCA_024642485.1 Cytophagaceae bacterium
CTTCGAGGTCATTATGCTTACCAGAAACGCGTAAACACTTTTGTGTATCCGCAATGCGCTTCGATGGGGGAGTTCCGTTGCCTAAGAAAAAGTCCTTAAACTGAGCCATTCCTGAGTTGTTGAACAAAAGAGTTGGGTCATTTTTTGCCACTAATGGGGCAGAAGGGACGATTAAGTGACCTTTGGATTTGAAGAAATCTAAAAATTGTTGGCGGATCTCCGGTGAAGTCATGCGCTTATTTTGGTAATGGGTTGGTTTAATTCTCGAGCTTGTTTATTTTTGTTTAAACAAGAATCGCAAAATTAGTTTTTTTTGCTGAATTTTTGAATCAAATAAGGGCTTTTATGAATTTAGACAAGCAATATTATTCCATTTCCGAAGTTGCTAGCCTTTTCAAGGTCAATACGTCTAAATTACGCTATTGGGAAACGCAATTCCCCCATTTATTGCCCAAAAGAACGGGAAAAGGCATTCGAAAATATACACCGGTCGACATCGAGAAGATTGCTATTTTAGTGGATCTTATTGATAAGCAAGGTTTGACTATTGAAGGCGCGAAGTTGGCCATCAAGAAAAACGGAAGCCCGAAGAATCCGAATCAGGCGGTGATTGACCAACTACTTGATATTCGACAATTTTTACAAGTTATTTCCGAGGGTTTGAATTAAAACGTCTGTTATTTGGCTCGAAATAGAAATCGATGCAAACAGAATTGTTTTACCAAATTGCTTTATCGCGTATTCCACAGATTGGGGTGGTGAATGCCCGCCGACTGATGTCTTATTTCGAATCAGCATCCTCGATATTTTCAGCTAATCGTTCAGATTTATTAAAGATTCCACACATCGGCCCTGTCTTAGCCGAATCGATTTTTCAAACACATATTCTCAAGGAAGCAGAACAGATTCTAAAAACATGTGACCAGTCCAATGTTCGAGTTTTATTTTATCAGGATGTTGACTACCCGGACCGCTTGAAGCAAATTTATGATGCTCCGATTATCTTATACCAACAAGGAAACGTTGATTTAAACGTAGAATGTTTGTTGGCCGTTGTAGGAACCCGTAAAGCGACTGATTACGGCAGGCGAGTTACCACAAAACTCGTAGAAGAATCCTTGGGTGCTCAGGTAACATTTGTCAGTGGCCTGGCATATGGGATTGATGTAGAAGTTCATAAAGCTTGCATTGAACACCAAATACCCAACATTGCTGTGTTGGCGGGTGGTTTTAATCACATCTACCCAGCGAAACATAAGAAATACCTCGATCGTATGCTATTGAACGGAGGTATCATTTCCGAATATCCCTTACATGAAAAGCCGGATCCCCGTTTTTTTCCTTTGCGTAATCGAATAATTGCGGGAATGACGGATGCGACTTTGGTGGTGGAAGCTGCGGAAAAGGGTGGGGCGCTTATAACCGCCGATTATGCGAATAATTACCATCGGGAGGTATTCGCTGTTCCGGGGAATTTGGATAAACTGTTTTCGGAAGGATGTAATCGACTAATTCAGAAGAATAAAGCGATTATTTACACGGATTTTAATCAATTGTGTGAGCAAATGAACTGGGGGAATATTCCGAATAAAATAAAGCCGACGAAACAATTGGGCTGGTCGCGTTTGACAGAACCTGAAACGGAATTGATGGCTTTACTAGCTAAAAATGGGGAAATGCCCTTGGATGAATTGGCCTGGAAGCTACAAAAAAAGGTGACCGAAATTGCGATCACCTTGATTAATTTAGAATTCCAGGGGATGGTCAAAGCCTTGCCTGGATATGTTTATCGAATTAAAGATTAAACACCCCAAGTGCTAGGGTTCACGCGCCAATCTTGTAAAGTCACTAATTGCGTATCTGAAATGTAATTTAATTTGATTGCTTCCTCTACGAGCACATCGTAATTGGATAAAGTAACCAAAGGAATGCCTGCGTTTTGGAAATTTTCATCTGCGATTCCAAAACCATAGGTAAAAATAGCTGCCATTCCCAATACTTCTACGCCTGCTTGTTGGAGTGCCTCCGCGGCCTTCAATGAACTTCCACCTGTTGAAATTAGGTCTTCAATCAATACAGCTTTTTGACCAGCTTTGACAAATCCTTCAATTTGATTTCCCATGCCATGTTTCTTAGGTTCAGGACGTACATAGCAGAAAGGCAAATCTAAGAAATCAGCTACAAGCGCACCTTGCGCAATACCCGCAGTTGCCACGCCAGCGATGACATCTACATCTTTGAAATAGCCTTTAATCACGGCTGAAAGGCTGTTTTTGATATAAGTTCTTGCCTCTGGATCGGATAAGGAGATTCGGTTATCGCAGTAAATTGGTGATTTCCAGCCAGATGCCCAAGTAAACGGTTGGTCTGGACGTAATTGAATAGCTTTGATGCGTAATAAATGCTGGGCAACTTCTTGTGAAATGGTCAAATTGGACATGCGATATCGTTTCTAGTATATAAATACAAAAATAGTTTTTTCGGCTTATCTTATCGTTATTTAATTCTATTTTTGCCAAAATTAAATTTCCCCAATGGTCATTTTTATCGACGATCGCCCGATCAAATTAATTAATAGAAAGAAAAAACATAGCTATCCCCCGATGGAGGATTTTGATGTGATCATTGATGCTCGATTAAAGCCCGTGAAAATTGCAGATTTCAAAGGCCATACTTGTCTTTTGAATGTAAGCGTAGATGAAATGGGGAAAATTATCGAAGACTTGCATGGTAAAAAGCCTTTTGATTTTCATTCCTTATACATTTTAACAGGTGTAAAGAAGGCGTTAAAAGAAAAGATTTGTTCTTTATATACCGTAATCGAAGCAGCCGGTGGAGTTGTTCAAAATGAAGCAGATGAAGTGTTGTGGATTTACCGATTAGGTAAATGGGATTTGCCAAAAGGTAAATTAGAGAAAAATGAAAAGTTTAAGAAAGCGGCTGTTCGGGAAGTAGAAGAAGAATGCAATGTGAAGGCTACACTTGTTGATAAAGTTTGCACGACTTTTCACACTTATTCACATAAAAATCAACGCATCTTAAAGAAAACCAAATGGTATGCTATGCGTAGCAAACATACCGGGAAACTAATTCCTCAAGCAGAGGAGAATATTGAAAAAGTAGAGTGGTTGGGCCCCGTAGCTATGAATAAGGCTGTTTCGGATACTTATTCTTCAATACGCTACGTCATGATTAAGTTTCAAGAAACTCAAATTCCATCTAAAGTATAAGGTAGGTATTGATCTATTTTACTTCCGTAACGATGTAAGTCTCGGATAATTGTCGAGCTTATGGGTGCCAAGTGAGGCGATGTAATCAAAAATACGGTTTCAAGTTCCTCGTTTATATGTCGGTTTACTTGTGAAATCGAGTTTTCATATTCAAAGTCCGTTGTATTTCGTAATCCACGAATAATGAATTTAGCGCCCACTTCCTTCGCTACATTGGCCGTCAAATTCTGATACGTTACCACTCGAACGGGTTTTCCATGAAAGGTTTGTTCAATGTAACCTTTCATTTTTTCTAAATTGAAATATCGATTTTTGTTCGAGTTTTGACCGATACCAATCACGATTTCGTCGAACAAGGTCAAAGCTCTCAAGACAATGTCTTCGTGTCCTTTGGTAAATGGATCAAAGGAACCAGGGAAAAATGCCGTTTTTTTCATGATAAGGGTATATTCAATCGGATTAAATCTGCAATAAGTTTTGCATCGCTTGCTTCAGTACCATGTAATCGGATGCTTTCTTGATTCCAAGGAATGTCAAAAGTATCGCGGATGGAATGTAAGTAATAGGCTAATGCCAACTCGTGTTCGTATGGAAATACATTGATCAACTGAAGTCTGCCATGTTGGAAATAGGTCACATAAGCATGTTGCTCCTGTAAATACACTTGAATGCGCGGGTGAATATATAATTTTGATTTCGTTAATTCATTGCCCAATAAATGCGTGTATTGAATGTTTGCCAAAGGAAACAGGATGGCTAATTGATCTTTCCAATAACTCGGAATTAAATATAAAAGTGCGGATTCAACATTGGAACATGCTTGTTCATGCAACTCTTGGCCATCCATACAATGTTCGCCTAAAGCTTTTTCTAAAAACGCGATTCGATAAAGTGGATCGTTATAGGCATCAGGTAGCAATAAAAAAGACGGATGAATAATCTCAATGACAAGTTTTTGCACCTGACTTGCTTGTTGGTCGAAACTTTTCAGGTAGTCGACCACTCGCTTGCTTGCTTGTTTCCAACTAATTAGTTCTGCATCTTGAAATCGAATACCCTGTTCGCTTACTTGCAAGGACAAGCAAACGTTAGTTTGTATCGGGTTCGTATGTAAATCAGTTTGCAAAGCTATTTTTATTCAAAGTGCCCGAAATTGCAAAAAAAATAGGACAATAGATAAAAAATAGAATTTTTTTCTAGCCTCAAAATGCGTAATTTTGCGCCTTATTTAATCCAATTCGTATGTTATCAGTATCGAATGTTTCCCTTCGCTTTGGGAAAAGAGTCTTGTTTGAAGAAGTAAATATCAAGTTTACCGAGGGCAACTGTTATGGTTTGATTGGTGCCAATGGAGCTGGTAAATCTACTTTTTTGAAGATTTTATCAGGTGAGATTGAGTCTCAGACTGGAAGTGTTTCCATGAATCCGGGTGAACGTATGTCGATTTTGAAACAGAATCATTTCGAATTCGAAGAATTTCCTGTACTTCAAACAGTCATCATGGGAAATAAGCGTCTGTATGACATCATGCAAGAGAAAGATGCTATTTACATGAAGGAAGATTTCACCGAAGCTGATGGTAACAAGGCTGCGGATTTGGAAGCGGAATTTGCTGAATTGAACGGCTGGGAAGCAGAATCAGAAGCTGCTACCTTATTAAGTGGTTTAGGAATCAAAGAGGATATACATTATACTTTATTGCGAGATTTGAATGGTTCAGAGAAAGTGAAGGTGCTTTTGGCCCAAGCTTTATTCGGAAATCCGGATATCTTATTATTGGATGAGCCAACGAATAACTTGGACATCGATTCGATACTTTGGTTAGAAGGCTTCTTGCAAAACTTTAAAAATACAGTGATTGTCGTATCTCACGATCGTCACTTCTTGGATAATGTGTGTACACACATCGCCGATTTAGATTTCGGTAAAATCCAATTGTATGGGGGTACTTATACATTCTGGTATGAATCGTCTCAATTAGCAGCACGTCAACGTCAAGATCAGAATAAGAAAACAGATGAAAAACGGAAGGAATTAGAAGAGTTTATCCGTCGGTTCTCGGCCAATGTTGCGAAGTCGAAACAAGCGACATCTCGTCAAAAGATGTTGGATAAATTGCAAGTGGATGATATCAAGCCATCATCTCGTAAATATCCATTCATTAACTTCAAGCCTGAGCGTGAAGCTGGAGATCAATTATTAAGTGTAGAAAACTTATCGGCTACGACAGAGGAAGGTGTACCATTATTTACGAATGTATCTTTTACAATCAATAAAGGTGATAAAGTAGCATTCTTAGCCAAAGATTCCTTAGCTATTACAGCTTTGTTTGATATCTTAATGGGGGAAGCGAAACCTACATCTGGCGAATTTAAGTGGGGTGTTACAACAACTCAAACTTATTTACCAAATGACAATGCGGCCTATTTCAAAGATGATTCAATGAATTTGGTGGATTGGTTGCGTCAATATTCAGTGGAAAAAGATGAAAGCTTTATTCGTGGATTCTTAGGTCGTATGTTATTCTCTGGCGAAGAAGCCTTGAAAAAATGTACAGTGATTTCAGGAGGGGAGAAGCAACGTTGCATGTTCTCTCGCATGATGTTATCAGGTGCTAATGTTTGTATTTTCGATGAGCCTACCAATCACTTGGATTTGGAATCTATTACGGCCTTGAATAATGGAATGGTAGAGTTTACAGGAACTATTTTATTCACTTGCCATGATCACCAATTAACGGATACTGTTGCCAACCGCGTGATCGAATTAGGCGCAAATGGCTATTTAGACAAATTGATGACCTATGATGAATTCATCACGGATTCAACGGTTAAAGCTCAACGAGCTAAATTGTAGCGTTATTGATTGAATGTAAAAAAAGCCTCGATGAACATCGAGGCTTTTTTGTTGATTAGAACATTGACCTTTTGCAAACGTCTAGCGTCTAAAGTCCAACGTCTAAAGTCTAGAGAATAAACCTCGTCGAAAGGAAATTAGACTGTTGGTTTTCTACAATCTGATTCACCAAATCCTTGTTCAATTGGTTTGCTTTTGTAGCAACCACCGTACGGATTGAGAATGAACGTAATGCGGCAGTTACCGACAACGTTCCTTCAGCTGAATCCTTACGCCCCGTGAATGGGAATGAATCCGGTCCTCGTTGACATTGTGCATTAATATTCACACGCGAAACTTGGTTCACCGTTTCGTCAATTAATGCAGAGATTTGGTTGACATCCGTTCCGAAAATGGCAACTTGTTGGCCATGTGACGATTCGTGAATGTAATCGATTGGCGTTGAGATATCCTCAAAAGGCACAACAGGAACCACAGGTCCAAATTGTTCTTCATGCCAAACCTTCATTTTATTGCTTACTGGGTACAACAAAGCAGGGAAGAATAAGGACTTGAAGTTTTCTCCACCATGTTTATTAATGACTTTGGCCCCGTGTAATTTGGCATCTTCAATTAATTCTTTCAAATAAGCTGGCTTGTTCGGCTCAGGAAGTGGTGTGATTTGTACACCTGGTTCCCACATCATGCCAATTTTCAAGGCTTCGATTTTCTCTGCTAAACCTTTATTGAAGGCTTCTGCCAAAGATTTGTGCACGAAGATGATTTTCACCGCTGTACAACGTTGGCCGTTAAACGAAAGAGAACCCAATAAACATTCATTGATTGCAACATCCAATTGTGCGCTTTCTGTTACGATGGCAGCATTTTTGGCATCAAGACCTAAAATGGCACGCAAGCGATTCACTTTCGGGTGCATTTTCTTCAATTTATCAGCAACTTTGGAAGATCCAATCAATGTTAACACATCAATTTTACCTGACTCCATCAATTGTGGAATGATTGAATTTCCACGCCCGTACAATGTATTAATTACACCTGCAGGGAATGAATCTTTGAATGCCTCCAATAATGGATAATGTAATAAAGTACCGTGTTTCGGTGGTTTGAAAAGAACCGTATTACCCATGATTAACGCTGGAATCAAGGTAGTAAAGGTTTCATTCAACGGATAGTTGAAGGGGCCCATACATAAAACAACTCCTAGTGGAGAACGACGTACTTGACCGATAATTCCTTCTTCAATTAGGAAGGTAGAGGAAGTACGATCAATGTCTTTTAATGCACCAATCGTATCATAAATGTATTGGACGGTACGATCAAATTCTTTTTGAGAATCTCCTAAAGACTTCCCGATTTCCCACATGAGAAGTTTGACAACCTCATCACGCTTTTGAATCATCTTTTGGGTGAATTTTTCCACGCATTCGATACGTTGGCTTACCGACATCGAAGGCCATTCACCTCGTCCATTGGAATACGCTTTTACACCTGCGTATAAAACTTCCATGGCATCTGTTGCATCTGTAATCGGGTAAGAACCAATGCGCTTTTGTTCAAAACCATTAGCAGTTTGAACATAAATAGGGGACCAAACATCTTGTGTTTTGCCAGCCCATTTACGCATTTCGCCATTGACTAAGTACTCACGTTGTTCAATGGGCTGTGTTAAATCAAATTCTTTGGGGATATCTGCCGCCTTGGGAAACAGATTTTCTAAATCACTCGCTT
>JAHEAY010000095.1:0-4558 GCA_024642485.1 Cytophagaceae bacterium
TGTATGAGGCGGCGGCGAAGGTGAAGAATTTGAAATTGCCAGCGGTTTGGTTTCCCCATGCGATTATGGGTATCTCAACCTCAGACGTGTTACAGGATACGACGCGTGGTAAATTCAGCCCATTTCCAGGACAATATTTTGTGGCGGATCAAGGGCAATCGAAGATTATGCGTATGGGCATAGAGAAGGTTAATGGCGTTTATCAGGGCTTCTGTATTAATTACCGAGAAGGATTTCAATCGGGTATTTTACGTGAGCGATTTGGCTTAGATGGATCGATGTTTGTAGGGATGACTTCACGTGGTTGGGGCTCAACAGGTAAGGATGAATTCGGTTTACAGCGGTTGATTTGGAATGGTCAAATGCCTTTTGAGATTCTGGATATCCAAGCCAAACCGGATGGTTTTGAGCTTAGCTTTACACAGGCCGTGGATGTGAATTCAGTTAAAAAAGCAGCTTCTTATGCATTGAGGTCGTATATCTACAAATACCAACATCAATATGGAAGTCCGATTATCGAATTGAAAGATTTGAAAATTTCGGGTGTTGAGGTGTCGGGAGATAAACGTAAAGTTCGTTTAGTGATTGATGGACTTCGTCAATATTTTATTCATGAATTTAAGTTGGAGGGTATCCGCAACGAAGCCGGTGAACCTTTGTTACACGAAACAGCTTATTATACTTTGAATCAAATTCCTTCGGGGGGTAAATTAGCGGTTCAGGCAACACATCGCTTGGAGGAGGCAGCTGTGGTGAAGGCGGTAGCAGTTAAGCCAACGAAAAAATCAACGATCATTTCTGATGCGGAGGCGATGGCTTTATTAAAAAAGCATACTTGTTTAGCTTGTCATGCCAAAGAGTCGAAGGTGGTTGGGCCATCCTATGCGGACATTGCCAAACGGAATTATACGGATAAGCAGATTTTAGCTTTAGTGTATAAGCCGAATCCTCAGAACTGGCCAGATTATGCCACCGAGATGGCTCCGATGAGTCATGTTCCTGCTGGAGATGTTTTGAAGATTGCGTCATGGATAAATGGGCTGAGAAACAAAGCACTGTTAAATCATGACTAAACAAAAAAGGGACGCTCGCAAGAACGTCCCTTTTTTGATAATAGAATCGATTTATTTTTTCGGTTCAACGGTTCCTTGAATGAACAATTGGATTTGTTGAACTTCTCCGTTATTAACTACCGTAATGGATTTATTGAAGTTGCCCGGACGACCTGTTGAATTGTATGAAGCGGTCACCTTACCTGTTTTTCCTGGCATAATCGGTTCACGAGTCCAATCGGGAGTTGTGCAACCGCAAGATGGTTGAACATTTGAGATAACTACGGGCGTTTTTCCTGTATTTGTGAATTCGAAGCTGTAAGTAGCTTGTGTTCCTTCAACGATTTTGCCGAAATCATGTTTTTCCGACTTGAATTTGATTGCACCTTGAGCGTTAGATTGGAAAGCGAATCCAATGATGAGCGCTAACACGCCTAAAAATTTCTTCATGGTTATGATTTATTTGGTTTACTACTTGAGCAAATCTAAAACAATGTGGAGATTCGGCAAAAGAAATGTGTGAGTTTTTATGAAATAATTGGCCATGCTCTTATTTGGCTGCCAATTATTTTATTGTATTTTTACATGTTTAATTTACCAGGAAACCGTTGGCTTTGCATTATATCTTTTCTAATCCTGACATTTCATTTGATCCTGCCAAGGTGTTAGATGACTATCGCTTGGCTGCTTTAAGTAGGGCCTGCAGCTTGCTTGTTCGTAAGGAAGTTTTCTCGGGTCGGGCCAAATTTGGTATTTATGGAGATGGGAAGGAATTGTGTCAGCTCGCATTAGCGAATTCGATGCAAGCGGGGGATTATGTTTCCGGTTATTATCGCGACCAAACCATTGGAGTTGCCATCGGCGATTTGACTTGGCCACAATATTTTGCTCAATTATACGGACATCCCGACATTCAATTTGATCCACATTCGGGTGGCCGACAAATGAATAATCACCACGCAACGCGTTGGTTGGACGATTCAGGTGAGTGGTTGGATCAAACGACTCGCTACAATTCTGTTGCCGGAATTTCATCTACCGCAGCTCAGGCACCTCGTGCACTTGGGATTGCGTATGCCTCTAAATTATATCGGGAACGTGCTGATTTACAGGAGCATGCAGCACTCTTTTCAAAAGGAGGGAGAGAGGTTTGTTTTACAACCATTGGCGATGCTTCCACGTCCGAAGGGATGTATTTGGAATGTATCAATGCTGCGGGGGTATTACAAATTCCGATTGTTTTTTCGGTTTGGGATGATGGGTATGGGATTTCGGTTCCGATTGAATATCAAACGACAAAGTCGTCGATTTCGAAGGCTTTAGCTGGATATCAACGAACGGAAACGGAAAAAGGCTTGGAGATTATTCAGGTCAAAGCATGGGATTATCCAGGATTAATTGCGGCTTATCAAAAAGCTGCCAAATTAGCTCGAGAGGAAATGGTTCCGTGTTTGGTGCACGTGATTGAATGTACGCAACCACAAGGCCACTCGGCTTCCGGTTCGCATGAACGATATAAATCTGCTGATCGCCTTCAATTCGAGCATGAAGCAGATTGTAATTTACATTTTCATAATTGGATTATCGCACAAGGATTTGCTACGGCTGAGGAATTAAAAGCCATTGATGATGAATCAACAGTCTTAGCGCGTAAATACCAAAAAGAAGCCTTTGCAGCCTATATGGCCGCTATAGATGTAGATAAAAAGTCATTTTTACGGATTGCCAAAAACCTATATGATTCAACGAATGAGCCCGGATTATTGGAGCCCATTTTGGCTGAATTGAATGAATTGCAATATCCGATTTTCAGTGATTTGGTTCGCGCAGGACGTAAAGCCTTAAGGGAGTTTCGGTTTTTTCAGGGGCCTGCTGTTAAGTTATTACGTAAGTGGTTGGCCGAATTAGAAGCGCGCAATCACCGTCGATTTAGTTCACATCAGATGAGCGAATCGAAAGATAGTCCTTTGTTGGCAAAAGAAGTGAAAGCCACCTATGAAAAAGAGCCTGTTTTAGTTGATGGACGGGAGATTTTAAATAAGAGTTTTGCCAAATTCTTGGAGGATCCGCGTGTGTTTATTCTAGGGGAAGATGTGGGTAAGATTGGTGATGTGAATCAAACTTTGGCGGGTTTGCAAGATAAGTTCGGACCCTTAAAGGTAACGGATACGGGTATACGCGAAATAAGTATTGTGGGTCAGGGATTGGGTGCATCCATGCGTGGATTGCGGCCAATTGTGGAGATTCAGTATTTGGATTATATATTTTATCCTTTTGCGATTTTGTCGGACGATTGGGCATGTTTGCATTATCGGACGGCAGGTGGGCAAAAAGCACCCATGATTGTCAGGACACGGGGGCATCGTTTGGAAGGTATTTGGCATTCGGGTAGCCCGATGGCCGTTTTATTGAATGGTTTACGCGGGGTTCATTTTTGTGTGCCTCGAAACATGACGCAAGCTGCCGGTATGTACCGTACGTTATTGGCTGGTGATGATCCAGGCTTAGTCGTAGAGTGCTTGAATGGTTATCGCTTGAAAGAACCGATGCCAACCAATTTAGAGGAGATAGTTGTGCCATTAGGCGTTCCTGAAATCTTGCGGGAGGGGAATGATTTGACGGTTGTAACCTATGGTTCGATGTGTCGGATTGTCATGGAAGCTGCGGAGGCATTGGCGGAGATGGGTATATCCGTAGAAGTGATTGATGTGCAGACCTTATTGCCATTTGATCGTTTTCACCATATTTTAACATCGATTCAAAAGACACATCGCGTCTTATTTGCGGATGAAGATATGCCCGGAGGCGCATCTGCGTACATGATGCAAGAGGTTTTAGATAAACAAGGTGCATTTACGTGGTTGGACAGTCCAGCACGTTGTTTAGCAGCACGTCCGCACCGACCAGCCTACAGTTCGGACGGGGATTATTTCTCAAAGCCCAATGTGGAAAATGTTGTGGATACTGTTTATGAGATGATGCGCGAGACGGATCCGTCTTCGTTCCCAGCCATTTATTTTTAAGATGTCAGCAGTAGGTAACTATTTCAAGGAGATTTTCGAAGTGGTTCAGAGCACCCGCAAGGGGATGGCTTTGACTTGGAAACATGCCTGGAATGCACGTAAACAGCGGACAATTCATCAGGTTCAAGATGTAGGCTATTTCCAGCAATCTGAAGGGATTGTGACTTTGGAATATCCGACTTTGCAAATTCCAACACCGGTTAATGGACGTTATCAATTACACAATGAAATGGACGATTGCATTGTCTGTGATAAATGTGTGAAGGTTTGCCCGGTGGATTGTATCGATATTGAGCCGATCAAGGCAACGGGTTTGGTTGGACATGCGTCGGATGGGTCGCCTATTCGTTTGTATGCTGCGAAATTCGACATTGATATGTCCAAATGTTGCTTTTGTGGACTCTGCACGACGGTTTGCCCGACGGAATGTTTGACGATGACATCGGAGTATGATTTTTCGGTATTTGATGTGAAGGAACATAA
>JAHEAY010000095.1:4658-6167 GCA_024642485.1 Cytophagaceae bacterium
TAGTCCGAAGTCCGAAGGTCAAACGTCCAACGACCAAAGTCCAAAGTCTGAAAGTCTACCGACTAAACCCAAGCCTGCTTTTAAGCCGAGTTTTAAGAAAGTCGCTAGTCCGGAGTCAATTAGTCCGAAGTCCGAAGATCCAACGTCCAACGACCAAAGTCTACCGTCTAAACCCAAGCCCGCTTTTAAGCCGAGTTTCAAGAAAGTTAGTCCGCAGTCCGAAGATCCAACGTCTAACGACCAAAGTCCAACGTCTAACCACGATCTCCCATGACGCCGTTGATGCTATCTTTCTTGGCTTTGGTAGGCATTACCTGTGGAAGTGCCTTGGTGATGTTATGGACGAAGAATATTTTGCATGCGGCCTTGGCTATGTTTATGACCATGCTTGGTCTAGCGGGACTTTATGTTTTAGCTTATGCAGATGTCATGGCTGTTTCACATCTCATGATTTACGTGGGTGGCGTATTAATCTTGATTCTCTTTGGAATCATGTTGACAAATCAGAATAGTCGGGGCGATAAGGATCAAAACAATTTAGTGACAGAGGAATCCTCACGCGTTTGGCCTGTGTTGATTGGACTTGCGATTTTTGTGGGCTTAGTATTTATTTTGGCGCGAGGAAATTTTAGTGGTGTTGAAATAGCAGACCCTAATTCCAAATTGAGTTTTGTTGGGATTTCCTTATTGACGGAATACGCCATACCATTTGAATTGGTGGGAATTTATTTATTGATTGCCTTGATAGGCTCAACCTATATCGCGAAGCATCATGATTAACGAAATCCCTCTAGTATTATTTCTTTGGGCGGGGGCATGTTTATTCGCCATCGGATTTAGTATGTTGATCCTAAAACGGAACGCTATTTTCGTGTTGATGGGGATTGAGTTGATGTTGAATGCGGCCAACTTGAATTTGATTGCTTTTTCGCGTCAGGATACTGCGAACCAAGGATTGTTATTAGGTGTTTTCGTGTTGGTGGTAGGCGTTTGTGAAATGGCCGTTGCTTTGGCTTTGGTAATTCAGGCTTACCGACAATTCCAGCACATTGATTTAGGTCGTTTCAAATCGAGAAACTAAGCCTTTTCGTCTAGCCAAATTTTAATTTGTTTGCGGAGCATCGGCGTCTTGGCTTTGCCTGCCACTTTTTCCAATTCTTCCACGGGCGCATCATACATTTGGCGTATCGTACCAAAGTGTTTCAGGAGTTTTTGTGCTGTCAGTTTTCCGATTCCCTCAAGTTCTTCTAATTGACTAACCAAAAAGTTTTTACTTCGGCGGTTGCGATGGGCCGTGATACCAAATCGGTGTGCCTCATCGCGTAATTGCTGGATTAATTTCAGCGACTCCGATTTCTTATCTATATATACAGGTAGACTGTCTTCCGGGAAATAGATTTCTTCGAGTCTTTTGGCAATACCGATGATCGGGATTTTCCCATAAAGGCCAATCGCTTTCAACGCATCACACGCGGAACTTAATTGGCCTTTACCTCCATCGACAATAAT
>JAHEAY010000095.1:6267-7757 GCA_024642485.1 Cytophagaceae bacterium
TCTTCATTCAATTTTTTCTTGACCTCCCAGGTTTGCGATTGCAGGATCGTCCCATTGATGACCTTCATGAAATTAATGTAGGCCAAAGCTTCGTCGGAAACCATCGTAAACACATCCACATCATGGATGGCGGGATTCACGACAGTCGATTTGGCTTGGAAGTTTTCGAGCAATTCCCATTTTTCTTTCCATTCTTGGGCTTCTTCAAATGCCATGCGTGCTGCGGCTTGTTGCATGCGCTCGAAAAACATGCTTTTCGGCTTTTGGTAATTACCTTTTAGGATGTTGGTAATTTGTTCGATGTAAATCTGGTAATCAGATTCGTTTTGAAGTCCTTCACAAGGACCTTTACAATTTCCAATGTGGTATTCGAGGCAAACCTTGAATTTTCCTTGCTCAATGTTAGTTGGCTTGAGTGCTAGCGAACATGTTCTTATAGGATAAAGCTGATGAATCATTTCAAGCAGCCCGTTCATGGCCTTTGGATTGGCGAAAGGGCCGAAGAAGGTACCCATGGAATGCTCAATTCGCCTCATTGTGAGGAGGCGAGGGAAGTGTTCATTCGTTAAGCAGATAAAAGGATAGGTTTTATCATCGCGTAGTAGAATGTTGTATTTAGGTTGGAATTGCTTAATCAGCGTATTCTCTAATAAGAGGGCATCAAATTCAGAATGCACGATGGTGAATTCAATTTTTTGAATTTGTTGGACCAAGCGTCGCGTTTTGGTATTATGGTTTTGAATACTTGTGAAATAGCTACTGACGCGGTTCTTGAGATTTTTGGCTTTACCAATGTAAATAATGGTGTCATTTTCGTCGAAATAGCGATATACTCCCGGTTGGTCTGGAAGTGTAGGTAATATGCTTTTCGGATCAAAATTTGGCATGCATCAAAATTAGGGATAAATATGGAAACCGCTTTTGGATTTTTTGGACAATTGTAAAATTTAGACAAAGCGCAGGTTATGGTCTGTTTGTAGGACTATTAGCCGATTTGGTCGCAGGATTTGTAATCGTTTACATCGCGTTTTTTCTGTTTTTTGAATTTTCTATTGTATTTATATGATAAAATAAATGTCTCAAAAGGTGCTTTTGCGGAATAAATGACATTTTTGCTTCAAAAAGTGAAAAAATATCAAGTAAATACTTGCAAGAGTTCGTGGGTTTATACATATTTGAGAGATTGGAACAGCATAGAACAGTTGTGATATTGTATGATTCCGATAAAATGAAAGATTAACTTCTAAACCTATTTATTGTATTATTTAAAGAAGAACTTTTAAACCTAATTTAACTTATAAAATGAAGCTATTGATTAACTAAAAAAAGAAAGGAGACCCATTATTGAAACAAAAACTGGATTAAAAACTATTAAATCTTATTTAGAAAACTAATTAAAACGTATTATGAAAAACAATTTTTACCAAAGTCTTCGAAGCTTCTTATTGCTCGCGATTGTGATGCTAGGGAGTTTTTCGTCATTTGCGCAG
>JAHEAY010000009.1 GCA_024642485.1 Cytophagaceae bacterium
AAGATTGCTTGATGAAACTTTCTTGCTTGTCGCCGAACAATAAATGACGGTAATTCGGGTCAAAACTGATTGTTTTGCCTTGGTTTTTGGCACTTTCTAATAAAAAATAATAGGCTGCATTTAACGGGCCATCCAAGAAAGCAGTTGCCGAGCCAAAATGGATAATATGTGTTTCTGTTAAATCAATGGCCGCAACTTCATCGACCGTTAATTGAGCATCTGCCCCCCGGTTAAATACGAAATCGCGTTCGCCGTCGAGCATTAAAGACACAAAAGCAAACGTTGTAAAGTGATTGGAATCCAAGTGAACATGCTTCGTGTCCACCTTAAACTCCGACATGACTTGATTTAATTGTTTACCAAAAGGGTCATTTCCGACCTTAGCTGATAAAGCAACAGAACCACCGAGGGCTCCAATCGCAGCAGCAACATTGGTAGGTGCTCCACCTGGTTTTTTAAGGAAATTTTGTCCGTCAGATAAGCTAGTCCCTTTATCGGTACAAATCATGTCGATTAAGGCTTCGCCAATACACAATACACTCATTAGGCTTTGGTTGGGGATGGTTTAATAAAAGCGGTTGCCAGGGCTGCAATGGCCAACAACGCGCCTGCAAAGGTAATCGCATTTCTTGGATCATTATCCAAAAAGTGCTTTAAAATATATCCAAACGATATATTTTGTAGAATCATCGGGATCACAATCATCATATTGATGATGCCCATGTAAACACCGTAACGTTCTTTGGGAATGTCACCTACGACCAATAAATAAGGGATTCCCATCATGCTGGCCCAGCCTATTCCAAAGCCAGAAATCGCAAAGAATAATAAGTTCTTGTTTTCAATATTCGGGAAGGCGAAAAAACCAGCAGCCGCCAATAGTAGACAGGTCATGTGAACGGATTTAGCGCCATATTTTTTGGCAAAACCAGCCAAGGCTAACGCGGATAAGAAGGTAACGATATTGTACCAGCCATTCACTAATCCTGTCCAGGAAACGGCTTTTTCGTAAAGTTCTGGATTATCTTTAGGGGTCGCATTCCAAACAGATAAGGCAATACTTTTCGAAGAATTTTGCCAGTAGCAAAAAAGCGCATACCATTGAAATAGGTAGACTAAGGCTAATTGCCACATGACTTTTGGCATTTCTCCGATCGCATGAAATATCTCTGCAATCGATTCGCCGACACTCACTTTTTTCGCTCGAATTTGTGCTAACTCTTCTGCCGTAGGTTCTATCTCGGAAGTTGTTCGCATACTCCACCAAATAGATCCAATAGAACAAACAGCGCCCAAAAAGAAGGATGCATACACCCAAGTAGGTAAGGAGCCCGTTTTACCAATGAAAATTAAAGGGAAGATGAAAAGCGAAAGATTCGCTAAGGTTTGGCCAAAACCCGTGAAAAAACTTTGCATCTGAAAGCCCGTGGGTTGCTGCTCCTCATTCAATTTGTCTGCCACAAATGCCCTGTAAGGCTCCATAGCGGTATTATTTCCCGCATCTAAAATCCACAACAATCCAGCAGCCATCCATAAAGATGAACTGAAGGGGTATAGCAAAAGACAGATACTGCAAAGTAGCGCACCGATGAAGAAGAAGGGTTTTCTACGACCCCAGCGTGGATGCCAAGTGCTATCCGAAAGCGCCCCAATGAAGGGCTGAATTAATAAGCCCGTCACGGGACCTGCTAAATTCAATAAGGGAATCTCATCGGGGCTTGCGCCTAAAAAATCATAAATGGGATTAACTGCACTTTGTTGAAGCCCGAAGCTATATTGAATGCCAAAAAAACCAACGTTCATGTTGATGATTTGACTGAAACTAAGCAAGGGTTTTTTTAATGACATAGCAATAGGTTTATTTTCAGATTAAATTTAATTAAACCAATCTAATGACCCAAACTGTTCTATACTGTCGGCCTAATATTCTTGCGAAAGCGGGTGAATCATTAACTCATCGATGACCACATGTGCCGGTTGGTTCATGACATAATAGATGCTGTCGGCCATGTCCTCAGGACTTAGCCAGCTTTGATGACTTGCATCGCCTTGTGGTTCTGCATGGAAATGCGAGTCGACTAGACCGGAATAGATGGTTGACACCTTGATGGCATCTTTTCTTACTTCTTTGCGCAAGGCTTCATTGAAAGCATGTTGGGCATATTTGGAAGCACAATATAAAGATCCGCCATCGAAAACACGTTTAGCGACGTCCGAAGCGATAGCAATGATATGTCCTTTTTTTGCTTGGCGCATGTGGGGTAAAACACTTTGGGAGAAAAGAAATGTGCCTTTCACGTTCGTGTCAAAAACCTGATCCCATTTTTCTTCTGTGTAAGAATCTGTAGGGCCAAAGGCTCCCACGCCCGCATTGTTGATCATGAAATCAATTTTTCCAAACGTATGCGCTGTTTTTTCGACGGCATTTTGAACAAAATTGGCATCCGATACATCCCCAGCGAAATACAAAGGGCGATGCCCCATTTCAGTAATTTCGGCGGCTAGGTCTTTTAATTCGCCTACATTTCGGGCGATTAAACTAACTTGAAAATTGTGCTTAGCGAGTAAGATGGCTAATGCTCTTCCGATACCTCGTGAGGCACCGGTGATGATGGCGGTAGGGTAGCTATTGTTCATAATTCAAACATACACAATATTTGGTCTACCTGTGTAGCGATTTTGCCTTCGAATTTCTTGAATACTTCGATATTCGGTTTTTTAGGAAAAGGCTTGTTTATTTTTGAAACATGAAGCGTCAAACATTTATTAAAAAAACGGGTTCAGTCCTCCTTGGGCCTTTTGTTGCCTTATCTTGTATAAAAAAAACGGATGATCAATCCGTCACACCTTCCACGGCCTCAACTTCAGGTACATGTAAAGTAGGCGATACTGAAACAGATGGCCCTTATCCTTTGTATAATAAACGGGATGCCAGTATTACACATACGGATATTACTGAAGGAAAAACAGGTTTGCCTTTAAGCATGGCAATAACCATTCGAAACATAAATAATAACTGTGATGTGGTTCCTAACGCTCGAGTAGATGTTTGGCATTGTGATAAGGACGGCTATTATTCGGGTTATGTTAATCAAGGTTATTTGGGAAATCAAGATAATACAGCCAAGACATTTTGTCGGGGAATTGCAACAGCCGACGCCTCCGGAGTTGCGCGTTTTCAAACGATATATCCGGGATGGTATCAAGGGCGAGTTACGCATATCCATGCCCAAATTTATGTGGGAGGCCAGTTGAAATTAACCACCCAAATCGCTTTTCCAGAAGATTTGAATACCGCAGTATACAATTCGGATTTGTACAAAGCGCATGGGCAAAACTCCACAAAGAATACAACGGATAGTATTATTCGTGATTCCTTGTCGAATGAACTAGCAACCGTAAATGCAAATCAGGTTTCAGGTGGTTATGATTTGATTCATACAATTAATATTGCCGTTTAATAGACTTGTTTATTGAATTATTTTTGTATTATTTTATACAATTCTAATCTCAATAAGCTATGAAAAAGGTCAAAGACATTTTAACCAAGAAGGGGGCGACGGTGATTTCAATTCCTTCTGATGCAAAGATTATCGAGGCTTTGCAATTGATGCAAGATTGCAATGTAGGTTCGGTGGTGGTCATGGACCATGGCCAGTACCGAGGCATTTTGACCGAGCGCGATTATGCCCGTAAGGTAATTTTATTGGATAAAAACTCTTCAGATACTTCCGTGGCGGAAATCATGTCCACCGACTTGCCTGGTGTTGAATTAGGAAGTTCGATCGAAGTTTGCATGATATTGATGTCGGAGCGCAATATTCGCTATCTCCCCGTTGTCGAAAATGGGGAAATGATCGGCATTATTTCCAGCAATGATTTGATTAAGGCGACCATTCAAGATCATTTGGAAACCATCGAGCACTTGAAAAATTATATTCATGCGTAAACGGGTTGCCTTTTTGATCAACCCATCCAAGCGTGTTCGTTTGAATGCTTATGTTCAGTGGGTGAAGTCGTGTGTTTCTTGTGAGCTTTTTATTTTTGATGAGCAATGGCCCGCTAGCCTAGACGAGTTTGATGAAGTCTGGGTAATGGGGGGAGATGGAACGTACAATTATTTTGTGAATGCTTATCCTACTTGCGGCAAACCGATCGCCTTATTCAAAGGGGGGACGGGAAATGATTTCTATTGGAAACTTTTTGGAAATATGTCGCGGGAAATGCATTTGAAGGTTATTTTGGATTCACATGTGGAAACAATAGATGCGGGACGGGTCAATGAAATGTTATTTTTAAATGGAGTGGGAATCGGTATTGAAGGGGAGGTGTTGGCTGCAATGGATGCGATTCGTTGGATTGGTGGTGCCCTGGGTTATTATTTAGCGGCGATTCCGGCCTTGTTTCGGTTCCAATCTTATACCATCCAAAAAACGCGTCCCGTTTTTTTGTGCATGGTTTTTAACAGTTCTCGGGCGGGGGGTGGTTTTCATTTCTTTCCAATGGCCTCCGTGCAAGATGGTTTATTGGATATGCTAATTTGTAATCCACTACCTATTTGGAAGCGATTGTTTTATATGCCGATTATTCAATCCGGTAAACATATCAATCTTCCCTTCGTGCATTTTTCCAAAATTTCGTCGACTCAGATTAAATGTAGTCGTGTGCTGAAGGCGCAAGTAGATGGGGAGGTGCTGGAGTCAGATACGTTTGATTTTACGATTCTTCCTGCTAAATTTAGGTTTATTGTACCTATTAAACTGTAATATATGCGTATTCAATTATGGGCTGTTTTAGCCTTCGTTATGTTCTCCTTTGCTGTTTTAGGGCAGGAGGCCGACAAGAAAAAAGTCATTCAATCCATCCAAAATCGATCTGAGCAATACGGGCAGATTGCTCAAAAAATCTGGAACCTTGCGGAAGTAGGCTACAAAGAGAAACAGAGCTCTCTGCTGTTGCAGGAGACCTTACGCCAAGCAGGATTTCAAGTGGAGGCGGGTGTCGCAGATATCCCAACAGCCTTTGTGGCGACTTTTGGACAAGGGAAGCCGGTGATTGGTATTATGGCAGAATATGACGCTTTGCCGGGTTTGTCGCAAGATTCAATTCCAACTAAACGTACGCTCGGCGGAAATTCAGGCCATGCATGTGGGCATCATTTGTTTGGGACAGGTTCTGTTGCTGCTGCTATTGCAGTGAAGGAATGGATGAAAGAAACCGGCCAAAAAGGAACGATTAAATTATATGGTTGCCCAGCTGAAGAGGGTGGATCGGGAAAAGTTTATATGGTTCGGGCAGGTTTGTTTAATCAGGCGGATGTGATGTTGCACTGGCATCCGAATGATGAGAATACCGTTTCGGCATCTTCATCCTTAGCGAATAAAGCGGGTAAGTTCCGTTTTTATGGCTTGTCGTCACATGCAGCTGCGTCCCCAGAACGTGGCCGTTCTGCCTTGGATGCTGTGGAGGCGATGGATCATATGGCCAACATGATGCGTGAACATGTTCCTTCTTCTACACGCATTCACTATGTCATTACGAATGGTGGCAAGGCTCCGAATATCGTGCCTGATTATGCAGAAGTGTATTATTATGTACGTTCTCCCCAACGCGATGTAGTGATGGATGTATGGAATCGAATTGAAAAAGCAGCCGAAGGCGCAGCAATGGGAACTGGTACTCGGTATGAAGTAGAATTAATTGGAGGTGTTTATGAGGTTTTGCCAAACGAACATTTAGTTTCTGTGATGGGTTCGAATTTGAAAACCGTTGGAGGATATACACTTAATTCATCTGAGCAGGCTTTTGCGAAACAAATTCAACAAACGCCTGGGATGCAAATGGTTGATTTAGCAACAACGAATCAGATTTTCTTAAACCATCCGGATCCAAGTGGCGGAGGCTCGACGGATGTGGGCGATGTCTCATGGGTGGTGCCTACCGTGGGTTTAGGAACGGCAACTTGGGTGCCTGGTACCGCTGCGCATAGTTGGCAAGCTGTTGCCGCTGGTGGTATGTCGATTGGTCGGAAAGGGATGTTAATCGCTGCCAAAACAATCGCTTTAACGGCCATTGATTTATTCAAAAAACCGGTGATGATTGAAGATGCACGTTTAGAATGGTTGAACAAGCGCGGTACGGAGTTTCAGTACAAGAGTTTATTGGGCGATCGTAAGCCTGCTTTGAATTACCGCGATTAGATTATCAGTTTTTTAGGGCAGATTGTCCTGAATATATCGTAGCTTTTTGCTGCCCTCTTTCACCTTTGGCAAACCTTCAAGGATTGCCAAAGGTAGGCAGCAAGGTCGTCGTCTTCTTCGTTTTGGATTTCATCGATTCATTCAGCCAATAAGACAATTATCATTTTTTGAATTCTGTAAAGTCTGTAAATTCGAATTAAAACCTGCTCAATCGAACATAAATATGAAGCAAGAAAAATACAGTCGCTACGAATTTTTGAAGAAAATGGGCTTTCAGGGCGGTGCTTTGATGGCCGTTTTGGCTTCATGTACCCAACAAGAAGATTCGGTTTTAGAATCTTTGATTGTCAATAAAAATGGAGAGACGGTTGCTGCGCTCGATAGCACAAAAAATAGTGCAGCTGTTAGTACACCAAGTACCTCTACGGGTGGGACAACAAGCGGCGGTACTACGACTGGAGGGACAACAACCGGAGGAAGTACATCTGCGACCACATTGCCAATTGGAAAAGTGACAACTGCCGAGTTAGCGAATGTGAAAAGTCCCTTGGTTAAATTGGATCTGACAATTTCGAGTTCATCAGCATTAGCGAGTACGGGTGGTTATATCACCGTAAACAATGCCATTGTTATCGGTCGGACTGCTTCGGGTGATTATGTAGCTGCGTCGAATTTGTGCACTCATGAGCCAAAACGCAGGGTGATTTTCAATAAAACGGAATATTTCTGTACAGACCATGGGGCGCGTTTTTCGTTGACAGGATCCAACTTAAATACTATTGCACGTTCACCACTTACTGTTTATAAAACTGCCAATGATGGGAAAACCCTAATTGTTTACGCCTAATAACATGAATTTACTAACCATTGTATTGATAAGCCTTTTGTCTTGGATAGGAGATTTCTCCCAAGCTCAAAAAGAAGCGCAAGCGAATAAGAAATTGATTTTGTTGAACTTTTCAGGTTCAGATTGGTGCGGACCCTGCATTAAATTGAAACATGACGTGTTTGAAAGTGAGGCTTTTGGTCAATATGCCCAAGATAAATTAGTGTTAGTTCGGGCTGATTTTCCGCGTTTGAAAAAGAATCAATTACCTGTAGACCAACAAGCTCGCAATGATCAAATGGCGGAACGATACAACCCGAATGGGAAGTTTCCACTGACGGTTTTGATTAATAGCCAAGGCAAAGTCTTAAAAGAATGGGAAGGATATCAACCATCTGTCCAAAAATTCATTGCCGAAGTGGCAGCTTATCAATAATAAAATGCCTTTATTTCAGCGGACTGATTTGTTGATGGGTAACCGATTCGACCTGGGTGTTGTCGCAGAAAATGCGGCGGAGGCGAAGGAAGGTCTCGCAGAAGCAGTGCTGGAAATTAAACGGATTGAAGGTTTATTAACGACATTCAATGAGTCAAGTCAGACATATCTTATTAATGAAAACGCAGGAATTTCTCCTGTGGAAGTGGATCAAGAAGTGTTTGATTTAATTACTCGCGCTCAAAAAATATCCCGCTTAACGCAAGGTGCTTTTGACTTAAGTTATGGGTCTTTGGATAAACGGTTTTGGAATTTTGACCAACAAATGACCGAATTGCCAAGTCGGAAAAAAATGGCAGAATCTGTCCGACTGATTGATTACCAAGCCATCGAACTAGATACAGAAAATCGGACGGTATTTTTACGAAATAAAGGCATGCGCATCGGGTTTGGAGGGATAGGGAAAGGCTATGCTGCTGACCAAGCAAAAAAGCGACTGAAGCAGTTGGGCTTTCTACATGGAGTAGTGAATGCATCGGGTGATATGAGTGCCTGGGGGATGAATGAACAAGGAATGCCCTGGAAAGTGGCCATTGTTGATCCTGATAATTCTAACCAGACAGTCGCTGATTTTGATTTAACAAACGCGGCAGTGGCAACTTCAGGAAATTATGAGAAATTTGTCTTAATTGATGGAAAAAAATATTCCCATACGATTAATCCAAAGACAGGTTTTCCGATACAAGGGATTAAAAGTGTTTCTGTTTTTGCGCCCATGGCTGAATTAGCGGATGCATTGACAACACCGATTGCCGTGATGGGAGTGGAGGTTGGTCTCGATTTGGTCAACCAATTGAACGGAATATTCTGTGTGATTATTGATGACGATAATCGCGTTTATCAATCGAATAAAATAGTTGAAAGCTTAGTTTAGCCCTATGAAAAAAGTCATATTGTTTGTTGGTCTTTGTGCCACGCTGTCTTCTTGTACAGTCGTGAAGGAATACCAAAAGAGTCGCATTAACGATTCAGAAATGGAATTGTCTTCACGTAAAAGTGAAAAGTTTGAGCAGGCATTTTATTTATACCGCGAAGGTGCTTCAGGCGCAAACGGCGGGAAAAGCGGTGGAGGCTGCGGTTGTAACTAAGATAAGATATGAAAAAAATTGTCCTAGCAATCGGAATTTATTGTTCGCTTTTACATGGTTCAAAGGCTCAGCAGGTGGCTTATAGTCGGAGCCATGCGCAAGAATTTTTGAACGATTCAACGGAATACTCCAAACGCAAACTGAAGTTTGAGGAAGCAAACATCGTCACTGGTTATTATGATCAAGACGGGAATAATTCGGCCATTACAGGAGGTATAGGTACAGAGAAATTAACGGATTTAGCTAATTCTTTGGAGCTGCGTTTTTCCAAATTGGATCGCTACAATCGGACGCATTCCTTTACCGCAGATTTTAATATTGATCAATATACCTCAGCATCTTCTGATAAAATTGACCCTTTAACTATTTCATCTGCTTCCCGTAAGGATACACATATTTATCCGAGCATAGCGTGGTCAGTCAAAGATGATTTATTAGGAACCACACAAGGTTTGGCATATTCCTATTCAACCGAATACGACTATAAATCGCATGGATTTACAGCGAGTTATGCCAAATTGTCGAAAGACAAAAATACCGAATGGTCTTTCAAAGGTGGTGCGTTTTTGGATACGTATATGGCCATTTTGCCGTCGGAATTAAGGCCTGCGAACTATCCCTCGGGAGCGCATGGGGATCAAAAAGGTATTGATTACAAGCCAAGAAATTCATTTAATGCGTCTTTTGCTGTTTCTCAAGTCATCAATCAGCGTTTGCAGGTAATGGCGATGATTGAGCCTAGTTTTCAAGAGGGATTATTGAGTACGCCTTTTCATCGCGTATATTTCACGAATGGGAATGAAACCGTTGAAAAGTTGCCTGGTACTCGTTTTAAATTGCCAGTAGGTTTCCGCCTAAGTTATTTCATGGGGGATAATACAATTATTCGGGCATTTTACCGGGCCTATATTGATAATTGGGGAATGGCGGCACATACGGCCAACTTAGAAGTACCCTATAAGATATCTCCTTTCTTCTCGATTAGTCCATTCTATCGATTTAACATTCAAGGGAAAGTGGATTATTTCAAAGCTTACGGCCAGCATGCAACAACAGAATCTTTCTATACCTCTGATTATGACTTGTCGAGTTTCACAAGTCAATTCATGGGAGTAGGATTGCGTTTGTCCCCTCCGGGCGGGATCGCGAGTCTAGTCAATTGGAATTCCTTGGAAGTGCGTTATGGCTATTATTCGCGTTCCAACGGAATGATCGGTCATAGTATCTCCATGAGTATTAAAATAAAATAGGCTTCGGCCTTTTTTATTTACTTTATTCATCGTAATATTGCAATGTAATAATTAAAGCATGGGAATTACCAAAACCGATTTGTTTACTGAAGAGCAAAATGCGATCGCGCAAATGGCAAAAGTGTTGGGTCATCCCGCTCGAGTGGCCATTTTGCAGTATTTGGTGAAATCGAAAACGTGCATCAATGGAGATTTGATTTCGGAATTGGGATTAGCCCAAGCAACAGTTTCTCAGCACCTTCGGGAATTGAAGGAAATCGGTTTTATTCAAGGAACCATTGAAGGGGTTTCTGTTTGTTATTGCATTAATCCGGATAAATGGGCTGAGTTTAGTCAATTGTTCGGGTCGTTTTTTGAAAATTATTTTGTTTCTCAACAATCTAACTGCTGTTAATTATGAGCTTTCCGCGTATGCACGTATCACTTTATGTCAGCAATTTGGCGGCATCAGTGAATTTTTATTCCACATTTTTTGGTCAGCCGGCTACGAAGATCAAGCCGGGTTATGCTAAATATGTATTGGATTCTCCATCGTTAATCATTTCGTTTATCGAAAATCCTGAGCGCGTTCAAGCCAATTTTGGTCACTTAGGTTTTCAAGTGGAAACGGTGGAGGAGATGACGAATCGGCTTGTGCAGGCGAGAGCCCAAGGGATAGTTTCCAAAGAAGAAATCGGAACTTCTTGTTGTTATGCCGTTCAAGATAAATTTTGGGCGACAGATCCAGACGGAGTTCAGTGGGAAGTCTATTATTTCCATGAGGATGCGGAATTTAATGATCCGCATTATGCAGCGCAGGAAGCATCTGCTTGTTGCATGCCACCCGTAGCCGAAAAACCCAAACTTAAAATTGCCGAAATTCAATCCGCTAATTCATGTGCCCCGGGTTCGGGATGTTGCTAGGAATTATCAGTTTTTGAATCTTTTATATCGTCATAAACCCTTAGCTTTGGCAAACCTCAAAGGATTGCCAAAGCTGAAGCAAGAAGCCATTCCATTCGTATGAACAATACCCTGAACGAAAACCTTGAATCTATTTTAGCGCTTGAAATTTCTGATGAACGTAAATCTGTTCTTCAGCCTTTGATCGTATACATCAAGTCTAAACGCGAAAAGGAACAACCCATTCTACTGAATTTCATTTGTACGCACAATTCGCGCCGTTCGCAATTCGCGCAAATTTGGGCCCAAACAGCCGCAGATTATTTTCAGTTGGCCGCCCAATGTTATTCTGGTGGGGTAGAAGTGACAGCTTGCAATGAGCGAACTGTCGCGTCCTTAGAACGCATGGGTTTCATCGTATCTAAACATGGTCATTCGAATCCCATATATTTTGTCTTACATACCGAGGACTCTCGTCCCATCATCGCATTTTCAAAACTATATGACGATGTTATCAATCCTCACCGCATCTTTGCTACGGTGATGACATGTTCGCATGCGGATGAGAATTGCCCATTTATCCCAGGTGCCGAGGTACGCATTCCGGTGCGTTACGAAGATCCTAAAGCCTTTGATGACACGGATTTAGAAGCAGCGATGTACGATAAACGCTCTCGCCAAATTGCGAGTGAAATGTTCTATGTGTTTTCTCGCGTCTAGCTGGTATGGTCACGGACGACCAACCAGCGTCCGTCAATTTTCTTGAGCAATAGCGTAAAATAACCTCCCACATCTCCTAGGCTAGGTCGTTTTAGATTCCAGCGTCCGAGTACCCAGGCTGTTTGGCCAGCTGTTACATCCACTTCCTGAATATCAAAGGAGAGGGTTCCCATCGTTTCTCGATTCGGATAGCTTGTCTGGTATCGTTTTAATGTTGCTGCCCAACCTTTCGTGACGCCCGATTTACCGATAAACTTCAAATCCTCGGTTTTGGCATAATATTCCATAAATTCCTCGATTTTTCCCTCATTCCAAAGCTTCTCCTGTGTATGCAGGACAGAATGGATGTCGGAAACGTCTTTATTTGATTGTGCAAAAATGGGGAGGCTTAATAGGATAAAGGCAATCAATTTCATAACTCAATTTTTTCATAAAGTAAGTAAATTTTTGTCGACACATGTTCGATTTTCGTATCAAATTCTATGGTGGGATTTTTAATTACCAATTATTGTATCATTTTTGTAAAATAATAAATCTAGACTAACTATGAAGCATTTTTTACTAGCCCTTTCGCTAGCATGTACCTCGCTCGCAGCTTTTGCGCAAGCCCCTGATGAAAATCGTTTTGTGAAGTCGGTCCTCGTTGATAAACTCGATGAGCCGATGGAATTTACCTTCTTGCCTGATGGACGTATCATATTTGTGGAACGCAAAGGAGAAGTAAAACAATATGATCCCGCAACGGGAATTACCAAGTCGATTGGTAAAATCGTTACCAATACCAAATACACTAATCGCGCGGGCCAAACGCGTGAAGCAGAAGAGGGTGTGATGGGTGTTGTTGTCGATCCTAAATTCAAAGAAAATCATTGGTTATACATCTATTATGCACATCCGAAAGAGACCAAACACGTCTTGGCTCGTATGGAATTAAAGGATGAAGAATTGTTGGTGGACCAACAAAAAATCATTTTGGAAGTACCTACCCAACGCGAGGAATGCTGCCACACTGGTGGAGGTATGGTTTTCGATAAAGCAGGAAATTTATTCTTGACTGTAGGTAACAATACAAGTAACAGTAATTCAGATGGCTACGCGCCAATCGACGAACGTCCGGGTCAAGCTTATTGGGATGACCAACGTGGCGCTTCGAATACAAATGATTTACGTGGTAAAATTTTACGTATTCATCCAGAAAAGGACGGTTCTTATACCATTCCCAAAGGAAATTTGTTTGCACCGGGTACAGCTAAAACCCGTCCTGAGATTTATACGATGGGACACCGCAATCCTTGGAGACCAAGCATTGATTCAAAAACGGGATTTTTATATTGGGGTGAAGTAGGACCTGATGCGTCTGTTGATTCGGAAAAAGGACCTCGTGGTTACGATGAATTTAATCAGGCTAAAGGACCAGGTTATTACGGTTGGCCTTATTTCATTGGAAATAACCAAGCATATGCGGATGTGAACTTTGAAACTTTAGCCATTGGACCAAAATTCAATCCGGCAGCTCCTGTAAATGAGTCTCCGAATAATACAGGTTTACGTGAATTGCCACCAGCACAAAAAGCGATGATTTGGTATCCATACGGTACTTCAGAGGAATTCCCATTAGTAGGTTCTTCGGGACGTTCGGCAACGGGTGGTCCGGTATTTCACCGTTCTGATTTCCCAGGTGCGAAACGCGTATTTCCTTCGTATTATGAAGGTAAATGGTTGATCGTTGAATTTATGCGCGGTTGGATTATGGCCGTTACCTTAGATGAAAATGGCAATTATAAATCTATGGAACGCTTTATGCCAAATACGACTTTTGGATCTGCGATCGATATGGATTTCAGTCCTGAAGGAGATTTATATGTATTGGAATATGGATCGGCATGGTTCAGAGGAAATGATAATGCTCGTTTAGTAAAGATCGAATATCAGGGAGGAAACCGGAAACCAGAAGTGGTAGCTTCAGCTGCAAGCAAAGCAGGTGCAGCGCCATTTAATACAACGCTTTCTGCTGAAGGAACAAAAGATGCAGATGGAGATAAGTTGACTTATACTTGGACTGTAAAAAAAGCAGGAAAGTTTGTGAAAAACTTGGCTGGCGAAAAAGCAACTTTGAATCTAAAAGATGCGGGTAAATATGCGGTAATTTTGAAAGCTACGGATTCAAAAGGCGCTAGCAATACGTCAGCTTTGGAAATCTTGGTAGGTAACGAAGCTCCCGTGGTAGATATCGATTTCGAAGGTGCTAATAAATCATTCTATTTTGCGGATTCAGCACCAAAATACAAAGTTAAAGTAAGTGATAAGGAAGATGGTGAGTTGGAAAAAGGCATCACACCGGAATCCGTTGCAGCAACCTTGGATTACATTCCATTTGGGTATGATCCGATCGAAATGTCGCAAAGTCACCGCAAGGCAGATTCGGATTTGTTTGCTTCTGCAGGTTTGCGTTTGATTAATAAAAGCGATTGTAAATCTTGTCACCAATTGAACGTTCGTTCTGTGGGACCAAGCTACAATGAAGTTTCAGTGAAATACAAAGGCCAAAATGTCATCGATCAATTAGCTGATAAAGTGATTGCCGGTGGTATGGGTGTTTGGGGCGAGCATGCGATGTCGGCACACCCTGCCATTTCGAAAGCAGATGCGAAGCAAATGGTATCGTATATCTTGAGTTTGAGCGAGCCTAAGGCTTCAAACAAAATTGCCTTGAAAGGTGAATTAGCCTTAGTTAAGCCAGAAGGACAAAAAGCATCAAAAGGTGTATTTGTTGTTCGTGCAACCTATGTAGATAAGGGTAATAAGAAAATTGCTCCTGTGCAATCTGAGAAGTGGGTATTCTTACGTGCTCCACAATTGGATATCGAAAAGGCTGATGTAACAAAAGGTATTTTGCAATTGATTACACCAGGTCGTTCAACGAACATGGTGGGTCAAAATCCTTATTTAGGTTATAAAGCTTTAGACTTAACAGGAATTTCTACTATCGATATTTCGGCTTCTGCGCAAGCACGTACGAATGCAGCAGGTGGTGTGATTGAAATTCACTTAGATTCTCCTACAGGAACAGTCATTGGAAAAACGAATTTAATTGAGGTTTCTCAAGGGGGATTCGGAGGGCCAGCTCCAGCAGCTACACCAGGTAAAGGCGCACCGCTAGGAACGCCTGCGGCAGCAGGTACAGCTGCACCAGCACCAGCTGCAGGAACAGCGGGAGCTGCGGCACCGGCGGCTCCGGCCCAACAAGCACCACGTCGTCCTTCGGGACCTTCAGCTCAGAAAGTAGCGATTCAGGCTACATCGGGTGAGCATGATGTGTATTTTGTCGCGGTGAATCCAAAGACAGCTGACCAGCAAATTGTTGTGCAGATTCAAGGAATCGAAATGAAAAAATAAGATTTCAAAAAGTAAAATTGGGGCTTACTTGTCTTTATGATGAGTAAGCCCTTTTTTATGCGATATACATTAGTACTACTATTTGTTTCTACGAGCCTATTCGCTCAGAAAAATATTACTGCAGCTTCCGATGCTACGGCTCCATTGCACGCTTTACAGCCTGATTATCCTACGCATTATGGTGCGGCAAAGCCGGAAGAGGTACAGTCGGTTATCGATCGTGTTTTCAATTACCTCGAAGTTGCAACCCCCAATCATTTTGTGAATAAAACGACGGGTGCTGTTTGGTCACCTAGTCAGCCCTTTGAAGATCAGACGGTTTTCTCTAAAGGAGATTTTCGGCCTATTTCGTATGAATGGGGCGTAACCTATTCGGGGATGTTGGAACTGAGCCGCATCACAGGTTCTGCCAAATACAAGGATTATGTTTTTAATCGCTTGAATTTAATCGCCTCAGCTATTCCCGCGGCACAAAAAAATGAATCAAAACACGTATTGCATGGATTGATTCACCCGCGTGCATTGGATGACATTGGAGCGATGGGTATGGCTGTTGTTAAAGCGAAGAAGGCCGGTTTTCAGACCGATATGTCTTTTGTGACGAAACGTGCTTCCGATTTTATTTTAAAGGAAGAGCATCGTTTACCGGATCGTACTTTGGTTCGTATTCGTCCTTTGCACCACACGATGTGGTTGGACGATATGTACATGGCGATTCCTGGACTTCTACAGTTGGGCGAATACGAAGAAGCGGTATTTCAATTCAATGCCTACCGCAAACGTATGTTCAATCCGAGTTTGAATATTTACATGCATGGTTATTTGGTGGATGCCGAAGAACATCCCGAGTTTCACTGGGCGCGTGCTAATGGATGGGCCCTATTAACGACATGTGAAATGCTTGAGTTTTTGCCGGCGAATCATCCTGCCCGCCCTGAGATCTTAAATCAGTTGAAGCTTCATTTAAAAGGTTTGATGTCCTATCAAGATGGAACGGGATTTTGGCATCAATTAATTGATAAAAATGACTCGTATTTAGAGACATCTGCAACAGCCATTTATACTTATGTGATTGCTAAAGGCATTAACATGGGTTGGTTAGATCCGAAAATTTACGGCCCTGCGGCTTTATTAGGCTGGAATGCAGTCGCTTCCAAAGTGAACGAAAAAGGGCATGTGGAAGGTACTTGCGTGGGAACGGGCTTGGCTTGGGATCCTGCATTCTATTACTACCGACCGATTTCCCCATTTGCGGCGCATGGCTACGGGCCTGTATTATTGGCAGGATCTGCAATCATGGAATTGGTGAAAAACAAGAATTACCAAATCAATGATTCTGCTGTGCATTTGAAATAAGCGGTTTAGTTTTGAGATTTTCTTTGAGTAAAGATGATTTTAATTAGCCTTTAAATATAAATTTAGTTTATGCAAAAGACGTTTGATTTAAGCGGAAAATTCGCTTTGGTGACAGGGTGTAAGAAGGGGATAGGCATGGCCATGGCGATTGGACTTGCGGAAGCGGGAGCTGATATTATTGGGGTTTCGGCTACGCTTGAATTGAATGGGTCTGACATTGAAAAGGCTGTTACTGCATTAGGACGCAAATTTAAGGCTTATCAAGCCGATTTTTCTGATCGGGAATCCTTGTATGAATTTATCAAAGCCGTATTGCGAGATTATCCTCGGATTGACATTTTAGTGAATAATGCAGGGACGATCTTACGTGATCCTGCTGCTGAACATTCCGACGAATATTGGGATGAGGTTCTCGAAGTGAATCTTTCCTCCCAATTTATTTTAAGTCGGGAAATTGGTCGGTCGATGCTGGCCCATGGTTCCGGAAAAATTATTTTTACCGCGTCTTTATTGAGTTTTCAGGGTGGAATCAATGTTCCTGGTTATGCAGCCAGCAAAGGGGGCATTGCACGTTTGACGATGGCTTTGGCCAACGAGTGGGCAAGTAAGGGAATTAATGTCAATGCGATTGCACCGGGCTATATTTCAACGGACAATACAACGGCATTGCGCGAAGATAAAGAGCGAAGTGCTTCAATCTTAGGGCGTATTCCAGCGAATCGTTGGGGTGAGCCTGCTGATTTCAAAGGCCCTGTGGTGTTCTTAGCTTCCGATGCATCGAAGTATGTGCATGGGACGATTTTGACCGTGGATGGCGGGTGGATGGGGAGGTAGACCTTGGACTTTAGACGTTGGACGTTAGACCTCGTATTTGTAGAGACGCGATACTTCGCGTCTATTTAAGTAAGAGTTAAGAAGTAAGATTAAGACTTAAAATATAAGACAGACAACTAGCGACTAGTGACTATTGACTGACAACTGATTACTGACAAACCTATGAAAAAACTTATTCTCCTCGCACTATTGGCACCACTGTCAGTTTTTGCGCAAAAAATCGATGTCAACAAGCAATTCAAATTAGCTGAACAGCAGTATCAACGCATGTTGGCAGATCATCCAGATACTTCGGTAACGGTGCATTCTGCAAAACAGGACGGTACTTACCGGAATTTGCCGTCGAGTTGGTGGTGCTCTGGATTTTTTCCTGGTGCGCTGTGGCAATTGTATGAGCGGTCACATGATGTGCGGTGGGAAAAAGCTGCACGTTTATGGACAGCTGCTGTGGAGAAAGAACAATACAATACGGGTACACATGATTTAGGATTTATGATGTATGATTCCTTTGGGCAAGAATTACGTTTGACCAAAGATCCACATGCCAAACAAGTGTTAATTCAATCAGCAAAATCGTTGGCAAGCCGATTTGATCCAGCCATTGGTTTGATCAAATCATGGAATAGCTTCAAGGGAGGTTATAAATACCCAGTGATTATCGACAACATGATGAATTTAGAATTGTTGTTCTGGGCTTCGCGGGAAACTGGGGATGCACGCTTTAGACAAATCGCCATCACACATGCGGATAACACGATGAAGAATCATTTCCGTCCCGATAATTCCAGTTATCATGTGATTTTATATGATGTAGATGGAAAGGTTTTGGCAAAAAAACAACATCAGGGCTACTTAGATGAGTCTTGCTGGACGCGTGGACATGCTTGGGCGATGTATGGTTATGTGGAAATGTACCGCAATACGAAGGATAAAAAATATTTGGATTTTGCGCAAAAAATCTCCGATTACTATTTAAATCATCCCAATTTGCCTGCGGATAAAATTCCTTATTGGGACTTCTATGCGCCTAATATTCCCAACGAAGAGCGCGATGCTTCTGCTGGTGCGATTGCCGCATCTGCGTTGTTGGAGTTAAGTACCTATTCGGGTGAAAAAGGCAAGCGCTATTACGCGGATGCTGTGAAGATGTTGGAGTCTTTATCAAGTCCCGCATATCGTGCCGCATTGGGAGAAAATAACAACTTCTTGATAAAACATTGCGTAGGTGCTAAATCCTTGAATTCGGAGATTGATGTTCCATTGATTTATGCGGATTACTACTACTTGGAAGGATTGTTGCGTTACGAGCGTTATAATAAAAAATAGGGTTCTCCGTTCAGCTTTGGCAAACCTTTAAGGATTGCCAAAGCTAAGGGAATGGGCTTGCTCAAGCTAAGCAAAATGCGTACATTTGTGGCTTCATTTTTTATTAAGCCCCATGTCAGTAAAAAAAATCCAATCAGCCTTAATTTCGGTTTATTACAAAGACGGTTTAGCACCGATTATCCAAGAACTTCATAAAAATGGCGTAACGCTTTATTCAACAGGAGGGACACAGTCTTTCATTGAAGAATTAGGTATTCCTGTGATTGCTGTGGAGGATTTAACGGGTTATCCTTCCATCTTTGGTGGTCGTGTAAAAACCTTGCATCCGAAGGTTTTTGGAGGTATTTTACATCGTCGTGATTTGGCTTCCGACGTGGAAGTTGCCAAACAATACGATATTCCAGCGTTGGATTTAGTGATGGTGGATTTATATCCGTTTGAAGAAACTGTGGCATCAGGTGCTTCAGATGAAGATATTATTGAGAAAATTGATATCGGGGGTATTTCCTTGATTCGTGGTGGTGCCAAAAACTTCAACGATGTGCTAATCGTTTCTTCACGTGATCAATACGCGGAGGTTTCAGCGATTTTTGCTGCACATGGTACGACTTCAACAACTTTAGCAGAACGTAGAAGCTTTGCTCAAAAAGCATTTGCTGTTTCATCGCATTACGATGGAGCAATCCAACGCTATTTTGCAGGTGAAATGGCTGATTTGGCTAATTATACAAGCTTACCTGCGAATGGTTTGCGTTATGGAGAAAACCCTCACCAACATGGTACTTTCTACGGAGATTTGTCGGCCTTGTTCGATAAATTACATGGCAAAGAATTGTCTTACAACAATTTAGTTGACGTAGATGCTTGCATTACCTTGTTAGATGAATTTGATGAAACGGCTTTCGTGATCATTAAACACATGAATGCCTGTGGAGTTGCTACGGGTCAAACGGTGAAAGAGGCTTATGATAAGGCATTGTCTTGTGATCCTGTTTCGGCATTTGGTGGCGTTTTGGCAACGAATAATGAAGTTGATAAAGCAGCGGCAGAGTCGATTAATCCTTTATTCTGTGAGATCTTGATCGCACCGTCGTTTACTGAGGAGGCTTTGGAGATTTTGAAAACGAAAAAGAATCGAATTTTATTGAAGCGTAATGCGGTTGAGTTTCCAAAGAAAATGTTCAAGACTTTATTGAACGGTGTATTGGAGCAAGATAAAGATTTAGTGATGGAAGGTGTGGCCGATTTCAAAACGGTGACAAAACGCGTTCCTACGGAAGAGCAAAAGCGTGCTTTGGCATTTGCTTTAAAGATCTGTAAGCATACGAAATCGAATACGATTGTATTAGCGAATGATGGTCAGTTATTAGCGTCAGGTGTAGGTCAAACCTCACGCGTGGATGCATTGAAGCAGGCAATTGATAAAGCGAAAGAATTCGGTTTTGATTTGAATGGAGCGGTGATGGCATCCGATGCATTTTTCCCATTCCCAGATTGTGTGGAGATTGCAGGAAATGCGGGGATTGTTGCGGTTACGCAGCCCGGTGGTTCGATTAAAGACCAGGATTCAATTGCCTATTGTGATGCGAATGATATCGCCATGGTGATGACTGGAATTCGCCACTTTAAGCATTAGGATTATTCGGCAAAAATTTATATTTTTAAGGCTAGGATTCAACAATTAAAATCGGGCAAAGCAATGCGCTCGTTCAACTCATTTAAATTACATTATGTCAGAAGCACAAGATACATCAGCTCAAGATCGGGCAAATTATGGTGCAGATAATATTCAGGTTTTAGAGGGATTAGAGGCGGTTCGTAAGCGTCCTTCCATGTACATTGGTGATACAGGATTTAAAGGTCTTCATCACTTGATTTGGGAGGTTGTCGATAACTCAATCGATGAGGCGCTTGCTGGGCATTGTGATAAAATTAAAGTGACGATCAATACGGACAATTCGATTTTGGTTGAAGATAACGGTCGGGGTATTCCTACTGGTATGCACACCAAAGAGAAACGCTCTGCGCTAGAGGTTGTAATGACGGTACTTCACGCCGGAGGTAAGTTTGATAAAGATACTTACAAAGTTTCTGGGGGTCTTCACGGTGTGGGGGTTTCCTGTGTGAACGCCTTGTCGACAGATTTGAAGGTGACGGTTCATCGTGAGGGAAAGATTTTCCAACAAGAATATAAAATTGGTGTTCCGCAATATCCAGTTAAGGAAGTGGGGGACACAGATCGTACAGGAACATCGGTATTGTTTAAGCCAGATGAAACCATTTTTACGGTAACAGAATATAAATACGATACAGTAGCGGGTCGTTTGCGCGAATTGTCATTCTTGAACGCGGGTATTCGTGTTCAATTGACGGATTTACGTGAATTAGATGAAGAAGGCAATGCACGTACGGAAGAGTTTTTCTCTGAAGGTGGTTTACGTGAGTTTGTAACATTCTTGGATTCTACTCGTGAGCCTTTGTTGACAGAGCCTATCTACATGGAAGGTGATAAGAACGGGGTTCCGGTTCAAGTGGCGATGATGTACAATACGTCTTACACGGAAAACGTAGTTTCCTATGTGAATAACATTAATACCATTGAAGGCGGTACCCACGTTGCGGGTTTCCGTGGTGCTTTGACGCGTACGTTGAAGAACTATGCGGATAAGTCGGGTGCATTAGAGAAATTGAAGATTGATATCGCGGGGGATGATTTCCGTGAAGGATTGACAGCCGTTATTTCGGTGAAAGTGGCTGAGCCGCAATTTGAAGGACAGACCAAAACCAAATTAGGTAATGGTGAAGTTTCTGGTGCGGTTTCGGCAGCGATGTCGGATATGTTGGAGTCTTGGTTAGAAGAGCATCCAAAAGAAGCACGTCAAATTGTTGCAAAGGTAATCTTGGCAGCGCAAGCACGTCATGCAGCCCGTAAGGCGCGTGAAATGGTTCAACGTAAAACGGTGTTGGGTTCTAACTCATTGCCAGGTAAATTGGCCGATTGCTCAGATTCGGATCCTGAAACATGTGAGATTTACTTAGTCGAAGGGGACTCAGCAGGTGGAACAGCGAAACAAGGCCGTAACCGTGCATTCCAAGCGATTTTGCCTTTGCGTGGTAAGATTTTGAACGTAGAGAAAGCGCAAGAATATCGCATTTACGAAAACGAAGAGATTAAAAACATGATTACAGCATTGGGCGTTTCCTTTGGAAAAGATGGAGACGAGCGTGCCTTGAACATGGATAAATTACGTTATCACAAGGTAATCATCATGACCGATGCGGACGTTGACGGTAGTCACATTCGTACCTTGATTTTAACTTTCTTCTTCCGTTACATGCGTGAATTAGTGGATCGTGGATGTATTTACATTGCACAACCACCGTTGTATCAAGTGAAGAAAGGCCAACAAGTTCGTTACGTTTGGACAGAAGATCAACGTACGCTTGCGATTCAAGAATTAGCTGGAGGAGGGAAAGAAGAGAGTGTAGGCGTTCAGCGTTATAAGGGTCTTGGAGAGATGAATGCGGAGCAATTGTGGGAAACTACGATGAATCCAGAGTCTCGTACACTGAAGCAAGTAACAGTAGATTCAGCCATTGAAGCAGATTTGTTATTCTCCATGTTGATGGGTGATGAAGTAGCACCACGTCGTGATTTTATTGAGAAGAATGCGAAATACGCGAAAGTAGACGTTTAGTCCGATGGAGGTTGATTTTAAAGCCTATCATTTGCGTGGCATTCACGCAAGCACTGCGGAGGAAAAACAACAGATCAATCAAGAGTTGAAAGATCTTTACGATTCCTTAACAGAAGCTGATAAACGAATATTTAATTTGGAGCTTCAGAAATTCTTGGCCACTGAAATGGGGCGCCTAGGTTCTGATTATGAAGCGATCAAAAACCAAATTCCAGAAGCCTAATCATGAGTGATTCAAAATTAGATCAAATTATTAACGAAACAGAAGATTCCTCTCAGGGGAATCTTTTGTCGTTCCTACAACCCAAGAATTGGAAGATTAATTTGATGGCACCTCGTGAAGCAAAGCGCAAGGTGGAAAAGTCCATGCAAAAGGCGCAGGATACCATTGCTAAAGCCCGATTTATTTCACGGGATTTATCGTGGTTGAAGTTCGATGAGCGGGTTTTGGATCAAGCGAGAGATACAGAGAAAAGTCTTTTCGACCGATTGAAGTTCTTGGCGATTACCGCTTCTAATCTCGATGAATTCTTTACGATTCGTATTGGTTCATTGTATAATTACATCGATTTCGGGAAAGAACGCACAGATTATTCTGGGTTACGTGAAGTGCCTTTCAAGCAAACATTAATTGCATCTGCACAAGAATTCAGTCAAGAAAAACACCGACTCTTCATCGAAGAAATTCTGCCTTTGTTTCCGGATAATGGATTGATGTTGGCTACATTAGATGATTTGTCGGCCGACGAATTAGCAGATGCGGAGGCTTATTTTCATCGGACAATCTACCCGATGTTGACCCCCATGGTTTTTGACCATACGCATACATTCCCTAGTTTATTAGCCAAAACGCTCATTTTTGGTGTCGTTACGGTCGGAATTGCTGATAAGAAAAATGCCAAAGGCAAATATGAAAAGGATCGCAAGATTTCGTTTGTTCAGATACCTTTGAATTTGACGCGTTTATATGTGATTGAGCGTGATGATAAAGTCTTGTTTTTACCCATTGAGCAAATTATTCGTCATTATTTACAAGTTCTTTATCGGAATGTTGAAATCGAGTCGACGACCTTGTTCCGTATTACGCGAAATGGAGATTTCGATGTGGTGGAACATGAAGATGCGGAAACGGATTTTGTGGATGAGATCAAAAAGAAAATTAAGGATCGTCGTTTAGGGCGTGTAACTCGTGTTGAGGTGGAGGAAAATCATTCAGATTTTCTTTTAAGTGAAATGTTGAAACGCTGGAATTTAGAGCTAGCTGATATCTTTATCAAGAAATCCATACTTGATTTTACGGCATTTTGGCAAATACTTAAACACCCTGAGTTTAAATCGAAAGTCGCTGCGAATCCGGCTGTGGTTCCTCCTTTGGGACTGAAATCGATTCACATAAGTGATATTTTTGAGACGATGAAGCGCGGGGATATCCTCTTGCATCACCCATACAATAATTTTGAACCGGTTATTCAGTTATTGGAACAAGCAGCTGATGATCCTAATGTTTTGGCTATCAAAATTACGCTCTATCGTATTTCAAAAAATTCTCGGATTGCTTCTGCATTATTACGTGCCGCTGAACAAGGGAAGCACGTTTCCGTGTTGTTTGAAGTAAAAGCGCGCTTTGATGAGGAGAATAATATTCGGGAGGCGACACGTTTACAAAAAGCAGGTTGTTTTGTGATTTACGGAATTCCGGGTTTAAAAACGCATACCAAATTACTACAGGTTATTCGAAATGAAGGATCTCATGTCATGAGTTATGCCCATTTATCATCTGGTAATTACAATGAAGATACGGCGAAACTTTATACCGATTTAGGCTTACTGACGACGGATTCGCGGATTACGCAAGATATCTCGGAGTTTTTCAATGTAATTACGGGGCATTCGATGCCTACGCATTATGAACATTTAATTACGGCTCCGCGCGATATGCGTAACCGTCTCATCGAAATGATCGAAGAGGAAATTGAAAATCATAAGCAAGGTATTTCGGCAGGTATTTGTTGGAAAATCAATTCCTTACAAGATTTAGAAACGATGGAAGCACTCTATAAAGCTTCCAAAGCGGGTGTGCCTGTATTATTGATTATTCGTGGAATTTGCTGCATTCGTCCGCAACGTTCGGGATTGTCGGATAATATTTACATCAAATCGATCGTAGGGAATTATTTGGAGCATACACGTCTATATTATTTCCATCGAGGCGGTGAACCTAAAGTTTATGGTGGTTCGGCGGACGTGATGGTGCGAAGCTTTGACCGTCGGATAGAATCCCTTTTTGAAATGGTGAATCCACGTGCTAAGAACATGGCAATTACCATTTTAGACTGGAATTTGCGAGATACCGTGAACTCCTATGAAATGCAGGAAGATGGGAATTATTGGAAGGTAGAAAGTAGTGAGCCATTTAATATTCACCAAGCATTTTATGAAATTACCGAGGAAGATTTGATTGAACAGCTTACCTTTGAAAAATATACCGTCAATTTGACGCAAACTGAAAACTAATTTACACCAACAACAAACGAATGGAAAGATTTACAGGCTTACTGGGGATTGTCTTGATTTTAGGCGTTTCTTTTTTAATGTCCAATAACCGCAAGGCAATTAATTACCGTACTGTAGGTGTGGGGCTATTAATACAAGTAGGCTTAGCCGTTTTTATCTTGAAAACGGAAGTCGGCCAAGCAACTTTCCAATGGTTAGGCGATTCGATTAATACCTTATTAGGTCAGGCAGATAAAGGGGCTCAATTTGTTTTTGGATCTTTGGTTGATCGTAAATTGATGTCACAGGCTTTTGGAGCAGGCAATGATTATATTTTCTTCTTTAAAGTTGTCCCAACCATCATTTTTGTAGCTGTTCTTGTGAATATGTTTTATCACATGGGCGTGCTTCAGCGTGTTGTATCCACGATGGGAAAGGGTGTTCACTGGTTGATGGGGGTGAGTGGAGCTGAGGCTTTATCCAATGTAGCTTCGACCTTCGTAGGTCAAGTTGAGGCTCAAATCATGATTAAGCCTTATTTGAAAAACATGACGAATTCGGAGTTGATGGCATCCATGACAGGTTCTTTCGCTTGTATCGCAGGGGGTGTTATGGCCGTTTATATTTCCTTAGGAGTTCCAGCCGCTTATTTATTAGCCGCGAGTTTAATGGCTGCGCCGGGTGCTTTGGTGATTTCAAAAATCATGTTCCCTGAAACAGAGAAGTCGGAGACCGAAGGAATGGTTAAAATGGACATCATCAAAACACATGCGAATTTAGTGGATGCAATCGCAGCGGGAGCTAGTGAAGGCTTGAAAGTAGGTTTGAATGTGATTGCGATGTTGATTGGTTTTATTGCCTTAATTGCATTGGTCGATTTAGGTTTGGGTCACATTGGTTCTTGGATCAACATGCCATCCCTTTCCATGAATTTGATTTTAGGAAAGGTATTTTCCGTATTCGCTTTTGCAATGGGTGTTCCTGCTCAGGATGTAGAAGTGGCGGGAGCTTTGATGGGTAAAAAAATGGTTGTGAATGAGTTTGTCGCATACTTAGATATGGTGCATTTGAAAGCAACATTAGATCCGAAGACGATTGCCATTACTAGTTTTGCTTTGTGTGGTTTTGCCAACTTTTCTTCTGTGGCCATTCAAATTGGAGGGATTGGTGAATTAGCGCCAACACGTCGTTCCGATTTGGCAAAATTAGGTTTCAAAGCCTTGATTGCAGGAACTTTAGCTTCGTATTTATCAGCAACATTAGCCGGTTTATTATTGTAATATGCGTATTGATCCCGAAACCGTCGAGCGAATAAAGCAAACGGCTGCCGTGGCAGACGTGATTGGGGATTATGTAACAGTAAAGAAAAAAGGGGCTAATTATTGGGCTTGTTGCCCATTTCATGGAGAGAAGACACCTTCTTTTTCTATTTCACCTAGTAAAGGTATTTACAAATGTTTTGGTTGTGGTAAGGCGGGTGATTCGGTTCGTTTTATCATGGATATCGAAGGCTTAGGCTACGGCGAAGCCTTGCGTCATTTAGCCAAAAAATACGGCATCGACATTCAGGAAGAGGAGATGACGGACGACCAACTCCTTCGCCAAAATGAGCGGGAGAGTTTGTTGATCATCTTAGAATATGCCAAAGAATTTTTCAAGAAACAATTAACGGAATCCGACGAAGGGAAGTCCATTGCTTTGCCATATTTTAAAGAGCGGGGTTTCTCAGACGCAACGATCCAAGCCTTTGATTTAGGCTATAGCCCGGAAGGCTGGGATGTCTTTTTGAAAACGGCGCTTAAGCATGGTTTCAGTCAAGATATCATCGAGAAAGCAGGTTTAGTGACGAATAAAAACGATGAAGGAAAAGTATATGATCGTTTCCGTAATCGCGTTATTTTTCCCATTCACAGTGTAGCCGGCAAGGTTATTGCCTTTGGTGCACGTATTCTAAAATCGGATGCGAAGAATCAAGCCAAATACCTCAACTCGCCCGAAACCGTTGTATATCATAAGTCGGCGACCCTTTATGGCATCGCGCAGGCAAAAAATGAAATCCGACAAAAAGATGTTTGTTACCTCGTAGAAGGATATACCGATGTGATTTCCTTGCATCAAGCGGGAATTAAAAACGTGGTGGCCTCTTCGGGTACTTCTTTGACAATTGAGCAGATTAAGTTGATCGGCCGATTTACCAACCACGTCACGGTCTTGTATGATGGAGATTCCGCAGGGATCAAAGCGGCATTGCGTGGAATGGATTTGATATTAGAAGAAGGTTTACAAGTGAATTTGGTTGTCTTCCCAGAAGGGCAGGATCCTGATTCGTTTGTGCGTTCCATCGGAAGTGAGGCATTTATTGAATACATTCAAAAAGAAGCACGGGATGTTATCTCGTTCCAAGCGAATCTATTCATGAAGGAAGCAGGGGATGATCCCTTCAAGAAATCCGAATTGATTAAGGAAATGGTGCAAAGTATCTCAAAGATACCGGATGCCATCCAACGGAGCTTGTTTATCCAAAAGACCTCGCAATTGATGCGTTTGGAGGAGGATGTGCTCTTGGCAGAAATGAATAAGTTGCATTTGAAGAAAGTGCAACAAAAATCGATGCCAACGCTTTCACCACAGAATGAAGCGGAGTTGCAAGCTTTGTTTGAGCCAGGTCCTGAGGTCGATGCACCGGTGGAAGTTCAAAATTTGGCTTATTACCAAGAATTGGAATGTATGCGATTATTGGTCAATTATGGCCATTTGGAAATAAGTCCTGAAAAAGCGCCTGGTGTGAGCTTATTACAATATCTGTTACATGAATTAGAGGAGGTGCATTTTCAAACACCATTATTCAAAGGCATCATGGATACATGTCGCACGGAATTTGGCCGCGGCATTATCCCAGAGCCATCTTTTTACCTGCATCACCCGGAAGAAGATGTTCAACGATTTGCTATTGATGCTTCGTCTGATAAACATGTTTTGTCGACCGTTTGGCGTGATCGACATGAGATTAAAGTGAAGAAGGATGAGGAGCTATTAGAAGATTTCGCATACAAGAATATTTTGCGTTTGCGTAAGGTTTACAATGATCAGCATATTAAAGATGTCATGGAACGCATGGATCAATACGTAGGTGATCCGAATGAAATGAATGATTTATTGCTTGAATTCATTCATTTAAAGGAAATCCAGAAAAATATTTCACAGGAATTGGGGACCGTTATCGAAAAATAGCGTATTTTCGTCCGATTAAAATGAAAAGAATCCTCTCCATAATGCTATTATTCGTTCTCCTGTATCAGGCAGGTGGATTTGCATTGCGCTTTATGGCGCAGGATACGAATACATTTGAATCTGGGGAAACAATTGTAGTTGAAATGCCCATCTCTTTGCCCTATCAAACAGATTGGGATGCTCCACAAGCCGTTTCCGGAGAGATTCGTCAAGGAGATAATTTTTACCAAATGAAGGACCAACAGGTCATTGATGGAAAAATCGTTACAACGTTGGTTGCGGATCAAAATGCCCGTGATCGTTTCTTTGATTTGGCGGCACAGGTGAATGAACACATGTCGGACCAACCAGAAAAAGCTCCTGCTAAATCTAAATTGATTAATACCCTTGTAAAAGAATATTGTGCGCATGCGTCTGCATGGGTTCTTTACATTATGGAATGGCCTTCGACTCAGCAAGCGCCATCTCACGAAACATTACCTACGTTGGCATTTTCTGCCGATTTCTTTTCGCCTCCACGGCAAGCTTAAATTTTCTCGATACTCGATTATTTACCCTTGATAATTTTATCAAAGGGAAACGTACATGTATTTCAAAATTTAAGCAAAATGAAAAAAATTATATTATCACTTCTATTCGTAGGAGTAATCTCATCTGTTGTATTAGGTCAAGGTTGTGTCGCTGTTCGTCACATGAGTTGTTCAGTAGGAACTGGAGCAAACTCAAATTCCATGATGCATCCTGGCCAATGGCAAGTTTCCATGGGCTTTCGTAGCCTTCACTCTTTCAAGCATTTTGTTGGGGCTGATTATCAACCATCACGTGAGGCGGCTGGAACGAATGTGATTAATGACCAACAAGGTTTCGATTTTGGTGTGACGTATTCAATTACTGATCGCTTATCAGTAGCGTTGAATTTACCCCTTGCCTTCAATGATCGTTCATCCATGTATGAGCATTATGGAAATGCCGTTTCAGGAAACCCTGAACAAAAGCGTTTTAATACAAAAGCCAATGGAATCGGTGATGCGCGTATCACAGCGTCTTATTGGATGTTGGATCCAATCAAACACATGAAAGGGAATTTTTCACTAGGATTGGGAATTAAATTGCCAACGGGTGATTGGAATGTTCAAGATCAATTTCACCGTCGTAAATCGGATGGAACGGATTATACAATTACAAAAGCCGTGGATCAATCTATTCAATTAGGTGATGGGGGAGTAGGTATTAATTTAGAAGTTCAGGGTTACCAACAACTTTTTAATCGTACTTCTTTGTATTACAATGGATTTTATATGTCGAATCCACAGAACGTAAATACGGCTTCTAACGTAGCGCCGGATAAAGCAGTAACGGATGAAATGGTTCATTACATGTCGGTAGCTGATCAGTATGCAGGTCGTTTAGGATTGAACTACATCGTTTCTGCCAAAGCGGGAATTGGCGCGTCATTGGGTGCTCGTATTGAAGGGATTCCTGCTTATGATTTGATTGGAGGAAGTGATGGCTTTCGTCGTCCGGGTTTTATTTTCTCAGTAGAACCAGGTTTGAGTTATTCAACGGCAAAGAATACGTTATTTGTTTCTGTACCAGTAGCTACACAACGTAATCGTATTAAGAGTGCGAATGATTGGGTAACAGGCAAGCATGGAGATGCTGCATTTGCGGATTACTTTATTTCGGCGACTTTAACTCATCGTTTCTAATCGTCTTATGAAATACCTTATTATACTTTTATTGGCATTTTGTTTTGTTCTGCCTGTTGCCAAGGGCCAAATGCCGCATGATGGCATTTACATGAATAAAAAATTAGCTTGTGTAGCATTGATTTATGGAAATTCGTCCTGGACGAATTACTGGGAAAATCAATTGTTTCGGGAGAATCAGAACATCGGTCGCTTGACGACAGAATCGATGACGGCGATGTTAGCTTACGGGATTACGAAGAAAATTAATGTGATCGCGGTAGTTCCGTATGTGCGTACGAATGCGTCGCAAGGTAATTTACTGGGTCAAAAAGGTTTTCAGGATGCCTCTATTTGGTTGAAAGCCAAAGCTTATTCAACACACGGACTAAGTTTGCATGGGGTCATAGGTTTTAGTACACCTATATCAAATTATGTACCTGATTTCATGCCGATGTCGATTGGTTTGGGAGCTAAATCCTTGATTACCCGTGGAATGATCACTTATGATTTACCAAAGCATTTATATCTAAATGGATCGATTGCCTATCAAATGCGTTCAAATGTCAAAGCTGATCGTGATGCCTATTTAAGTGGTGGTAAAATGTACCAAACGAATCAGGTAGCGGTTCCGGATGCATTTGATGCTGCTTTGCGCATTGGATATTTGAAGAAAGACAATCAATTAGAATTGTTTGCAGAGACTTTTTCATGTACCAAGGGTGACGATATCCGCAGGAACGATATGCCTTTTATGACCAATGATATGACGATGACAACGGTGGGAGTTTATGGGAAATACCAGCCGAAAAACATTGGTGTTAATGCCAGAATGAGTTATGTCGTGGATGGCCAAAACGTGGGTCAAAGTTTAGGACTTTCATTAGGCTTGTTGTATCAATTTAACTTATAATTCGATGAAATATTTATATAGCATAATAGCGTTTTTCACATTGCTTTCTTGTAGCAAGGAAGTGGATGATACCTTATATAAAGTTTATTCTCCATCAAAAGTCGATGTGAATGGAGGATCTTGGAAGCCTTTTATTTTGGCTTCGCCTACGGATATTGCCATTGCAGTGCCTAAGTTGGCGACTGACGCTGCTTATTTAAAGGAAATTGATTCCTTGAAAACGATTGTCATTCCAGGATTGACGGCCGCACAAAAAAAGGCTATTGATTACTGGGGCGCAGGAGCGGTTCTTCGCTGGAATGAGATTGGTCGGGAATTAGCGGCACGTTACAATGTTCCGCCTGCATCGAATGCGGCGGGTGTTTATCCTGTACCGAATGCTGCGGATCCTTTGGCAGATCCTAAGTTTCCATTTGCCAATCCTCCCTATACGGCGCGTGCTTTGGCTTATTTGAGTATTGCCCAATATGATGCCTTAGTGGCGGCTTGGAAGTATAAATATCAATACAACCGCAAAGCACCATATGAAATCGATGCCACCATAAAACCTTTGTTGCCTGCAACGGGTGTACCTGCATATCCTTCAGAAGAAGCGGTGGTGGCCCAAGCGAGTTATGTTATTTTGTTGGCGATGTTTCCTGGCGAGGGTCCTTTTTTGAAAGAAAAATTAGCAGAGGCAAAGAATTCTGTGATTTGGGCTGCCAAAAATGTAGGAAGTGATGTGGATGCTGGGGCTGCTTTAGGTGCTGGGGTTGCTACCAAAGTGATGGCGCGCGCCAAAACAGATGGAATGAGTACAGCTAATAATCAGGCGATAGTACCCGATTTAATTGCACGCTCAACATCTTTGGGTTTTGTGAATCCATGGAAAAGCCAGGAAATACCTGTTCGTCCGCCTATGTTACCGAATTATGGAGCGGTGAGTACAATTAATTTTGATCGCAAGACTTTGGAGTCTATTCGTCCGTCTATACCGTATTTGGAAAACTCGGTTGAGTTTAAGAAAGATTTGGCTGAATTGAATGATATTCAAAAGAATCAAACGCGTGAGCAGGCAGCGATTGCCAACTACTGGGCGGATGGTCCTGGTTCCTACACTCCTCCTGGGCACTGGCATCGTTATGCGTGTGATGCTGGGGTTGCCGCCAAATATTCGGAATTGCGTATGGCCCGTATGCTTGCGTATGTAGGTTCAGCCTTGATGGATGCCGGCATTGCTTGTTGGGAAACAAAATACTATTACTACAGCCCGCGTCCTCAACAATTTGGCTTAAAAACCTCCGTTGGACTTCCCAACTTCCCGAGTTACACCTCGGGTCACTCGACGTTTTCTTATGCGGCCGCGACGGTATTAAGCTCATTTTTTCCGGAGAACTCGGCTAAATACTATGGTTATGCGCAAGAGGCATCGGATTCAAGGGTATATGGGTTGATTCACTTCAGAATCGATTGTACGATGGGAGGCCAACATGGTAGATTGATTGGTGATTTTGCTGTGAAGCGCGCCAATGCGGATGGGGCACAATAAGTTGGTTTTCTTAAAACATAAAAGTTATGGTAACGATAAGTAAAAATAGATTTCATGCACTTGTTGCAGCGGCATGGATGAATCGCGCGATGATTGCGATGGTGTATATATGGTTTGGATCACTTAAGATTTTCGGAATGTCCCCGGCAGAGGGTCTGGTGACAAAGCTGTTTGATATTACTTTATCACCCTATATGAATATCCAGCAATTCTTGTTTTTGCTAGGACTTGCTGAAAGTGCCATTGGCTTGTTGTGGTTATTTCCACGCATTAGCAAATGGGCATTTTGGATCATGATGGGGCATTTGTTCACGACTTTCTTGCCCGTTTTGTTTTTACCCAATGAAACCTGGCAGTCCTTTTTTGCCTTGACACTGACGGGGCAATACATTATCAAGAATGTGGTATTGTGTTCAGCGGCTTGGTTTATTTATGTTTTTTCGGAAAATTAGGGGTGGGGGTAAACGCTGCCGGGGTTAAAAACCCCGGTAGCGTTACGCTTTTTTTTATTTTCAGGCATCAAAAAACCCCTTATCCGTTCGAATAAGGGGTTTTTGTTTGTATTTCAAATAATTCGATTTTAGACTATATGCCTAGAATCTTCTTATTCAGCTCTTCGTCGGCTCCTGTTCCTGCGAAATCATCGAACACTTTTTCCGTTGCCTTAATGATATGGCTCGCGATAAATGGTGCTCCTTCTGTCGCTCCTTGAACCGGATCCTTGATGCAGCATTCCCATTCTAACACAGCCCAACCGTCATAGCCGTATTGCGTTAATTTCGAGAAGATGCTCTTGAAATCCACTTGGCCATCACCTAACGAACGGAAACGTCCCGCTCGGTTGATCCAAGATTGGTAACCACCATAAACGCCTTGCTTACCTGTTGGGTTAAATTCCGCATCTTTAACGTGGAACATTTTGATACGCTCGTGGTAAAAATCAATGTATTGCTTATAGTCCAAAGCCTGTAACACAAAATGCGATGGGTCATACAACAAGTTGGCACGCTTGTGGCCTTTTACCTCATCCAAAAACATCTCAAATGTCACGCCATCATGCAAGTCTTCACCTGGGTGAATCTCATAACATAAATCTACGCCGCACTCGTCAAATGTATTCAAAATTGGTAACCAACGGCGACCTAATTCCTTAAATCCTTGCTCTACTAATCCTGCAGGACGTTGAGGCCATGGATAAACTGTATGCCACATCAATGCTCCTGAGAATGTCGCATGTGCATTCAATCCCAAGTTTTGAGAAGCCTTAGCTGCATATTTCAATTGTTGGACCGCCCATTCCGTACGCGCCTTTGGATTTCCTTTGACAGAATCCGGTGCAAAACCGTCGAATCCTAAATCGTATGCTGGATTAACAGCAACTAATTGTCCTTGTAAGTGTGTGGATAATTCCGTGATTTGTAAGCCTTTGGCAGCTAGCATTCCCACGATTTCATCGCAATAGGTCTTAGATTCTGCCGCTTTTTGCAAATCGATGCAACGTGAATCCCATGATGGAATTTGCACGCCTTTGTATCCCAAAGATGCCACCCACGTCGTGATGCTATCTAAGGAATTGAAGGGAGCTTCATCCCCCATAAATTGTGCCAAAAATATCGCTGGCCCTTTGATCGTATTCATATTGTTAATGGTTTAGATTTTAACCCACTTTTGTGCACGTGTCGAATCCAAGATGCGCTCGCAAATCAATAACTCGCGGTATCCGTCGGCAAAAGTAGGGAACTTAGGATTTTCTGGTTGCTTACCTGCCTCAACTGCCGCGTAAACTTCCTTGAATAATTGCTTCGATGTATCTGAGAATCCTTCGTTGTGACCTCCTGGGAATGTCATTAAGGCAGATGCTTCTGGATATGCCAAAGATGGATCACGCATCAAGACTTGGTTCGCTTGATCACGGTTACCAATCCAAATTTCATTTGGCGCCTCCGAGTTGAAAGCAAACGTTTTGTTCGAGCCCGAAATCTCTAATTTCAATTGGTTTTTACGGCCCGCTGAAACCTGCGAGACCGTTACACAACCGCGGTTTCCATTGTCGAAACGCAATAATACGTTCGCATGATCTTCCGTGTTAATATGTACATCCGCATAATCTTCCGGTTGCAACATTTTGCCTGAATAGGTTTCTACTGGCTTCAAAGGCTTTTTACGAACCTTATGAACGGTGTTGAAATCTGCCATTACTTCCACCGTTTTCAACCCTGTGATGTATTCAATGACATCCAATAAGTGAGATCCGATATCGGCAATCGCACGAGAATCTCCTGATTTATCGGGTTCTAAACGCCAGTTGTAATCCGTGTTGTAGAACAACCAATCTTGCAAATAGCTACCCATGATCGAATAAATTTCACCCAAATCGCCTTTCTCGCGCATGGTTTTCATTTGACGTACCAAAGGATAATAACGCAAGTTGAAGTGAACCGCATTCACTAAACCTGTTTTCGCTGCTAATTCTACTAATTCTTCAGCCTCATGTAAATCTTTAGCCAAAGGTTTCTCACAAACCACGTGCTTGCCAGCTAATAAAGCGGCTTTAGATTGCGAGTAGTGCAAGAAGTTTGGTGTACAAATGTGCACACATTGAATGTCTTCTTGTTTTAATAAGTCTTCGAAAGTGTACCAACGGCCGATGCCCAATTGTTTTGCTTTGGCTTCTGCCAACTCGATGTTTACTTCACACAATGCAGCAACGTCGATGTTAGGTAAGCGACGAAGCGCTTCGATGTGTGCGGGTCCGATAAATCCGGTACCTACGATACCTACTTTAATTTTAGTCATGATCTATTAAATTTCGAATTTTGTCCATTTATTTTGGTTGTCTTTGGCTGAACGAACCACGTTCTCAATGAATGCCATCCCCATAATTCCCTCGTCTATGCCTGGGAAATCATACATCGGATCTTGTGGTTTTCCTGCCCAGCGCGCGCGTACTGCAAAAGCGAAGTTGCGGTAAATATTCGCGAATGTCTCCACATAGCCTTCTGGGTGTCCAGCTGGTTGGCGGGAGTGTGCATTTGTTGCCGCTGATAAATTTCCAACAGCCGTACGAATCGTTCTCGCACCATCATCACGTGTTCGGAAAGTCAAGGTATTGGGTTCCATTTGATGCCAAGTAATGCCTGCTTTGCTTCCATAGATTCGGAAATTGAAGTCATTTTCTTCGCCATTGCAGATTTGTGAGCAATGTAGAACACCTTTCGCACCATTATTATAATGTAACAAGATATTGCCATCATCATCCAATAAGCGGCCTTCAACGAAAATCGTCAAATCCGCACAAAGTTCAGTGATGTGCAATCCCGTGATGTATTCAATTAAATTCTCGCAATGGGTTCCGATATCTCCAATCGCTCCAGCGGCTCCACAACGCTCTGGGTCGGTACGCCATGCAGCTTGTTTTTGGCCGGTAGCTTCCACCAAGTCGATTAACCAACCTTGCGGATACTCCACAATAATCTTGCGAATTTCGCCTAATTGGCCCGAATCTACGAGGTGTTTCGCCTCCTTAACCATCGGGTAAGCTGTATAATTATGTGTCAACGCGAAAATCATTCCTGATTTTTCGATGATTTTTTTCAATTCTTTTGCCTCGGCTAAATTCAATGTAGCTGGCTTATCGCAAACGACATGAAATCCATTTTCCAAAGCCATTTTAGCAGCCGGGAAATGCACGTGATTGGGCGTAACAATCGAAACGAAATCCATGCGTTCGCCTTCAGGAAGTTCTTTTTCCTTGAGAATCATCTCCTCGTAAGAACCATAAACGCGGTTCTCTGGAAGATATAAGGCTTCGCCTGTTGCTTTGGATTTTTCGGGATTGGAGCTGAATGCCCCACAAACTAATTCAATTTCGCCGTCTAATTGAGCACCCCTGCGGTGAACGGCTCCGATAAAGGCTTCGGTGCTACCACCGATCATGCCCATTTTTAATTTTCTTCCTCGCCGACTCGCTGCGGTTGTGGACGTTCCACCTTGGATCATATATTGATAGATTTAGATTGTTACAAAAATAGGGCTTAATTTGATTAAATTACCCTTTAAAGGGCTCAGATTTTTGAAAAATTTTCAAAATAAATCGGGTTTGTCGGTGGAATTCAAAAATCTTTTCGTTTTTTTGGTACGATTTTTCCAATGTTGAATTTAATTTTTTTAAGATTACTAATTCTCTAAACATTTAACTAAAACTAATCTATTATGAATCAAACTGTTAATGCCAATCGTTTATTTTTGGCGTCCTGTTTTGCACTCATCACGACTTCCATGGCTTTTGGAATCCGCGCTGGGGTTTTAACTCAATTGGGTGTCGACTTTCAATTGGACAACGAACAATTAGGCTACGTGAACCAAATGGCGTTTTTAGGTTTCCCTATCGCCATGATCATTGGAGGGCCTTTGTACAATGTCTTAGGACCTAAGAAAATTATTTGGGTTGCATTCTTTACACATGTTATCGGTTTAGTGATGACTATTTTTGCTGGTGGTTTCTGGTCTTTATTATTATCAACATTCTTTGTTGGTTTTGGTAATGGAACCGTGGAAGCAGCTTGTAATCCGATGATTTCGGATATGTTTGAAGGTAAAGAGAAGACAAAAATGTTGAACCGTTTCCACATGTGGTTTCCAGGTGGTATCGTAATTGCAACACTTTTATCACAATATATGACAGGTGCTAACATGGGCTGGCAATTGCAAATCGCAGCTATTTTAGTTCCTGCGGTTATCTATGCGTATTTATTCTTCGGTCAAGCGTTCCCTGCAGCAAAAGTGGAAGGTGGTGCTTCGACAGGTGAAAACTTCAAAGCAATGCTTTCTCCTTTGTATTTATTTATGTTGGCTTGCATGGCCTTGACTGCAATTTCTGAATTCGGTCCAGAGCAATGGATTGGACCTATCATGGGCCAAGCAGGTGCAAGTCCAATGATAATTTTAGCGATTGTTACGGGATTAATGGCCGTGGGTCGTTATTTCGCTGGTCCAATCGTACATAAATTGGATGCAGGTGGAGTACTTTTAGTATCAGCTATTTTGACTGCAGTCGGTGTTTATTTGATGAGCTCTGCAACGGGTAATATGGTGTATATCTCGGCAATTATTTTCGCATTAGGTGTATGTTATTTCTGGCCAACAATGATTGGGTATGTAGCTGAAAATATTCCGTTAACAGGTGCTTTTGGTCTTTCGATCATGGGTGGTATGGGAATGTTTGCAACATCGATTTTCCAGCCGATCATTGGTAAGTGGTTGGATTCGAATACAGCTGAAGCTTCAAAAACTTTAACTGGTGATGCGGTTGCATTAGCTGCTGGTCAAGCGACAATGGCACAAATGGTGTTGTTTCCATCGATTTTGATCGTAGCATTTGCTGGTTTGTATTTCTTCGGAAAGAAAGCAAAGCATGCTTAATCAATTCCTTGATAATTTTAAAAAGGGAGCTTCGGCTCCCTTTTTTTTGTCCCAAATTCCCTATAGCTTTGGCAAACCTTGGAGGATTGCCAAAGCTTAGTTATGCGGTATTTATTTTTTTGTTTGTTCTTGATTGCCTGTAAACCCAATTACAACGTTGATCCATCTCAAGTGGAAAAAGCCTTACGCGCTCAAGAAAAAGAATATCCCCAAACGAAGATTTTAGGCGAAACCCGCCTCGGGAATTTTGAAATCACCCTCGCCAAAGAAACCCCTTTACACCGCATTAATTTTGTCCGCTTGGTGAAGATGGGTTATTTCACCGACCGCTATTTTTATCGGAATGTCTATGAAATAGGCATGCAGGGTGGGGGAGAGTTTGCTGATCGTTTGGCCTATTTAGTTCCAGCGGAATATCCCGATCATCTGAAACCTGAACGCGGGACGATTGCCATGGCACGATACGATGAAGGTAACCCGGAAAAAGCGTCTTCTCCTACGGAATTTTTCATTGTCACCAATACGGAACAAGCCGCCCGATTTTACAAGCAATATGTCGTTTTTGGCAAGATTACGAAGGGCTTAGCTGTCATCGATTCGATACAAAAACAACGATCCTTTGATGAAAAACCGGTAATCCCCGTCAAGTTTACGCTGTCTTTGTTGAAGGACGAATAAGGCTCGCGATGCCTGCGAAGGTCATTACTAACAAACAGCCCAATACATTCAGCCACAAAAAGGCCATCAAATCAATGTACCAGGCATAAATAACGAGGGCTTCTGCAACCAATGCTGCCCAAAATACCTGATTCCCCGAAGTCCTAGGCAAATAAAAGGCACATAAAAATACCCCCAAAATCGTCCCGTAAAACCAAGATCCCAAGATATTCACCACCTCAATTAAGCTTCCCATATTGACTGCAAATTGAGCTACGATCAGACATAAAATTCCCCAGCCCAGTGTAATCAATTTGGAAACCCACCAATAATGCTGGTTCGATCCATCCGTATGCATAAAACGCTGGTAAATGTCCACCATACTCGTGGATGTAAGCGAACCAAAAGCCGAGGCCATGGAACCCATGGAGGCCAACAAAATCATGGCGATTAAAAAGCCGACAATTCCCACAGGAAGATGGTCCGTAATAAATCGTAAAAAGACATAATTCGTATCCTGCTCCTCGAATTCAGCGTGCGACTTTTTGATTTCGGTCACCGCCTGACCTCTCAATTCCTTTTGCTTTCCTTGTAAATCTTGAATGGATGTTTGCAGTAGGCGAGTCTTAGAAACATCATTCGATTTTATCGCCCGCACCAGCTCAATTTCCTGCTGCTTTTTTGCCTCAAATACCTGATGGTGCTCGATATTAACTTGCTTGTAATTAGCTTGTTGGCTCCATAATCGCTCCGAATTCTTATTGAAAAATATTGGAGCTTCTTGAAATTGATAAAAGATGTACACGAAAATACCCACCAACAGAATTAAGAATTGCATCGGGATTTTTAAGAAACCGTTCAATAATAGGCCTTTCTTGCTTGCGGTGGCTGATTGGCCAGAAAGATAGCGGCCTACTTGACTTTGGTCTGTACCAAAATACGAAAGCTGTAGGAAGAAACCTCCTATGATTCCCGACCAAATATTATACCGGTTATTGATGTCGAATTTCCAGTCGATCAAGTTGATCTTACCCATTTTCCCTGCAATAAGTAGGGATTCATGCACGCCGATTTCCTCAGGTAATTGATGAATGATAAGGACTGCTGCGAGGAACATGCCAGCAAGCACCACCGACATTTGTAACATTTGCGTGTATGAAATGGCTTTGGAACCTCCCAACATACAATAAGTAGTTACGAGCGTTGCCGTAAGTGCATTGGTCCACGATAAATTCCAACCTAATAAAGTGGACAAAATAATGGATGGGGCAGCAATGGTTACTCCTGTAGATAATGCACGCGGAATTAAGAACAACAAACTCGTAAGTATACGGG
>JAHEAY010000103.1 GCA_024642485.1 Cytophagaceae bacterium
TCTTCGAAAGTGGTTAATAAACAATAATCGTATGAACGATCAATGACTGGACGATCTGTTTTAGCAGGTTTTCCTACACTGAATACATCAACTGTATCTACGTCGGCAAGTGAACTAACACCTGCTTCAAATTTTTGGATTTCTTCTTGCGATAATCCCTTCTTTAACCAAAAGTTTACTACGTGTACGAACATTAGTTGGATAATTTAACTTGAGTAATAATTTCTTTTAACTTGTTGCCAAGTGCATCAGATCCTTCTGCTAAAGGCATACGAACCTGTCCTTGAATCATTCCTTGCAATGCAAGAATTTTCTTAACTCCTACCGGATTACCTTCTTCATATAAATAAGGATCAATGGTTAAGAATGCAGCCAATGCTTTTTGTGCTGTTTTGTAATCACCTGCCAATGCTGCGTGAATCATATCGGTAAATTGACGAGGAAATGCATTCGCAATGACTGACATAACACCTACTCCACCAATCGAAATAATAGGCACAGCTTGTACGTCATCACCCGAAATCAATAAGAAGTCTTCCGGTTTGTGAAACGCAATTTCCATGCATTGCTCAATGATGCAAGATGCTTCTTTAACGCCTATGATATTATTGTGCTCCGCTAAAGTTAACACTGTCTCAGCCGACATATTAATCCCCGTTCTTCCTGGAATATTGTACATGATTACGGGAACTGGGCAAGCATCAGCTATGGCTTGATAGTGGGCAATAACGCCACGTGCACTTGGTTTATTATAATAGGGACAAACAGACAAGATTGCATCGATGCCTGAAAAATCAGTCTCTTTAATTTGCTTCAAAAGATTTTCGGTATTGTTTCCTCCCAATCCATAAACGATAGGCAAATTGCGAGAATTGCTCGTTTGAATTGTTGAAACAATTTGTTTCTTCTCATCTGCCGTAGTCGTGGCAGATTCGCCTGTGGTTCCTTGAACAACAAGATAATCCACGCCACCTTGGCTGACATGAGCAATTAGTTTTTCTAATCCTTTCCAATCAATGGAACGGTCTGCCAACATCGGTGTTACTAATGCTGGAGCAACGCCATGAAATTTAGGTAATGGTTGTGATTGCATACATTATGAAAGAAGCGCTAAAAAGTCTTCTTCGCTTAGAATTTTGATATTTAATTGAATAGCCTTTTCCAATTTAGCAGGCCCCATGTTGTTGCCAGCTACTAGGTAATCGAGTTTGGATGAAATACTGGAAACTACTTTTCCACCGTTGGCTACAATTTTAGCCTTAAGTTCATCCCGTTCGAAGTTTTCAAAGACCCCCGAAATTACGAAACTTTTTCCGACTAAAGCCCGCCCTTCCAAGACTATTTCTTGGATTTCCTCGGATAATTGAACGTTTGAGGACCGTAATTTATCAATGAACTGTAAATTCTCCTCATCTTCAAAGAACGCTCGAATACTCAATGCAATGCGATCTCCTATTTCAGGTACGGCAATTAGTTCCTCGTAAGTCGCATTTTGCAAATCCTCTATCCGATGAAAAGCCGAAACTAACTTTTCTGCGATTGTTGCTCCCACATGTCTAATTCCTATTCCGAATAATACTTGTCGGAAAGGTATTTGCTTCGATTTTTCTATCGAGGTAAGGATATTGGAAATGGATTTTTGTTGAAAGCCTTCTAATCCAAAGAAACTTTCTTCGTTCAAGTCATATAGATCGGCAGCATTGTGAATAATCCCTTTTTCAACTAATAAATCGATGGTTTCTGTCCCTAAATTTTCAATGTTTAAGGCTTTTCGCTGAATAAAATGTTCTATTCTTCCTTTAATTTGAGGTGGGCAATGTGAGTCATTTATACAGTAATGATTTGCTTCGCCTTCTTCACGGATTAATGCTTGATCACAAGCTGGACAATGTGTAGGGAATTCGAATTTGGCTGCATTTGGTAGGCGTTTACTTGCATCAACCCCCGTAATTTTAGGGATAATCTCCCCCCCTTTTTCTATGTATACCGTATCGTTTTCATGTAAATCCAAGCGTTCCATTTCATTCGCATTGTGAATGGATGCGCGCTTGATAACAGTGCCTGCCAAATACACGGGGTGTAAATTAGCCACAGGAGTTACATTCCCTGTTCTGCCCACTTGGTAGGATACGCTTTCTATTTTGGTATGCGCTATTTCGGAAGGGTATTTATAAGCGATAGCCCATCGTGGTGATTTGGCTGTAAAACCCAATCGCTCTTGTTGTCCTAAATCATTGATTTTTATGACAATGCCATCTGTATTCAAGGGTAAATCGTGGCGTTTTTCCTCCCAATCTTCAATGTATTGGATTACCTCGTCTATGTTTCCACATTTTCGATAGGTATTGGAAACGGGGAATCCGTTCTTTTCCATTAACATCAACCCTTCTTCATGCGTCTGAAAAGGGATTTCATTTCCTAGGTAGGCATAGACAAAACAGGCCATATTTCGTTGGGCCACAATACTCGAATCTTGCAATTTAAATGTTCCTGATGCCGCATTACGTGGATTTGCTAAGGGAGCTTCTCCTTGGGCAATTTTATCTGCATTGATTTTTTCAAAAGAACTGATTGGCATGTAACCTTCTCCCCTTACTTCAAAAGATGTTGGAAAATCCTGCGATTGTATCGTATGCGGAATTGATTTGATGGTTTTAACATTATTGGTAATATCATCCCCACGTGTTCCATCTCCACGCGTAACTCCTTTGATTAATTTTCCGTTTTCATACCAAAAGGAAAGTGCTACTCCATCAAATTTTAATTCACATATATATTCATATTTTTCCTGGCCTAAGGCTTTTTGAATACGTTCATCAAAATCGCGTAAATCTGATTCATTATAGGTATTTCCCAATGATAGCATGGGAAATTGATGGGTAACTGATTTGAAATTTTTAGTGATGGTACCACCTACGAATTGTGTAGGACTATTTGGAACGGCAAATAATGGATTTTCGAATTCTAATTTTTGCAATTCAGCGAGGAGTTTATCAAATGCCTCATCTGTAATTAAGCTTTCATTTAATTGATAATATGCATGATTGTAGTGGTTAATTTGATCCACCAATTCCTGCATCTTTTTTTGAATATCCATACGCGATAAATTGACATACAAAGTTAATCCGAATCTCATCAGAAATAAGCCTTAGCCAATATTTTTCATACCTTTGTAAAATGGAAAAATTAATCATTGCACCCTCTGTGTTGGCCGCTGATTTTGCCAACCTCGCTCAAGAAACTCAAATGTTAAATGAATCTGCTGCGGCTTGGATTCATATCGATGTAATGGATGGAGTCTTTGTCCCGAACATTTCATTTGGTTTTCCTGTTTTAGAGGCAATTGCCAAGCATACTACGAAATTTTTGGATTGTCATTTGATGATCGAAAAACCTGAACGTTATATCAGTCAATTTGCCGCTAGTGGTGCCAATATGATAACGGTACATGCTGAAGCTTGTCCGCATTTACATCGTACTATCCAACAAATTAAGGCTGAAGGTTGCCTTGCAGGAGTTGCTCTTAATCCTGGTACTCCCGTTTCTGTTTTAGAAGATGTTATCGGGGATTTAGATTTAGCATTAATTATGTCTGTTAATCCGGGATTTGGTGGACAGAAATTTATCCCAAATTCTGTTCGAAAAACCACTCAATTAAAAGCATTGATTGATTCTACAGGGAAAGATATTTATTTAGAAATTGACGGAGGCGTAAATCAAATAAATGCAGGGGCATTAATTCATGCAGGTGCAAATGTGCTTGTAGCAGGAAGTTTTGTTTTTGCCTCAGCGGATCCGAAGGCTACTATCCAAGAATTAATGACTTTGGCTTAAGTTTATGCTAAAAAGTATTCTCCTCTTTTCATTAATTTGTTTGACGCTTTTGACCTCAAAGGCTCAATCGGTTCAATGGGCAAGTAAGGTGATGTCTTTTTCTAGCGAATATTCAGATCCCTTGTTGGGAAAAGAATATCGGGCGATTCATATTTTAGGCCGACCAAGTAAATACCCTAAATTTTCAGCCACTCCTAGTGCTTGGCAATCTTTGACTCCTGATAATCCAGGCGGCGAATTTATCATTGTTTCATTTGATACAGCCAAAGTCGTAAAGCAAGTAGCGATTTTTGAAAATTTTGGTGCGGGGTCAATTACTCGCGTTGATGCATTGGATGAAAACAATAAATTATATTTGTTGAAAGAATTTAATGCTGGCTATGCCCAAGCCAACGGACAAATAACGCGGATACGGTTGGCTAATCCGACCTCATTCAAAGTGAAATCCATTAAGATTACAATGAACTCTTTGCGTGTTTCAGGTTATTCCCAGTTGGATGCTGTAGTAATATCGGACGGTGACTCTCCCATTGAAGATCGGATTAAATTGGAAGTTGATCCGAATGCCTATTTGGTCAAAGAAAATTTAGGAACGGCTATTAATTCAAAGTTTAATGAGATTTGCCCGGTGGTTAGTCCTGATGGCAAAAAACTCTATTTCACTCGGTGGAAACATCCTGATAATTTAGGGGCTAATAAAAATCAAGACATTTGGGTGTCTAATTTAAAGGATAAGAAACAATGGGAAAAGGCGACGCTATTTCCCGCACCTATCAATAATGAGGAAAATAATGCCGTTTGTGGTATTTCGCCAAATGGTAAAACCATGTTGCTAAATAATGTTTATGGCAAAGATGGCCAAATGGAAAAAGGTGTTTCGCTATCATTTTTATTGCGCACTGGTGAATGGAGTTTCCCTAAACCGATTCGGATTCAAAACTTTAAAAATAAATCAGAATATTCAGAATATACGTTGGCCCCCAATGGTAAGGTTCTATTAATGACCACTGAAATGAAGGATTCTTATGGCGGAAAAGATATCTATGTCTCGTTTTTAAAATCAGACGATACTTGGACAGAACCTAAGAATATTGGAGCTGCGGTTAATACAGGTGAGTCTGAAAGTACGCCTTTTATTGCTCCTGATGGTCAGACAATGTATTTCTCATCAAGTGGACATGTTGGTTATGGTAATAACGATATATTTCTTACGCGTAGATTAGATGATAGTTGGCTCAATTGGTCCATTCCGGAAAATGTTGGTCCAGTAGTTAACACAAACCAATGGGATGGATATTTTACCGTGTCTGCGCAAGGGGATTATGCCTATTTTAGTTCAGTGGAAAACTCCATGGGTGCTGAAGATATTTACCGCATCAAAATTCCGGAAAAAGTAAAACCACAGACATTGGTTCAGGTTTCGGGGCAAGTGATAAACCAATTGAGTAAATTAGCAATTCCAGCGAAAATACTAGTAAAATCAAGGGTCTCGTCAGATACGATGCAAATTGATTATGATCCCTATTTAGGGGATTTTAGTTTCATGTGGCCAACGAAAAAACCGTTCTACATGGAAATAAGGGCAAAAGGATTTGTGACTCGGCGGGAGAATTTTGATTTTCGGGATCAAGCCAAATACTTCGAATCGGTTCAATTATTGGGTTTAGTTCCCATTGAAATGAATAAGCAATATAAGGTTCCCAATCTTTCCTTTATTCAAAGTAAATCCGAAATTTCGAAGGAGTCCTACCCTGCTTTAGATGAAATTGTTTTGATTTTACAAGAAAACGAAGGATTACATTTGTTGGTAGAAGGACATACCGACAATCAAGGAGACTGGGATGAGAATTTAAAACTTTCTTTGGAGCGTGCGAATCAAGTTAAGAGCTATTTAATTTCGAAAGGTATTTCTGTTAATCGAATCGATACAAAAGGTTGGGGTGGTACGAAACCATTGAATACAAGTACCCTGGAAGAAAAAAGGCGTTTGAATCGTCGGGTTGAATTTAGTTTTTTTGTTGTGCAATGACCGAAAATAAAGCAATCTATTTTGAGCAATTAAATGGTATCCGATTTATCGCGGTGCTTTTGGTGTTGTTGGATCATTGGCTGATCCCCATAAATCCTTTTTCCTTTTTAGGGCATTTAGGTGTTGTGATTTTCTTTGTGTTAAGTGGCTTTTTAATCACACGAATTTTATTTCAAAATGCAGATGATTGTAGGCAAAATCATTCGTCTATTTTGGTGAAAATTATTCGGTTTATGTATCGAAGGTCCTTGCGGATATTCCCTATCTACTTTTTACTGTTATTGATTGGATTGGTGTTTTCTTTGTCAAATTTTAAAAATTTGTGGCCCTACCTCGTGTTTTATTTGCCTAATTTTTACATCATGACAAAGGCAACCTGGCTGGGTATTTGGGATCATCTTTGGTCATTAGCAGTGGAAGAGCAGTACTACCTCGTTTTTCCCTATTTTGTCTTTTTACTTGCTCCGCGCAAGTATCCGCTTTTGTTTATTTTGATGCTTTTGGTTGGTTTGGGAACACGATTTGGATTTTATGCCTTTGCTAGTTCAGAGATGCAAGAGCAAAATTGGATGTGGTGGTATGTTAATCCATTTGCAGCTTTGGATTGCTTTGGTTTGGGTGGAATTTTGGCCTATTTATTTCATTACAAACAAAATTACTTTCAATCTGTTAAGTTTCTTAAAGTAGGTTTAATAGTTAGTTTAATTGCATTTCTTGCAATTCTGAATTTAGGGGAGCTAACCATTTTTCAACATGCGAATATTTGGTCCATTGTTTTTGAACGAATTTCCGGAGCATTTTTTTCTTTTTTCTTGATCGCCTTATCTATTCGGAAAGACACATGGATATTAAGTGCTTTTTTGAAGTCAAAACCTGTATCTTATTTAGGCTCAATTTCTTATGGGATTTATTTGTATCACAATGTTGTGATGAATTATTACCACGATGAAGGAAATACAATTTGGTTTTATTTAAATAAGTATCTTCCAAATTTTCATTTAGAATTGGTTAATTTTACAATCTATAAGTTTTTAATAAGCTTTTTAATTCTTGTATGTTTATCAAGTTTATCTTGGTTTGTAATAGAACAGCCGATCAACAAATATAAAAATCGTATTTAATGCAAAAGGAGTTAGAATTAGTCGTTGTTATTCCTGCTTACAATGAAGAAGCATGTATACGAGAAGTGGTGCCTAATTGGATTGAGGGGATTAGTCAAATCATACCTCAAGATAAATTTAAGTTATTGATTATAAATGATGGTTCACGTGATAATACGGGTACTATTTTAGATGAATTAACGGGTATTTATCCCAATTTAATTGCCAAACATCAGTTGAATGGTGGACATGGAAATGCGATTTACAACGGCTATCAATTGGCAATTGATATGAATCCTGCATTTGTATTTCAAACGGATTCAGATGATCAGTTTGATCCTCGCGACTTTCATAAATTTTGGGAAAAACGGAATGAATCTGATTTTGTTCTAGGATTTCGCGAAGTTCGTCATGACGATCCATTTCGCTTATTAATTACGCGTATTTTAAAATTCTCTTTATTATTCATTTACGGAACTTATATTCATGACGCGAATATTCCATTCCGATTGATTCGCACAAGCTTTTTAAAGAAACTAGTCTCGGCTTTACCAAAACAAGTTCCATTTGCTCCTAACATCTTCTTGGCTGTATTAGCAAAAAAATCTGGTCAAACCCTATTTGATATTCCTGTATTACACAAGGAACGAGAAACAGGAGAAGTGTCCATTCGACACATGAAACTTCTGAAGGTTTGTTGGCAAAGTTTTAAAGAA
>JAHEAY010000024.1 GCA_024642485.1 Cytophagaceae bacterium
ATCCACAATCCCCAAAGAATCAGGTTAAATAAGACCTTGAAGGTTAATTTCGTTTTGGGAAGATTCCAAGCGCGCCACATAAGCTTTCATTTTGCCCTACAAAGCTAGGCATTCAAGCCGAAATAGAAAATACAAATGACCAGCCCAACAATCTTGTCGACTAGCGAACGGATCACGCTGATTTTATTAGTTGAAGGCATTCGTCAACAAAATCAGTTAACATATCGAATCTATTCAAAAGGCTCATTAAAATAATATAGCTTGCGGAGCAATTAATTAAACCCATATACATGAACTATTCAATCCGCCTAATCGCATGCAGTTTAGCCTTGTTCGCATCAACACAACTAAACGCCCAACAAACTGTACTGATTAAACAAGACAGTACAAAAAAAATCCAAACCCTTTTCCAAGGTAAAATCAATTCATTCGGACTGTCCGTTTCACCAACCTTTCAGTTTGGACCCATGGGCCCACAAGCAGGTATGTCACTGGCATTACACTTGAATAACAAATGGGAAATTGGTGGATCATTTACCCGTAGCCTTCGTGGGAATCGCGATGATTTTGCGACGGCACCACAATTAGGCCAACAATTTCATGCGCTTTCCATCGCATATACAGCGAAGGCAAATAAATTAATTCATTTGAGCTTTCCATTATTAATTGGCGCTATTACAACTCAAAACGAAGTGGCACCGATCGGCATCATGGATCCCAACACCCAACCGAATCCAATCATTGGTGGACATGGTGGATTTCGCGAGGGAGGCATGTTTTGGGGTGGCCCTAAATCATTGGGAATCCAACCTGGAGTTCAGCTTGAGTTAAATGTGTTGAAACACTTACGCGTGTTTACCGGGGCAAATTACCGTTTCGCTGTTGGCGAAAATAGCACAGATGCCATGCGCGGATTTGTAGGGACAGTAGGTCTTAAAGTAGGCTTATTTGACCGAAGTTTAAAAGGTAAGAAAAAGTAAGATTAGATTGATCTACATAAAAAAGGCTGCCCCGTTTGGAGCAGCCTTTTATTTTGACATCTAGTCTGATTAAAAATTTCGTTCGCCAGCTTCGCGTTTACCTAATAAAACGGCACCCACCATAGCTACAAAGAACAAAATAGAAACCAATTCGAAAGGCAATAGATATTCAGAATAAAGAACCTTTCCTAGATTCTCTACCATACCTGTTTGTGAGGTAAAATTCGCAGTATTTTCAGCCGTAGGCGCTGGCATTGAATTCTTATGAAATGCTGCGACCAAAATAACCAATAAAGTACCTGCTACAACTGAACCCGCTAATTTCACCAAAGAACTTTTCGATTCAGGCATATTCTTGCGCAAATCCAACATCATGATTACGAAAAGGAATAAAACCATGATAGCCCCCGCGTAAACGATGATATTCACGGCCATCAAAAACTGTGCGTTCAACAACACATAATGACCTGAAATACAGAAGAATGTAAACACCAAATACAAGACGCTGTGAATGGGATTTTTTGCAAAAACGACCATCAGCGCACTCAAAAGTGTCAAGGCTGACAGAAAATACCAAATATTTGTAATCTCCATAATATGATTATTTCCAACCGTCACGCAAATAGCGTTGGTCCATGTTTTCTACTAATTTATCTTTCCCGTAAATCACTTCGTCACGTGTGCTGAATACAGGTACCATTTTGTCATGACGCAAGAAGATGGCTTCTTTCGGACAAGCCTCTTCACATAAGCCGCAGAATATGCAACGCAACATATTGATTTCATACACTTTCGCATATTTCTCTTCGCGGTACAAATTCTCCTCCCCTTTCTTGCGCTCTTCAGCCACCATCGAAATCGCCTCCGCTGGACAAGCCACCGCACATAAACCACATGCAGTACAACGCTCAGCGCCTTGCTCATCTTTTTTCAAAATGTGATGACCGCGGTAAATCGGACCTAAGTAACGCTGTTGTTCCGGGTAACGAATCGTTACCGGCTTTGAGAAAAAGTGCTTTAAGGTCGTTGCCATACCGCCCACAATCGCAGGTAAGTACATGCGCTCCGCCAAGGTCATTTCACCTTGTTCTAACACCTTTGTTTTATTACTTAATTTCATATGCCTAAGCTATTTTTTTCTTTCTTGATAGGGCATCATTCACGAATAAACCCACAAACAAAATAACAATACCACCTAATCCTGCAAGAATCGGTTGGTCAATTAATATACCAAATCCTGTTACCACGACATTGAACATCGACAAAGGAATTAATCCTGTCCAACCCAATCCCATCAATTGGTCATAACGGAAACGAGGCAATGTCCAACGTACCCACATGAATACAAAGACAAATAATAAGGCCTTCCCGATCAATGCACCCATTCCAATGAAGGCAGCCGCATTAGAACCCAATTGAGCCGCGACAAATGAATATCCTGGGTAATCATAACCACCGAAAAACAAGGTTGCCATCACCGCTCCTGAAATAAACATGTTGATGTATTCCGCGAACAAATAAAAGCCCAACTTCATCGATGAATATTCCGTATGATATCCCCCAATCAATTCCGTCTCACACTCAGGTAAGTCGAAAGGAGTACGATTACATTCCGCAAACGCACAAATCAAGAAGATTACAAAACCAATCGGTTGTTGTAAGATATTCCAGTGACCGGCTTGTTGGGTTTCAACAATCGCCTTCGTCGACAAGGAACCCGAAAGCATCAAAATCGCGATAATCGACATCCCCATCGCTAACTCATACGAGATGTTTTGAGATGCCGCACGAATGGCTCCTAACAAAGAATACTTATTATTCGATGCCCATCCACCCACTAAAATTCCATAAACCCCTAAAGATACAATTCCAAAAACCCAAAGAATACCGATGTTCACATCGATCCCTTGTAAGTCAAAAGTTACCCCAGCAACCGTCACAGTATCCCCAAAAGGAACAACAGCAGAAGTCATTAAGGCAGTTAACATCGATAAACATGGACCCGCGATAAACAACCATTTATTTGAATTTGCGGGGATAAAATCTTCCTTCATGAACATCTTAACCGCATCCGCTAAAGGTTGCAAAATACCAAAAGGACCTGCGCGATCTGGACCGATACGGTCTTGCATGAAGGCCGCAATCTTACGTTCAAAATACGTTGAGTATGCCGCGATGCCTAGCGTAATCGCAAATACGATTCCGATGAAAATGGCTTTGGCTGTAAAAACATCATTCATTAATTCCATATCCTATTTCTTTGCAGGTAAACTTGCTTGATTCGTTAAAAAACTACGATCACGATCGTCATCAATTTGTTTGAAATCCCGTGCCGCTTGCGCGATTGGGAATGCAGGACGGATCAAGCCCGCTCCATATTTATTTGCTGAAATCACAGAATGACGCGAAACATTCGTAGGTCCTTCAATCGTCCAATCACTCGTTTTCTTACGATCAAAACGGCATGTATTGCAGATAAACTCTTTCAATTCACCCCATTCGTTTTTACGACCCGTTACACGAATCACCTCGTCGCCACGGTACCATAACGTCACATTACCCGAACATTTGTCGCATGAGCAATGCGCATCCATCGGCTTCGAGAACCAAACACGGCTCTTGAAACGATAAGTCTTATCAGTCAAAGCTCCTACTGGACATACGTCAATTACGTTTCCTGAGAAATCATTATCAATCGCTTTCTCGATATACGTACTGATTTCCGCATGATCCCCGCGATGCATGACACCATGAACCCGACCATCCGTGATCTGATCAGCTGTGTAAACACAACGGTAGCACAAGATGCAACGGTTCATGTTCAACTTGATGTTATCACCTAAATCAACCGGCTCAAATGTATTCCGATCTTCCACGGTGCGCGTAGATGAAACACCATGCTCAAATGAAAAATCTTGTAAATGACATTCACCTGCTTGATCACAAACTGGACAATCCAACGGATGATTCAATAACAAAAATTCGACAATGCCCTTGCGCGTTTCTAATACTTGCTCGTTCACCGTATTCTCTACAATCATCCCATCTTGAACGGCTGTGATACAGGCAGGAACCAATTTGGGCATCGGACGTGGATCTTTTTCAGAACCCGCTGTCACTTTAACCAAACAAGCCCGGCATTTACCACCAGAACCCTTCAAAGGCTCATAATAACACATCGCAGGAGGTGCCACCTCAGGACCGATCATACGTGCGGCCTGCATAATGGTGGTTCCCGGTTCTACTTCCAGGGTGATGTTGTCAATCGTTACTTTCATAATCTATCATCTAGCGGGTTAATCCCGGTTATTTGCTTTGTAATTGGGCCCATCGGTCCATAAATAATGCTGCCGAATATTGCACAGCGCGCTCTTTTAAATTTTGCTGATATCCAGCTAATTGCTCAGGACTTAATTGCAATAGTGAACTAATTTTATCCACCAAAACATCCACATCCCAACTCTCTACTAATAATTCATCCAATCCTTGTAGGAAATCATTCACTCCACCGCTCGCACGCACACCTACAATCGGCTTACCTACATGCGCCGCTTCTAGCATTACCAAAGGAAATGGATCCTCACGTGATGAAAGAAAAAACACATCCATCGCTTCAAAATACGGTCGGCTATCTGAACAAACAGGCAATAAATGCACTTGTTTATTTGTATCCCAAATGGCCGTGCTCGCAATTAAGTCGTCAGAATATTCATTTTCCAACATCCCCAACCAGATAAAATGCACCTTTGGCATCTTTACAATCAATTTCTTCGCTACTTCCAAAAACACGTCAGGCGCTTTTCGCCATTCCGCTAATCCGCAACTAAACACAATTTTCGCATCAATAGGAATACCCAAATTCTCCCGAATAAACGACTTGTGCGATTGTACTTGCTCATGAAGTTCAATGATGGGCGGAAGCAGCGCAATTTTATTCGCATCTACAGCTAAATCTGTCTCCAAAACATTTTTTACCATGTTGGATACAGCATATAACCTCTGAATCCCCTTTGCTAAAAATGTACGATCCAAAGCAGTTGTATAAGTTGCAATCGAATGGCTTAATTCATGCACATAAACCTCCATAGGAATCTGTAATGAAGCCAATTCGCGTAACAGGCCAACCGATGATACCGTGTTTCCAAGGATACTCGTAAATGCCTCATTTCTCAATGATTTCAAAATACCCAGAACCTTTTGTTCACTGGGTTCATGATTCCAAGCCTGCCGACTTTTTATTTTTGGAATCCTTTGTTTAATCTTAAACCAAAATGGAATATCTGTTTTCCAGACCCAAACTTTGGCCACTTTTTTATATTCTTGTAATAAACTCCCCCCTTCAACCAAAAGCAAAAAATTAGACAATCCTCTCGCTTTGCGTTCTCTTAACCAATGTAAAAGAACCAATTGAGCACCTGCACGATTTGCGTCATGTCCAACAAATAGCTTCTTACGCTCTAACATTTATTTTGTCCAACTCGCCCCCGGACGCATGTAAACAGCACCTGGTTTTGTAGCTTCTTCTGGATGTGTTACATGCCATTCAAATTCATCACGGAAATGACGAATTGCCGCAGCAACTGGCCATGAAGCCGCATCACCCAAAGGACAAATCGTATTTCCTTCAATCTTCTTCGCCACATCCACCAATAAATCAATGTCTTCCATGCGACCTTTTCCCGTTTCAATACGTTTGATGACCTTATCCATCCAACCCGTACCTTCCCGACAAGGCGAACATTGTCCACAAGATTCATGGTGATAAAAACGAGCAAATGTCAAGGTATTGTGAACGATACAAGTTGTCTCATCCATGACGATAAAACCACCTGAACCCAACATCGTTCCCGTCGCAAATCCTCCTTCCGAAAGCGATTCATACGTCATCAAACGTTTTTCACCCGCTTCCGTTGTTAAAATATTTTCCGCTGATAAAATCGGCACAGAAGAACCTCCAGCCACCACAGCTTTTAATTTATGTCCATCACGAATTCCTCCGCAATACGCATCTGAATAAATAAACTCTTCTACCGTAATTCCCAAAGGAATCTCATATACACCCGGTTTCTTAATGTGTCCAGAGGCCGAAATTAATTTCGTTCCTGTACTACGACCTACTCCAATGGCCGCATAAGCATCTCCTCCATTGTTTACAATCCAAGATGTCGCCGAAATCGACTCCACATTGTTGACCACCGTCGGACTTTGCCACAAACCTTTCACAGCTGGAAAAGGAGGTTTATTACGTGGATTTCCACGTTTTCCTTCTAAAGATTCCAACAAAGCTGTTTCTTCTCCACAGATGTATGCTCCACCACCCGGTTGTACAAAAAGGTCTAAATCATAGCCAGACCCTAAAATATTTTTTCCTAATAAACCTTTGTCGTAAGCCTCTTGAATCGCTTTTTCAAGGATATTGATCACATACATCAACTCCCCACGCACATAGATATAAGAGGTATTCGCACCCAAAGCAAAGCTGGAAACAATCATACCCTCGATCAAGGTATGAGGTGTTTTCCACATTAAATAGTGATCCTTGAACGTTCCTGGTTCCGACTCATCCGCATTACAAACCAAATAACGAGGCACACCTTCGGGCTTAGCCAAAAACGACCATTTCATACCCACAGGAAAACCTGCACCTCCACGACCTCGTAATCCCGATTTCTTCACTTCTTCCGTCACCTCATCCGGCGTCATCGTTTTGATCGCTTTCTCCACCGCCTTGTAACCTCCGTTTTTCATAAAAACGTCGATGGTCTCAATTCCTGGTACGTCAATATGTTGCGTTAATATCTTCATCCTCGGCTTATTTGCTTAATTCGTCAATAATCTGATCTACTTTCTCATTCGTCAAATGCATGTAATACTTTTCACGAATTTGGAATACAGGACCCCAACCGCAAGCAGCTAAACATTCAACTTCTTTGATCGTAAACTTACCATCCTTCGTCGTCTCTCCTGTTTGTATTCCCAAACGCTTCTTCAAGTGATCGTAAACTTCTACGCCACCCATTAAACAACAAGGACCTGTCCGACAATACTCAATCACATGCTCTCCCACGGGCTCCAAATGGAACATTGTGTAAAAGGTAGCCACTTCATATACCTCAATCGAACTAATGGAAAGCAAAGAAGCTACGTAGTCCATCACCTCTGGTGAACACCATTTCCACTCAGCTTGCGCTAAATGAAGAATAGGCAATAAGGCCGACTTCTGTTTTCCTTCCGGATAACGGGCAATGATTTTTTTAACTAAGTCCAGCGTTTCTGCTGGGAAAACAATGTTGCTCATGTCTTAAGTATCTAACTCTCCTGCAATTACGTTCATTGATGACATCGTTACGATCGCATCTGATAAGGTTGTTCCCTTAATCATTTCAGGGAAAGCTTGGTAATAAATATAACCTGGTCGGCGGAATTTCAAACGATATGGCGTCCGGCCACCATCAGAAACCAAATAGAATCCTAACTCACCGTTTCCACCCTCAACCGAATGGTAAACTTCACCTACAGGTGCATCAATTTCACCCATCACAATTTTAAAGTGATAGATTAATGCCTCCATATTATGGTAAACATCTTGTTTATCGGGTAAATAATAATGCGGTGCATCAGCATGATAAGGCCCTTCCGGAAGATTATC
>JAHEAY010000031.1 GCA_024642485.1 Cytophagaceae bacterium
CAACAAGGTAAGATGCCCGAACCGTTTTTGCGTGTCGGCATGCGTGGTGGAACGTGTGGGGGGACCTATGTTTTGGGATTTGATCAAAAAATGGAATTCGATGAGGAATACCTGATTCAAGATATTCCTGTCGTCATTGACAAGAGGCAATTGTTATTTGTTTTAGGTACGGAAATAAGCTTTGAGCCGAGTGCCAACGGATTTTATTTACACAAACCAAGCCCCGTTATATGAAGTTTGCTGCCATAGATATCGGCTCGAATGCTGCTCGTTTACAGATTTCCAGTGTCCTGGAAAATGACGGGATGATGAGTTTTAAACGTGTTGAATATGTGCGTTTTGCCCTTCGTTTAGGACATGATGTATTTAGTCAAGGAGCTATCACGCCGGAATCAGAAGTCCGCGTGTTTAAATTGCTGCATGCTTATAAATTGTTGATGGATTTGCACGAAGTGCAAGATTATGCGATCTGCGCAACTTCTGCCATGCGGGAAGCTTCCAATTCGGCAGAACTTGTTACGCGCATTCATAAGATTTTGGACATGAAAATTCAAATCATTGATGGTACTCGTGAAGCTGAATTAATCAATGATGTGGTTGTTAAGTCCTTAAACCCGAAAAAGAATTATCTGCATATCGATGTGGGAGGAGGTTCAACTGAGTTGAATTTTTATCGTAATCAGGAAAAATTTGCTTCTAAATCATTTAAGATTGGCTCGGTTCGTTTATTAGAGGGAAAAGAAAAAGAAGGTGATTGGGATAAAATGAAGAAATGGATTTCACTTCAAATGGAATCGTTGAAAGGTCCCGTTTACGCTGTTGGAACTGGTGGGAATATTAGTAAATTGTATAATTTGTCAACACAAGTGAGTGATGATAAGACAATGGATATTAATGAGTTACATCGAATTTCCGACTTTATTAGTTCCTATTCCTATGAAGAGCGTGTGAATAAATTGCGCTTGAACACGGACCGTGCGGATGTCATTGTGCCAGCGGCTTCGATTTATTTGACAGCCATGGAATTAGCAGGATGTCAAACAATCTTTGTTCCAGATTTGGGCTTGAAGGATGGAATTATTCAAATGTTGCACGAACGGATGCAACAGCGGAAAAGATCAATCAGCTAATCGATATAATACGCCCATTGAAAGGATTTGGGAGAATTGCCAATTAGGGTCTTGGTCATAATCTTTGAACAGCACAGCTTGTAAATTCGTGCTAACATATTTGTTGACCTTCATCGTAAAATTCGCATCTAAACGATGCACAACGCCATTTGAATACCCCATGCGGAAATAATCGATTAATGCCGAATATCGCGCTTTTATGTTGATATTTTGAAAGATGTCTTTCTCGATGTTCATCAAGTATTGAAATACGAACTGATTACGAATATTGTCTCCTGGTTTCTCCAAACCAAATAATCCCGCATTGGAAATCCGATCATCAAAGACGAAGGTTTGGCGTAAACTACCTACACCTATTCGTGTATAGAATGACTTGTCTGGGTGGAATTCAAAACCCATCGAAGAAGTAAGATATGCGGGAGCAAAGATATTGGATACCAAAGAATCAACGGGTATGCCTGCTGCATTCTTCTTTCCGTATTCAAAACCTTGAAAAAACTGAGATGAAAAGTTGGTCGACCCATAAAAATCCCATTTAGGACTAATTCGATAACCTGCTTTAAATTCATAAAATATGCGGTCAACATTCTTTCGAAGGCTTTGGGTTCTGTTTTGAAGAAAACCGACTTGTAAGTTTAAATCACTGTTCAAGCGCCAATTGTTATTAACGACTTTGGCTGAATGATTTAAAAACCAACCAATGGCAAAGTTATTCGTTCCTCCACCTTTCCAATTATCTGAAAAACTCGATTGATTGATGTTGATTCCCGTATTAAAATCCTTTTTCCATTTGCTCGCCAAACTGTCCGCAATCACCTCAGCTTTCGCCGCAAAAATGCTCGAGCTTAGCAATGCCAGAAATAAGAATCGTTGAATCATAAACACAAATGTACAAAAAGGTTTTGCCTAATTATTCTGCTTTGTCGGCTTTTACATGCCAAATTTTCACAGTCGAATCAAAGGACTCTCCGGGTGCCAATATGCGTAAACCGTCTCCGGTATTGAATGCATCGGTATTTGCCGACATCGGTTCTATGGCCACACAGTTCGAATTTTCAGGTGCAAAAACAACTAAAAAAGGGAAGTCGATACTGGATTGTTCGATGTACAACGATTCCTTTTTCGACTTATTATACAATTGGGTGATATGTTTTTCTTTGGATTTCAAACAAAATACGTTGTCCAACACCTCTTCGACTAAATTCACTCCAGCACTCGCATCGTAGTTTTCCTCACGCAAAGGAATCATTTGGCTATCAGAATGGAATTTGCTGATGGAATCAAAACGAATGCTCCAGTCGGCGAGATTTCCTTCCGTCAGCCTAAAATAGGGATGCCAACCGCATGCGAAAGGCATATTGTCAGTCCCAGTATTTTTGGCGGTAAATCGCAATTGAAATATATTTTCTTCGGTAAACGAATAAATTAATTGCATTTCAAAAGGGAAGGGATAGGCTTTTTCCTCGGCAGTATATCGATAGCTTAATGTTGCTTTGGAATTTTCCTGGCTTATTTCAAAAGGTTTGCGCGCCAAAAGTCCATGAATCGCATTACCTAAATTAGGCTCATTGATTGGTAATTGATAATTTCTCCCTTCAAAGGAATAATTCCCATTTCGAACGCGGTTTACCCAAGGGCTCAATAAAGCACTGGGGTGATATGGATTTTCATTGTTGGCAAATTTATCCGCAAAGGGTATATTGATGACGTTGCCATCCCAATTTAATTGTGTCAACATACCGCCATATTTGGGGATGAACTCCATAAAAGCGGATTGGTCAGGACTTTGAATGCGTACTATTTCCATATTGTTTTTTCTTCAATGCCCATGCCATAAAGGGCAAAATCATATTTGACTGGATCTTGCGGATCTAAAGCTCGCAAGGTATCCGTTAATTCCAATGCTTTTTTCCAGTTTGTTGGTCCTGGTTGAATCAATTTCAAACTTTCAGCCGTTCGTAAGGCATGAACATCCAAGGGGCAAACTAATTGATGTGGCTGAATTTTATTCCAAATGCCAAAATCAACACCTGCATCGTCCTTCCGAACCATCCAGCGTAAAAACATGTTGATGCGTTTGCATGCGGAATTTTTGGCCGGAGAGGCAATGTGTTTTTGGGTTCGTTGGGGGGCAAATTCATCATCGAAAAAGCGCTCATAAAAGCGATTAATCGCTTGCTCAACGCTTGGTTCATCCGATTGATTAGGACCTGCAAATGCATCCTCTAAGCTTTTATGTGTCTGGTAATGCCTTTTGAAAAAGGAGATAAAATATAAGGCATCGGTAGCATTGAAGGTTCGATGCTTGAATTTTTCAAATCGTTGGAGATCGCTTTCTTGATGATGTAAAATGAATTCATGGGGTGCTCCATCCATCAAGTCAATTAATTCATGCGCCTTGGAAATAATGGTTTTCCGTTGGCCCCAAGCCAGCATCGACACCCAAAATCCCATGATTTCGATGTCTTGTTTCTTGTTGAATAAATGCGGGATTTGAATAGGATCATGCTCAATGAAACGCACATGATTGAAAAAATGGAATTTCTCGTCCAATAATTTAATCACATGCGCTTCCATGGCTTATTTTCGATTACCAAAGAACGCTAAAACTCGAGAAGGTAGCGATAATACCCAAACGGCTACTGTTACGACCAAAGAAAATGCGGCAATAAACGGATAGGAGAGTATGAATAATACCTCAAATGCGATTGTTCCTGCCGTGATTGGTCTTTTGCGTTTCGCCATCTTATTGTACTAAATAGCTGATTTCAGCACGAATGCGTTTGTCCACAGCATTTAATCGCTCAAATGCTTTAGGGGATAATTTGATGATCAATTTGCTATCGGTATTCGGTAAACGCCCAATTACTTTCACCCAGATACTCTGTCCATTGGCTAGGTTCTTAACCAATACCAACGTTCCAATGGGTGCAGATTTGTGCAAGGCTAAGTATTTTCCTGAATTGTCTGGCACATCGATTAACTCGGCCATACCTGTTTCAATCGTTTTTCGCATGCCATTGGCATCTGTTTGTTCTGCAGCTACGGTTGGGGTTTTTGTCTCTTCGCTTCCTTTGGCAGGAAGGAGTGCTGATTTGTCGATAGGCGTTGTTGCAGCTGGAGCGGCAACGATGAGTCGTTGGCCTTCTTTCAATACGTCGCTCGTTAAATTATTCCACTTGCGAATTTCAGCCATGGTGACCTTATAAAGATTCGCTACAGTCAAAAGGCTTTGTTTCGCCGTTACAATGTGAATACCATTGTTTTTAGCAGGCTCTAAGGGAGCTGTAGGCTTTTCAACTGGTTTAGCCACGTTACCCAAGGTGTTCGTGCTCTCGTCTAAGTAGTGTAATGGGATAAATACCAATTCCCCCGAATTAACCGGTATTTCGATTTCAGGATTTACCTGTTTGAACTCGGTTAAAGAAAGGTTGAAGCGCTTCAATACGCTAAAAAGACTTTGTTTAGCCCCTATTTTATACACCAAATAGGTTTTATTGTTTTCCTTTTTGAGTCCCAAGGAATCAAGGCTATTGCTCATGCCATTGAATGCACCTAAAAGCATGAAAAACAGGATGGTATAACGTATTTTATAAATCTGCATAGATGAAAAGTTCACGTTTATCTTTGATGAAAAATAGCGCATTTTGAACGCATTGGAATGTATGATAGCCCATTAAATCGCCTTCAGCTAAGGTCTCCAAAAACAGCGTATTGAATTCGTAATCACAAATTCTTAGCTTGTTTTTCCAAGCGTTCTCGTAAATATAATAAGAAAATATCAGCTTATTGGAGCCTTCCCAATAATCCATTCCTTTTCCAATTTTTTCCTCAAATTTTTGATTGAAAAGTGTCGCGAATGATTGGAATTCGGCTTGGCTTTCCTCGAAATGCATGGGCGACTGAATTTTGAGGTTTGAGTTATCTTGTTCCTTTGTTACTCGATCCACTATTTTTCCAGTTACTAAATCAATAATTCCTTGATTTGTGAGCAAATGTTGGTGTTCTAGTGAAGTCCATTGCTTAAGTGGAATCGAATAGCGTAATTCTCCGCTGGGGAAATCATAGGCCTCCAATCCTTCTATTCCTGGGTTTTTGCCTTGTCGGAGCTTTAAAAATACACCTCCGTCGGTGAGACCGGCCAACCACTGTAGTGGCTTGTTTTGTTCGTTTACTTGCGGGATTTTTACCAGGTCGAGCGAATGAAGGTCTAATGTAAATGCTTGGATTTGCTCTTGATTACGCGTTTCAATCCATACCATCGGTTCGGTTGCTGTTCCCCAGTAACCCAAGCTCCAAATCGTATCTGTAAAAAGGTGATTGAATATTTTTCGCATATTTCAGAAAGCATCTTCGTCAATTATGTGCAAATTTGAGAAAATTTCGTCACTTATATCACAACATTGATGCACGACAAGAAAGTAATTGCCATTATTCCCGCTCGATTTGCTTCTACCCGTTTTCCTGGTAAACCTTTGGTTGATTTAGGTGGCAAACCGATGATACAGCGCACGTATGAACGCGTTTTAGCTGTTGATGGTTGGCAGCGTGTTGTCATTGCAACGGACGATTTACAGATAAAAGTGGTAGCGGAAGCTTTTGGAGCCGAAGTGATTATGACGCGTGCAGATCATGTTTCAGGTACAGATCGCTGTGCTGAAGTTCTCAGTAAATTGGGTGCTGATTTTGATTATGTAGTTAATATTCAAGGAGATGAACCCTTTATTGAGCCGGCCCAATTGCAAGAATTAGCTATTGGTTTTAAAACGAATGCGCCCATTTTGACGCTCATTAAACAAATTTCGGAAGTCGATACGCTTTTCTCAGTGAATACGCCGAAGGTTGTAATTAATCAAAAAGGAGAGGCTTTGTATTTTTCCCGACAAACCATCCCACATCTACGTGGAATTCCTGAGCAAGACTGGCTTTCGAACCACCAATTTTTCAAACATATCGGTTTGTACGCCTATCGTGCTGATGTATTAATTGAATTAAGTCATTTGAAACCAAGTCCTTTAGAATTGGCTGAATCGCTGGAACAATTACGTTGGCTCGAAAATGGATATACAATTCAAACGATCGAAACGCAATTCGAAACGATGGGAATTGATACTCCCGAAGATTTAGAAAAAATCAAAAAAATGGGTCTACTTTAAGGGAATTTCGGCTCAGACTTTAAGCCATTTGTGGTATATTTGCAAGATTATGCAGAAGCCATCTATATACGAACAATTACGCCATCGGATTTTAGTCCTGGATGGTGCAATGGGTTCATTGATTCAAGAATATAAGTTATCAGATGCCGATTATCGCGGTGATCGATTCAAGGATTTTCCACACGAGGTAAAGGGTAATAATGATTTGCTTTCTATTACTCGTCCGGATGTTATCAAGGAAATTCATGCCAAATATTTTGAAGCGGGTGCTGATATCGCTGAGACAAATACTTTTTCGGGGACTTCCATTGCGATGGCCGATTACCACATGGAGGATTTGGTTTATGAATTAAACTACGAATCTGCGAAAATTGCACGTGAAGTAGCCGATGAATTTACGGCTAAAACTCCTCATAAGCCTCGTTACGTGGCGGGATCTATTGGACCAACGAACCGTACGCTTTCTTTGTCGCCGGATGTGAATGATCCAGGATATCGTGCCGTTACATTCGATGAATTAGTAGATGCATATACAGAGCAAGTGCGCGGATTAGTGGATGGAGGAGCGGATGTGTTATTGGTCGAAACCGTTTTTGATACGCTTAATGCCAAAGCCGCGCTTTTTGCCATTGACGAGTTTTTCAAAACTAACCCGAGCAAACCTTATTTGCCTGTCATGGTTTCAGGAACCATTACGGATGCTTCTGGGCGGACGCTTTCAGGCCAAACGACGGAAGCATTTTTGACCTCTATTTCGCACATGCCATTGATGTCAGTGGGTTTAAACTGTGCCCTTGGAGCGGATTTGATGCGTCCATATGTCAAGACCTTAAACGATAAATCACCATTTTACGTTTCTGCTCACCCGAATGCGGGTCTACCGAATGAAATGGGTGAATATGATCAGAGTCCTGAGCAAATGGGCGAAGTAATTGAGGATTTCTTGCAGCATGGTTTTGTTAATATTATTGGAGGCTGTTGTGGTACGACCCCCGCACACATTCGGGCGATTGCAGAAGTGGCAGCTAAATATGCGCCACATCAATTGCCTGTAACAGGTCATAATCAAAAGCTTTCTGGCTTAGAGCCTTTGGAAATTACTGCATTGACCAATTTTGTCAATGTTGGAGAACGTTGCAATGTAACGGGGTCCAAGAAATTTGCTCGATTGATTCGTGAGGAGAATTTCGAGGAAGCCATTGCTGTTGCTCGGGAGCAAGTAG
>JAHEAY010000035.1 GCA_024642485.1 Cytophagaceae bacterium
CATTGAAGAACAGCTTGGCCATGGCGCCGATGACGCGTTCTCGTGCTGATTTTAATGGCGTTGTTGGTCCATCAACCGTTCTTTACTACAAACAAAGATCCAGCGCAGGACTCATTATCTCCGAGGCGATAAACATTTCCAAGCAAGCAACGGGAAGTCCAATGACACCTGGTATTTACACGGAAGAGCAAATTGCCGCATGGGAAAAAGTAACGGATTCAGTACATCAAGAAGGTGGAGCGATTTACGCACAGCTTTGGCATACGGGTCGTGTTGGACATTCACTCGTGAAGAATGGCGAATTGCCGGTTGCTCCCTCCCCTATTGCCATTGAAGGACAACAGCATTTTACGATGGAAGGAATGAAGGATTATGAAACTCCGCGTGAATTAAGTACGGATGAAGTGAAGTCCATTATTCAGGAGTACAAACAAGCAGCGATTAACGCGATGGAAGCTGGATTTGACGGGGTTGAACTTCACGCCGCGTTTGGCTATTTGCCGAATCAATTCTTGGTTGAAAGTTCAAATCAACGTACAGATGAATACGGTGGTTCCATCGAAAATAGAAGTCGATTTGTCCTAGAAGTAATGGAAGCAATGGTAGAAGCGCTTGGTGCGGATAAAGTTGGAATCAAACTTTCACCAAGTATTCCCTACAACAGCATCATTGATAGTGATCCAACTTCGTTGTACAAACATTTACTAGGTGAATTAGACAAATTACCTTTAGCCTACGTTCAGTTAATGAATGCCATGTTCCCAACGGATAACCTTCCACAATATCCTAGGGATGTTATGGGTGTTTTTAGTCCAGCATCAAAACATACAATCATTGCCAATGGTGGATATACACGTAAATCCGGAGAAGCTGAATTAGAAAAAGGAAGTGCATCGATGATTTCTTACGGATCTTTGTTTATCTCCAATCCAGACCTGCCAAAACGTTTTGAAGTCAATGCTTCATTGAACGAACCTGATAGAGCAACGATGTACGGTGGACAAGACCAAGGATACATTGATTATCCAACGTTAGACTAGGAAAAGCAATTTTTGGATAGCTTTTTCATCGAGGAGCCCGGGTCGATAACCTTCGTTTTAATCCATTTAAAAGCTAACAAGAGATCTGATTTTAAACTTTTTTATATTTTTAACACATAAATTAAAATAACAATGAACACAAAAAAAATCACTTATTGGGTACTAACAGGATTGGTATCTTTCGTTTTTATAGCTAGTGCTATTGGGAAATTGACTGCAAATGCAGAAGCACTAAAGATGGGGGAAGAATTTGGATTAAACTCATCGATGTATTTAACGATCGGATTGATCGAACTGCTTTCTGTCATTCTTTTCATCATCCCTAGAACCGGTATTATTGGTACCTTACTCCTTGCAGCGTATATGGGTGGAGCAATTGCTACGCATTTGGAACATGGACAATCCGTAATTGCCCCTTGTGTAATCCAAGCAGTCTTATGGTTGGTCGCAGTTTATCGCTTCCCTGAATTAAGAACAAGAATTTTAACTAAACAAGACTGAGTTTTAAAAGATTGTCAGATGAAAACACCATTCAATATATACCTCTATATCGGTTTTATCCTTCTTGGTTCTTACCAAGCACTAATGAACAAAGATTATATGCAAGCTGTAGCTTCCTTTGGAATCGGACTCGCATTTGATCCTTTCGATCAACAACAAAAATGGAATGAGCGTCCGACATGGCAAAAGTTCGTTTTGTACCTTCATTTGGCTGTTGTAGCAGGTCTTTTTGGTCTCACAGTCGGGTTGAATGATAAGTAAACAAGATTGAATTCCTAAAATAAAAATCAGAACAGCCGATCAGTAATGATCGGCTTTTTTATGAGAGAAAAACATGGATGTTTTTGTTCGACCCGCAAGAAAACTTACATTTTATTATCTAAGATAAAACAGAGCGACTTTGCTCATCAAATTTATCTTCAGATATGACCCGTTTTTTCTTGATTATTCTACTTTGTCCAGTTCTTCTATTCGCTCAAAACAACACCCAGGTCATTCGCGGGAATATCACTGATAAATGGACGCAGTCCCCTATTCCATCAGTGATGATTCAGATTTCAACTTTGGAATTAACCGTTTATTCCGATTCTTTAGGGAATTACGCGTTCGAAGGTCTTAAACCAGACCGCTATGAGTTAAAAGTCTCTGCGGAAGCATACAAATCGACTTCGATACCGAACGTAATTGTGACTTCAGGAAAAGAAGTAATTGTGGATATTTCGTTAGAAGAGAAATTTCAACAAATGAAGGATGTCAACGTGAAAGTTGTGAATAAAAGTGGTGCCAATAATAAATTGGCTAGTGTTAGCGTACGCACTTTTTCGATGGAGGAAGTCAATCGCTATGCAGGTGGAAGAAACGATCCAGCGCGTTTAGCCGCGAATTTCGCAGGTGTCAGTGCCCCAGACGATAGTCGTAACGACATTGTCATTCGCGGAAATTCCCCTGTAGGAGTTCTTTGGCGAATAGACGGAATGAATGTTACGAATCCGAATCACTTTGCATCTGTGGGTACAACAGGTGGATCTGTGAGTGCTTTAAATACGAACTTGCTGAAGACTTCTGACTTTTTCACGTCAGCTTTTCCGGCTGAATATGGTAATGCCACCGCAGGTGTCTTCGATCTTGGACTTCGAAATGGAAACACAAAAAAACGAGAAACAACTATTCAGGCAGGAGTCATCACAGGACTAGAGCTTACTACGGAAGGACCATTCAGTAAGAAAAGTTCGGCGTCCTATTTGGTTGGTTACCGTTATTCCCTTGCAGGAATTGCCCAAGCGATGGGTGTGAATATTGGCACAACGGCCACTCCCTCCTATCAGGATTTGTCCTTTAAATTATCAAGTGGAACAACGAAATTCGGGAAGTTTTCCGCATTTGGAATCCTTGCTTCAAGTACCATAAACATTGGAGGTGGTTCTGCGAATACGTTATATGGAAATGGCAATAAAGTAGATTTTTCTAGCAAGATTGGACTTGGTGGAATCAATCATTTTAAGCAGATCAATGCAAAATCAAACATCACATCAACTTTGGGTATCAATTATTCTGAAAGTAAGCAAACGGCTTATGATGTGGATCACATGAACGACAGTAGCTTTGTTCGGGAAATCAGCAATACAGCTAAGAAAACGTATTTCTTGAGCAGTAGTTATCAGTTGAAAATCAATTCGCGCTTGTTTTTTAAATTGGGCCTACAAGATGAAATCATTGGATTGGATCTGTACTACCAAACTAAAAACAATGTCTTTGAACCAGAGAAAATCATTTGGGATTACAACAGTGGAACGAATTTAGCACAAGCATTTGCGCATTTGAAGTACCAAGTGACGGAAAAATTAACGATCAATACGGGAATCCATTCCCAATATTTCTTTTTGAATGGATCAAAATCCTTGGAGCCACGCTTAGGAATGATCTATTCCTTGAATGCTAAAAGCTCCATCAATTTAGGTTATGGGCTACATGCCCAAATGCAACCAATCAATGTATATTTCTTGCAGAAAATAGACCTGAGCGGAAATATCAATTACAAAAATAAAAACTTGGATTTCACTAAAAGTCATCACTTTGTTTTGGCTTACAATTTTCAGCCAGCAAATGATTGGAGGATAAAGTCAGAAGTTTATTATCAAGCACTCTTCAACGTTCCGATTAACGCGTATTCAAGTGCTTACTCCATGTTGAATACCGGTGCGACCTTCAAAACAGATTTAACGGATAGTTTGGTAAATAACGGAACAGGAACCAATTATGGAATTGAACTAACACTTGAGAAGTTCTTTAGTAAGGGCTATTACGGATTGTTTACCTCTTCTCTTTATAATTCAACGTATGTTGCGAGTGATGGTGTTGAACGCAAAACATCGTTCAATGGGAAATACGTCGTTAATGTACTTGGAGGAAAGGAATGGAAAATTGGCCAGGATAAACGAAATCGTTTTTCAGTCGATGTGAAATTTACCAATGCTGGCGGTAGAGCCTACACACCGATTGATTTGACTGCTTCCATCGCAACTGGACACGAAGTATTATCAACGGATGTCAATTCAGGAAATTACGCCATCTATTACCGCTTGGATGTAAAAGCTGGATTTACTCTAAATAGCGCCAGTCGTAAAATTGCACAAACCCTTTCCTTGGATTTACAGAATGTTACCAATCATAAAAACATTTTCTCGGAAAGCTATGATGGTCAATCAAAAACCATTCGAAGTACTTACCAATTGGGATTTTTCCCTAATATTGTTTACAAAGTTCAGTTTTAGGAAAGAACGCTCCAAATTTAAAATAAAGAGGAATGAAACAATTATTGGCTTTGATGTACATTTTGATTTTCAGTATCGCTGGACGAAGTCAAACGACTGAGAACATTGAAATGCTTTTTCCAAAAGGAAAGTCCAAAGCATTGATTTTAAGTTATGATGATGGATGTGTGCAAGATCGACAGCTAGTTAAGTTGATGAATAAATACGACTTAATCGGCACCTTTCATTTAAATGCCAATAAACTTGGGACAGCAAATTATTTGGTAAAGGATGAAATCAAGAAACTATTCAAAGGACATGAAGTTTCTGTACATACCTTTAATCATCCCGGATTAACGCGTTTATCCGTCGAAGAAATTCAATTTGAAATCGTAGAGGACCGCGAAGAATTGGAACGATTAGTCGCTTATCCTGTTCGTGGAATGGCCTATCCATTTGGTGATCATAACGATACTGTGGTTGATGTTATTTCGAAATTAGGCATTCAATACGCGCGAACAGTAAACGACACCTACGGATTCGAAATTCCTGAAAACTTTTTAAAATGGCATCCAACCATGCATCAATTTTCAAAAGCGTATTGGAAACCCAATGATCCTATTCAGGATTCCATCGAAATGACCTTGTTTTACAAGACCATTGATTCGTTTTTACAAACGAAGAACCTGGCCGTTCTCGATATATGGGGGCATTCTTGGGAAATGGGCGGTGATTCAAAGAAATGGGCTGAAACAGAGCGTTTTTTCAAGTATTTATCGGCTCATTCCGATGTCTATTATTGCAAACAAATCGATTTAGTTGACTACATTCAAGCCTATAAAAACCTACGCTTTTCGATGAATAACACGATGGTGTTTAATCCAAGTTCATTAATGGTTTTCTTTCGTTACAATAAGGTCATGCATTTCGTTGGACCGGGAGAAACAATCCGCTTATAACGCTAAGTTTGTTCGTGTAGACTTAACTATTTATTTTCTCAACGACGTGATGAATAATAAAATCCACGTTCTTCACAAAAACGAACGACATGGTTGTTATTCAGTTGTCCGTTTTCTACAAGTCCATTCTTCACAATCATTATGGCCATTAGTTTCTTTACTGGAAAGGTACCTGTTTCACACTTTGACTGTTCTTCATTGTTAAAAGTTACCGACAGGTAAGTAAAGTTTTGATATTTAGTGCCTTCAGAAGTGTGTATTTTTTTCGTGCCCGTTGATTGGCTAAAGTAAGCTAATGGTTGGTGATCAATGTTATACAGGTTATAAGAAGCCGATAAAAATGGGCTTTCTAAAATAAAAGCAGGTTCACCATTCACAAGTACGATATCTCCATCGATTTTAATTTTTGCTTTTTGTGCTTGACTAATTCCTGCTACACCTAGGAATAAAATAAAAATGAAAAATTTCATGTTGACTGTTTTTTTGATAAAATAACTGAAAAAAAGTGGGTTTTACAAATATCGAAAACACGTTCATTTTTCGCTTAATTTCGTGCAATGGAAACCGAAGGACAAATTCAACAATTCATTATGCAGCAAGAGATTGCCAAGCAACAAGATTTGGTCGCCTTGCATGAGCTCATGCGAAGCATCCTTCCTGCCGGAAAATTATGGATGGAAGACGGTAAAAATGAAGAAGGAAAAGTGGTGACGAATCCAACGATTGGCTATGGACAGCAAATCATGTTATTGGCCAAGGGAAAATCCCGCGAGATGTTCCAAATTGGAATCAGCGCAAACACAAGTGGAATTTCGATTTACTTAATTGGCATTCGAAATAAATTAGACCTTGCACAACAATTTGGTCTAAAACTCGGCAAAGCGAAGGTAAGTGGCTATTGCATTAAATTCAAGCAACTTTCTGATTTGAACCTGGCTGTTCTAGAAGAGGCCATTCGATTGGGCATTCAACTAACGAACGATTGAAAAAATCAATCTCTTTTCCCTTTGAAATAAGCGTACATCGCCATCGCGTGTCCATGCCCCAATTCGTATTCTTCTTTTAACCAATTGGTAATTTCGGTCGCTTTGACTCCCGTAGTTAATCCTCCGTTCGTTAAAAACCCCTTTTCTTCGGCTTTTTGTACAAATGCTTTTGGATTGAGTCCGGTTTTTGCTTCGATGTTGTCTAAGTATGCTTGAAATGACATGTTTTGTAATTAACTAATTTATATCCCTCAAAATTAAACAAGTTCATGAATAATGTTTTTAGCTTTGACTAAAAAAGATGAACATTACAGCGGTTATATTAACGATAAAAGACGGAGTCGATTTAGCTCAATTAGGAGAAGTATTGAAACACGAACAAGAAACAGTAAAAGTTTGGAAAGAACAAGGAATTATCCACGACATCTACTTGCGTCAAGGTAGAAAGGGCGCTGTAATCATGTTTCCTGAAATGGATGAAGCTGCCGTTCAAGCATTAATTGAAACCCTTCCACTCTATCCGTATTTCAAACCAGCTGAATTTTTAGGATTAATTAAAAACTAGAACTAGTTCTTAATCAAACCTAAAAGAAATCTTATGGATAAATTATTGTATTTTTAATCGACAATTTCAACCGGTGTTTTTCAATTCATTCGATTACTTACTTTTCTTCCCTACGGTATTTTTACTGTATTGGTTTGTGTTTCAACGAAACCTACTAATACAAAATTCCTTTATTTTAATCGCTAGTTATGTTTTTTACGGCTGGTGGAGTTGGGAATTTACGGGATTATTGTTTTTGAGTACGCTAATTGATTTTTCCTTTGGATTCTTAGTGGCTTCTCCGGATCGAAAGAAGGCGAAACTCTTTTTAATCCTGAGTATTGTCAATAATTTAGGATTATTAGCGCTTTTTAAATACTACAATTTCTTCGCGGAGCAGATTCAAACGGGCTTTGCAAAAATTGGATGGGAATGTCATCCAGTCCTTCTGAATGTAGCTCTTCCCATCGGAATTTCCTTCTACACCTTTCATGGGATGTCCTATGTCTTTGATATTTACCGTGGACAGCAAAAGCCCACGAAAAACTTCATCGATTATGCAGTGTTTGTGAGCTTCTTCCCATTGCTTGTTGCAGGTCCAATTGAACGGGCAAATCACCTACTTCCTCAAGTTCAAAAGAAACGAAGTTTTTCAGATCTTCAGTGGATTGAAGGTGCACGCTTAAT
>JAHEAY010000042.1 GCA_024642485.1 Cytophagaceae bacterium
CAACATCCACATCTTGCTTACTTAATTGGCTTAATTCGGCTTGATTATCCACATCGATGCGTGCAACGACTTGATGTCCCCGACCGACTGCAAGACGTTCGATCTCCTTCCCCATTTTCCCGTAACCAATTAATACAATTCTCATAAAATCATTTTTTAAAATTAAACGATAAGCTCAATCCTGACACCATACCTTGTGATAAAGGGTCGATTTCCATGATTGGCTTCACCCGCATACTTAAATCATCCGACACATCAAAAGTCTTCAAATGCGCACTAACATTCGCATCCACAATATTTAACGCCCAAGCCAAAGCCATCCCAATATAGGTATAATCGCGATTCCTACGAAAACCATCATTGATACGTTTCAACTGATTTACATCCAATTCACGCGTAACCCCATCTTCGTAAGGTACAGCCACTGTTGCAGGCGGAGTATAATTTGGATCATCTGGATGAACAGATACTACGTAATAGTATTCCCGATATTTGGTATACCTTACTTGGTTATAATTTGCTATCATCCCCAACGTAATAAACGCTCCAGCCACCAAAGGTAATTTCCAATATTGCCGATTGTATAACTGCCCCCATCCCGGAATCATTAAAGATTTCAAGGTAGCTTGTCGGGGAATAATTTTATAAGGCATTTTCACCACCTTCACAGAATCTTTCCGAACCTGTTTTAAGGAATCCAAAGATGCACTAAAGCTTGTTCTAACGCACAAAATCAAACAAAAAAAGCATATCAATCGAATACGCATAGCTTACGAACGAATAACTTCTAACACTTTCAATAATTCCTCTTTCGACTTGAAAGCAATTTTCATTTCACCCTTTCCGTGCTCATTCATTTTCAAAGAAACAGGTGCATGGAAGAAATCAGTTAACGACTTTTGCCATTGCGAAATTTCATTGACTGCTACTTTTGTCGAACCAGTAGCTGGAACATCCACCGCAGGCGTCGCTGATTGACGAACCGCATCTTCTAAGCGGCGCACCGACCATTCTTCCGAAATCGTCTTTAAAAACAATTGTTGTTGGACTTCGACATTCTCAACGGATATCAAACAACGCGCATGTCCCATCGAGATTTTATTATCACGAATCGCCACTTGAATGTGCGGCGGCAATTTCAACAAACGCATGTAATTGGTAACCGTAGAACGATTTTTCCCAACACGTGCACCTAAATCTTCTTGACGCAAATCACATTCTTCCATCAATCGCTTGTAGGAAAGTGCAATCTCAATCGCATTTAAATTTTCACGTTGAATATTTTCAATCAACGCCATTTCAATCATTTGCTGATCATCCGCCGTCCGAACATAAGCCGGAATGCGGGTCAAACCGGCAATTTTCGATGCCTGTAAACGTCGTTCACCTGAAATCAACTGGAACTTACGCGGAGCTACTTTCCGAACGGTAATCGGCTGAATGATGCCCTGAACACGAATGGACTCAGCTAAATCTTGTAAAGCAGCTTGTTCAAAATGCTCCCGCGGCTGATATGGATTTGTTTCAATAAATTCCAACGGAATCTCTTCCATCAAGTTAACACCATCCAAACCACCGAGACTATCAGCCCCTTGACGCGCAGAACTTTGGAGATTCTCAGAATCCTCCAACAAAGCGCCTAAACCTCTTCCTAATCCGATCCGCTTCTTATTTGCTTCTTGCTTGCTGCTCATGTAATGTTAAATCAAATGGTTTGTAAAAGGCCATTTTTCAGGATAATCTCCTTGGCTAAATTCAAATAACTAATAGCGCCTTTGCTATCTGCATCATGCAGAATGGCCGGTATGCCATAACTTGGAGATTCTGATAAGCGAATATTCCGAGGTATGATTGTCTCAAAAACCATGTTTTTAAAATGGGAATTCACTTCATTAACAACTTGATTCGACAGGCGTAAACGCAAATCGTACATCGTTAATAGAATCCCTTCGATTACCAAACCTGGGTTCAAACGCGATTGAATAATCTTAATCGTATTTAATAATTTCCCCAAACCTTCTAAGGCATAATATTCACATTGTACTGGGATAATGACAGAATCCGCAGCTGTTAAACTGTTAATCGTAATCAATCCCAAAGAAGGCGAGCAGTCCATAATGATAAAATCATATTGATCTTTAATTCCTGCTAAAGCCTCCTTCATTTTCCCTTCACGATTAGTCAAATTAATCATTTCAATTTCCGCACCCACTAAATCAATGTGCGAAGGAATTATATCCAAAAATGGAACTTCAGTGGCTAATATACTTTCTGCAACCGAAGCGATTCCAACCATACATTCATATATGCTCCGACTAACTTCTTTGGGATTAAAACCAAGCCCAGAAGTGGAATTCGCCTGAGGATCCGCATCAATCAAAAGTGTCTTAAATTCCAATGCAGCTAAACTCGCAGCTAGATTAATAGCTGTTGTCGTTTTTCCAACACCACCCTTCTGATTTGCAATTGCGATAATCTTACCCATGAATGATTTGAATTAATTTTTTCGTTAACGAATTGAACCAACAATATTACGAAAAAGGTTTCACATCTTTTTTCAAATCTGGCCAACAGCAGCTGAAATTTTATCAATCAAGTATAGCTTGATTTAAACAAAGATATTTTATCTTGCCCACCGATTATCAACAACCTATTCATGACACAAAATTCTACTGCACATCCTAAAGGTCTTTATGTACTCTACTCCACGGAAATGTGGGAACGATTCAATTTCTATGGCATGCGTGCCATACTTTCCCTTTTCCTCGTAAATGCATTAGCTTTCAAACAAAATGAGGCATCCATCCTTTATGGGGGCTTCTTAGGACTAAGTTACTTGATGCCCATGTTGGGAGGTTATGTATCTGATCGCTATTTAGGAAATCGAAATTGCATTATTTTGGGCGGATTGGTCATGTCTGTAGGCCAATTATTCCTTTTTGGATCCGCAAGCACCTTTCTAGACAACTTTTCACTCGCCAATTCACTCATGTGGATTGGTTTATTATTTTTAATTGTAGGTAACGGGTTTTTCAAACCTAATATCTCTTCCATGGTAGGCTCACTTTATCCCAAAGGCGATAATCGACTTGACTCGGCATTCACCATTTTCTATATGGGTATCAACACAGGGGCTTTTCTAGGCATGTTGATTTGCCCATTAGTTGGCGACATTAAAGTTGACGGCATTCGCAACGTAGAAGCATTTAAATGGGGCTTTTTCGCTGCTGGCTCCGCAATGCTTTTTGGGACAATTCTGTTCTATTTTATCAAAGACAAATATATTGTATCACCTACAGGTGAGCCTGTTGGACTAAAACCCGTTTTCAACCAAACACAAGTAGCCAGCGAAGAATCTGAAAAGGCGGAATTTTCGACCAAATCCATTGTTTCAGCATGTGCATTATTTGTTGCACTTGTTATTGGGATACATTTTTACATCGTAACAGCTGAGGCTAATCCGATTAAAGACTGGATTTATCCCATCATTTATGCATCAGGAATCAGTCTTGCCTTCTTGATCATGACGGATAAAACCCTGACCAAAATCGAACGCGATCGAATCTGGGTAATGTACATCATTGCCTTTTTTGTGATGTTTTTCTGGTCGGCCTTCGAACAAGCCGGATCATCATTAACGTTCATTGCGGACCAACAAACGGATTTACATTTTCTTGGAATAGAATTACCACCGAGTTCCGTTCAAAATGCCAATTCCATTTTCATTATTCTATTAGCGCTTCCTTTTAGTTATTTATGGGTTCGACTGCAGAAAATAGGCATAGACCCGAATTCGCCAACAAAACAAGCAATCGGATTATTCCTTTTGGCGGTAGGTTATTTCATCATAGCCAATCAAGTAAAGGATTTAGGTGCCAATAAATTAGGTGTCGTTTGGTTTTTCGTTATGTACTTATTCCATACGATGGGTGAACTTTGCCTCTCACCGATTGGCCTATCTTTGGTCTCAAAACTAGCACCCAAGCGTTTTTCATCTTTATTAATGGGTGTTTGGTTTATTGCCAATGCAGCTGGATATGCACTTGCAGGAACATTAGGAGCTTTATTACCTCCTACCGAAGTTATAGCAGGTGTAGCCTTACCTAGTTTCTTGGGATTTGAAATTCACAACTTATATGAATTCTTTATGGTGTTTGTCAGCTTAGCAGGCTTGGCTTCTATCCTATTATACATTTTAGCCTCTGGACCTTTAAAACGAATGATGCACGGCATCAAATAATATCATGCACGGACCTGATCACCATTTACACGAACAACATTTAAAAAGCTCAGATTTCATTACTGATATGGTTATTGGTATGTCAGATGGTCTTACCGTACCTTTCGCATTAGCCGCAGGTTTATCGGGTGCAGTCGACTCATCAGCGATCGTAACGACCGCGGGAATTGCTGAAATAGTTGCCGGTTCCATCGCAATGGGATTAGGTGGATATTTAGCAGGCCAAACGGAACAAGAACATTATGAGGCTGAATTAAAAAGAGAGTACGAAGAAGTTGAACGGGTACCTGAACGAGAAAAAGAAGAGATCCGTGAAGTCTTTGAAGATTACGGTTTAAGTCCTGAAGCTCAAGAAATCGTTGTAGAAGCTATCGCTAAAGACAAAGATAAATGGGTTGATTTCATGATGCGTTTTGAATTAGGTCTTGAAAGACCGCACCCTGATCGAGCAAGAAATTCCGCTTTAACAATTGGTGTTTCTTACATAATTGGCGGATTTATTCCACTTCTACCCTATTTTTATGTTGAACATCCTGTAGATGGATTAAAGTATTCAGCAGGGGTAACAATTTTAGCACTTTTGGTATTTGGGTATTTCAAAAGCAAAATAACAGGACAAAATCCAATCACAGGGTCATTAAAAGTCACTTCGATAGGGGCTGCAGCAGCTACCGCAGCCTTTTTAGTTGCTAAATTATTTCAATAACCTAAAGCGGTATCATCACCTCTAGAATCTGCTCCTCCCTGGTATTTCCCATCAGGGAGGATTAATATTCCTTCTACCAAGCCGATATTCCCTGAAGGGGTCAATTCATACATTTTGGATTTCAAACGACCTATTTGAGCCTCATCAAATCGCTTGGCTTCATAACGAGTTAAATCAGGTAACCATTGATGATGAAAACGTGGATATTCAACCGCAGCCTGCATATTCATCCCAAACACTAAGCTGTTCAACATCACTTGAAACACACTGGTGATAATAGTCGATCCACCTGGAGTACCTACAACCAATTTCAAGCGGTTACCTTCCGTAACAATCGTTGGCGTCATACTCGACAACATCCGTTTACGCGGTTGGATTTCATTGGCCTTCGTGCCTACTAAACCATAAAGATTAGGCACACCAGCTTTGGCACTAAAATCATCCATTTCGTCATTCAGTAAGAATCCTGCCCCTCCTACAAAAACTTTACTACCATAGGAATTATTTAAGGTAGTTGTAATAGAAACCGCATTTCCTTCCTGATCAACAATGGAATAATGCGTTGTCTCAGGACTTTCGTAAGCAGGAAATTCACCGGCGGCCACATCCGAACTTTTTGTCGCCTGATCAAATCGAATGGAACTCATTCGTTGAGTCAAATATGCTTCATCCCACAGAGGTTTCACAGGAACTTTAACAAAATCGGGATCACCTAACCATTTAGCCCGATCTGCATACACTCGACGTTCAGCCTCAATCATTATTTGAATTGTTGAATCCGATTGCGCCCCTAAACGAGCTAAGGGGTACGATTTAATCATAGTAAACAATTGCCCAATCGCTAATCCGCCACTTGATGGTGGCGGCATGCCGATGATTGAATACTGATTAAATTGACTCACGAGCGGTTTACGCCAAATCGCTCGATAGGATTTCAAATCGCGATGTGTGATAATTCCGCCTTGGCGCTGCATCTCGTTAACAAGCAAATCAGCCGTTTCACCTTGATAAAACCCGCGCGCCTTTTTGGCTAAAATTCGTTCTAATGTATTAGCTAAATCCGTTTGGATAAATAATTCTCCGGGAACCCATTGCGTACTATCCGCTTTGACCATGTAAGTACGACCCGGATTATACCGCATAAAATCGGCTCGATTTCGATTGAGTCCGCGCGCTTCTTTTTCTGTAAGTACAACACCATTTCGGGCTAAATCAATCGAAGGTTGAACTAATTCTGCCCAAGAAAGCTTTCCAAATCGTTTGTGCATCGCTTGCATTCCAGCTACAGCTCCTGGCACGCCAACCGAATGAATACCTACAAAACTTTTACCAGGAATCACTTGTCCAGTAGAATCCAGATACATGTCGCGTGAACCAGCCAAAGGCGCCATTTCACGATAATCTAATGTATAGGCTTTTCCTTTGGCAGATCGATATACCAAAAAACCCCCACCGCCAATATTCCCAGCGGCCGGATGACAAACGGCTAATGCAAAATTCACTGCAACAGCTGCATCAATTGCATTTCCTCCTTTTTTTAGGATATCAAGGCCAATCTGACTAGCAGCGGGATGTGTACTTACGACCATTCCATTTTTTGCTTCAACGAGTGGCTTAATCGTTTGCTGACCAAATGCTGAAATAGTTAGACCGAGTAAAAAGAATGAGAATATTCGATTCATAAGAAATTGCATTATTGATGAAGAGGCATTTTAAGAAAGCCAAAGCGAATTAAAGTAATTATTTCCTCAAAACCGCAATTCATTTACATTGTGATAATAAAAATTTAAAATTACCTTTGTCTTACGTATATAGTATTTACCAACCAAAACGCAATTTAAAGTGGATATTTTCGAGAAAGTTGTCAAAAATATGGGACCCATTGGAGCCCATGCACATTATTCCCACCATTATTTCTCATTTCCTAAGTTGACCGGCGAATTAGGCCCACGCATGACTTTCATGGGTAAGGAAATGTTGAATTGGTCATTGAACAACTATTTAGGACTAGCCAATCACCCGGAAGTTCGTAAAGCAGATGCAGATGCAACAGCAAAATACGGTTTAGCTTATCCAATGGGTGCACGTATGATGTCAGGAAATACTGACGAACACGAAGAATTTGAAAGACAATTAGCTGAATTTGTAGGTAAAGAAGATGCATTTCTTTTAAACTATGGTTATCAAGGTGTCATGTCCATCATCGAATGTATGGTTGACCACCGTGACATCATCGTATATGACGCCGAGTCACATGCTTGCTTAATTGATGGCATTCGTCTTCACAAAGCAAAAATGGGCGATTACTATAAGTTCAATCACAATGACATGGATTCATTGCGTAAGAA
>JAHEAY010000047.1 GCA_024642485.1 Cytophagaceae bacterium
GGGAAAATGGGGAAGGAGATCGAACGTCTTGCAGTCGGTCGGGGACATCAAGTCGTTGCACGCATCGATGTGGATAATCAAGCCGAATTAAGCCAATTAAGTAAGCAAGATGTGGATGTTGCCATTGAATTTTCAAATCCTGCCTCTGCATTTACCAATATCATGACTTGTATCGAAAAGCAAATTCCAGTAGTTTGTGGTACAACGGGTTGGCTAGAGCGAAAAGCAGAAGTGGAAGCTGCAACGGCTAAGTATCAATCGACTTTTTTCTACGCTTCGAATTATTCAATAGGTGTGAATTTATTCTTTAAACTGAATAAAACCTTGGCTGCCTTGATGTCGGGCCACTCCGAATATGATATTTATACGAATGAAATCCACCATTTAGAGAAGAAAGATTCTCCATCGGGTACGGCGATTACCATTGCGGAAGGTATTATTGATGCCTACGCTTCGAAAACCAAATGGGTGAATAACGAAATTCCAGCTGCTAATGAAGTTGCTATTTGGTCTCAAAGAGAATCGATTATTCCAGGAACTCATACGGTTAAGTACATCTCAAAAGTTGACCAAATTGAAATTACCCACGAAGCATTCAGTCGGGAAGGTTTTGCCTTAGGTGCCGTGATTGCCGCTGAATGGGTAAAAGATAAGAAGGGTGTTTTGGGCATGGATGATATGCTAAAATAAATAATATGGATTCTATCGCATTAAAAAAACAATTGCAAGAGGAGGGATTAATTATTCTCCCTGGTTTTTTTGATCCTGCTCTCATTGGTCAGATTCAAACAGCTGCCAAGGCTGTTTTTGATATTCAATTCAAACGTTTTGGTATCACAGGTGATTATTTAAGTCAAATGCAGAGCCTATTCGAGAACCATTTAGAGGAGTTTATCGCTTGCGGGAAAATGATTCAAAGTGGTTTGATTGAACTCTATCAATTGGCAGTTAATCCAGAGTTAATGAGTTTATTGAAAGATTTAGGTCTTTCACATCCGTTAATGTGTACGCGTCCGGTTTTATTTTTCAATCATCCTTTATTGGCCAAATCAGAGCATTTTTATAAGACTCCTTTGCACCAAGATTGGACATCGATGTTGGCCTCCGATGATTCTGTTGTTGTTTGGCTACCCCTGATGGATTTAGATATCGCTCACGGCCCTGTGATTTTTTATCCAGGATCACATAAATTGGGACCATTAACCGATCGCCTTGAAAATGGCTTTGCGGAAGTAGATTTTGACCGAACATCTTATCCTCGTGTGCAAAAAGCAATGAAATTAGGAGATATTGCTATTTTTTCAACGTTACTTGTTCACGAATCTGGTGTTATCACGAATGATGAAATACGGTGGTCTTGTCATTTTCGCTATACCAATATGGAAGATCCTACTTTTATTGAAAATGGGTTTCCACATCCTTATATCTATAAGCCTTCACAAGAATTAATTGATAAATATTTACATAAGAATTCATGAAACCAACCGAAAATCAAAAGCCTAAGTCTAAACATAAGTCTCCATTTAGAGAATGGTTGGATTCCGTTGTATTTGCCGTCGTAGCTGCAACATTGATTCGTTTTTTCTTGTTTGAGGCCTATACAATTCCTACACCTTCCATGGAGAGTTCTTTAATGGTAGGAGATTTCTTATTCGTAAGCAAGATGCATTATGGTGTTCGAACACCTAAAACGCCTTTACAATTGCCATTGACTCACCAGAAGATTTGGTTTACGAATTTGCCTTCTTATTTGACTTGGTTGCAATTGCCAACCTATCGTTTGCCAGGTTTTTCGAAAGTTAAGCAAGGAGATGCCGTCGTATTTAATGTTCCAAATTTTGAAGAGGATGGTGATGCGCCATTGGATTTACGAACATTCTACGTGAAGCGTTGTGTGGCAACTCCAGGGGATGTGTTGGAAGTTAGAGACCAACAAGTATTTGTCAATAATAAGGCGATGGAAAATCCGGAAAAGATGCAACATCCCGTATTTATGAAGACCAAAGAGAATTTAGACGATGCATTTTTTGCGGAATACGGCATTCGTAATTCGCCGGATGCGAGTTATGATTCAGCTGATTGGTTGCCTTTGGCAGATTCTACAAATCAATTAGCTGGTTATAAATTGAATACGTCTAAGAAACATATTGATGAGATTAAGGCTTTGCCTTGGGCAAAATCATTCGATTTAGATGCATTCAAGGATCCGAAGGGATTGACATTCATTGATATGTTCCCGCATGATACGATTGATTTTAAGTGGAATCGTGATTTTTACGGACCTTTAAAAGTGCCTTCCAAAGGTTGGACAGTACAATTAGATCGTAAAAATGTGAAATTGTATCAAGAGGCCATTATCAAATATGAAGGTAACTCAGATATCGTTTTGGCGGGTGATAAATTGTTGAAGAATGGTCAAGCATTGACTTCATATACTTTCAAGCAAGATTATTATTTCATGATGGGAGATAATCGTCACAATTCGGCGGATTCTCGTTTCTGGGGATTTGTGCCAGCAGATCACATTGTGGGTAAAGCTGTGTTTGTTTGGATGTCGATAGACCCGAATAAGCCTTTGTTCTCTTTGGATAAGATTCGTTGGAATCGAATCTTTCGACTCGTCGATTAATTGAAAAAGGCGCTGAATCATTCAGCGCCTTTTTTGTTATAAAACCTTTAAAACAAACCCTTTCAGGTAATTGCTTTCCGGATGGAATAAGTTGATTGGATGATCAGGTGATTGAGTCATTTGATGAATGACTTGAATTTCGCGTCCTACGGCTATTCCGGCAGCTACCAACATATTATAGAATAAGTCCCTAGTAATTACTTGAGAACAAGAATAGGTAAATAGAAGTCCGTTTTTCTTGATTTTGCGTAAAGCCAATTCGTTGATTTTTTGATAGCCTTGCAATGCTTTGTGTTTCGCATTCATCGATTTGGCAAACGCAGGAGGATCCAAAACAATGATGTCAAATTCGTCTTCATTGGCTTTCAAATAGGGGAGTGTTTCACCTACGATTGCCTGATGATTTAGTTCCTGCATCTTATTCAATTCGATATTAGCATTAACTAAGTCGATTGCTTTCGCTGAGGCGTCCAAGGAAATGACGGATGCAGCTCCAGCTTTCAAGGCATAAAGTGAGAATCCACCTGAATAACAGAACGTATTTAAAACTGATTTGCCTTGCGCATATTGTGCTAATAAAGCCCGGTTTTCTCTTTGGTCAATAAAGAAACCTGTTTTTTGTCCTGTAATCCAGTTGATCGAAAAGGAAATCCCATTTTCTTTCACCGTGTAAGGAACTTTTACTTCGCCAAAAACAAATGCGTTCGTGCACGTTTGGGCATATTCGGTAGGCAAAGTTTCTTTACTCTTGTCGTAAATCGCTTTGATTTTTTTACCTAATACATGTTTAACGGCCTCAACGATTTCATCTCGGTCGCGGTGCATACCAATGGTATGTGCCTGAAATACGAGTACATCCTTGTATAAGTCCATGATCAGACCTGGGCAGCCATCTCCCTCGCCATGAATTAAGCGAAAAGCGTTTGTGTCCTTTAAGGGCAATAAACTGCGTAAATCCCATGCATTTTGAATGCGCTTTTCCCAAAATGTTGTTTTGGATTCGATTTCTTGAAACGAAAGAATTTTAACTGCGATACTTCCGTGGTGAAAATGTCCGGTACCTAGGAATTCTTCCCGACTGCTATATACATTAACCCAGTCCCCATCTTGCAGGTTAGGGCTTTGTTTTACAATAGCACCTGAGAATACCCAAGGGTGAAATCGTTTAACCGGGGCGTCCTTCCCGTGCTTTAATTGGACAAATTTTGATGCATTCATGCTGCAAAATTGCACAAATTTATTTGAAATCAGGCTCTCCCGCTTCAAGCCATGCAGAATACCATAAACTTCCGATGTTTTTGATCGATGCTAAGTAGCGTTTTTCTACCTGATTATCAAGTTGTTTGTGGTATGCCTCTATGTAATGTTCTGAATACATCTTTTCTAAATTCTTACCTTTTTGATTGTGTTTGTATTTTTTGGAATTGGGAACTCGCGCGTTTATTATTTTTTCTCCATCAAATAAATCCGTTAGCATGCCATGTGATTCAATAATCCAATCCCATGTGCTTGTGAGTACATTCGGGATATATGCTGCCGGACCTATCCAATCATCAAGCTTCTCTTGGAGTAGTTCGGGTATTTGGGACTCCCAAAAGCTATGAATGCCTACTTGGTTCGTTTGTTGGCCATCATAATTTGACGTTGTATGCAGCGGAACGTGTGCATCTGCTACATAATGTCCTAATTCCGCTGATATTTTGATGATTCGCATAGTGTCTCTAGCTAGAAAAGCATATTTCAGTTGGCGGAAATATGTTTGGATGTTCCAAGGCACAATTCCATGTTTTTGAAGGGAATCTTCAGAGTATTTTAATATAGCATTTTCCCAGCTCTCGTTTTGAATTTCCTTGATGTAGTAACGGTCTAGATCAATATAATGCCTCGCCGCTTCCTTATCCAGGCTATGTCGTCGCTGATCGGGTAAAACTGCATAGTTTATAATTTCATCTAGGTGCCTTTTGTACAGATTAATGAGGGGTGGTGGTAAGGTGAAAATAGCCAGTTTATTGATTTTTTTGTGTGCATAGAATCCCCAGTTGGCCATGAGGGAGAAATTTATATGCAGGAGTAGTGCTAAAATTAAATATTTCATCATGTATTTTTTTAGTGGTTGTATTGTAAATTCTAAACCTTTTGCTTACTTTTGCAATTCAATTTTACAGAAAAGAGAATTTTTTTAAAGATGGCAAATCATAAATCAGCACTAAAGCGTATTCGGGCAAATGAATCAAAGCGTTTGCGCAATCGTTACCAACACAAATCTACACGTACGTTAATCAAGAAATTGAGATTGACTACGGACAAGGCGATCGTTTCTGACTTGTTCAAGCAAGTGTCTTCTGCGTTGGATAAATTAGCAAAGAAAAACATCATTCATAAAAATAAGGCAGCTAATCAAAAATCAAAATTAGCGAAGTTGGCGAACAAAATCGCAGCTTAATCCCTTGTTATCAGGTACTTGATAAACCTCGCTTCGTGCGGGGTTTTCTTGTTTATAGGCAGTACATTCGTACATGACTTATCAGAAAATTCAAGATTTATTGGAATCAGACCGACCGCGTGAGATATTATTTACCAAAGGGCGCGAAACGCTTCGATTGGAAGAGATTTTGGCAATACTGATTGGTACGGGGATTCGAGATCATTCTGCTTTGGATCTGGCAAGGGAAATGTTGCTACAGGTAGATGGTGACTTAGCTATGCTTGGTCGCTGGGGATTACCAGAATACCGTAAAATCAAGGGGATTGGCACGGCTAAAGCCGCAGTTTTAGTTGCAGCGATGGAATTAGGGCGTAGGCGGATGGATTACACAGCTAATTCAACAGTTGACCGAGTTCGACAATCTGCTGATGCGTATGATTTGCTCAAATCCCATTTAGCAGATTTAGTCCATGAAGAGTTTTGGGTGATTTACCTCAATCGTGCTGCTCGGATGATCAAGAAAGAATGTATCAGTCGGGGAGGAATTGCCGGAACGGTTGTCGATATTAAACTAATACTGAAGTCGGCGATTCATTTGCAAGCCAGTAGCCTAATCCTGGCACACAATCATCCATCTGGGCATTTGCAGCCTAGTGAAGCGGATAAACAATTAACGAATCGAATGCTTGCTGCAGCAAAGAGCGTGGATATGCTCGTTGCAGACCACCTCATCATCAGTGCGAGTGCCTATGTAAGTTTTGCCGATGAAGGCTGGTTATAAAAAAAGAAAGAGGAATTATTTCCCTCTTTCTTTGTAGATCTTTTGAAGTTTTGCTCCAACGACGATTGAAATCGCGAACAAAATGATAAAGAATGCTGCGCCTGAATATCCCATAGTATTTAATTATTTGTGCAAAATTAAGAATTTGTTTAGAGTAATCCTTTGGTACTCGGTAAAGAATTTAAATTTTTTATATCACGTTCAACCGCCATGCGAATTGTTTTAGCAAAGGCCTTGAAAATAGCTTCAATTTTGTGGTGCTCATTTTCGCCGCTTGCTTGAATGTTCAAGTTACATTTTGCTGCATCCGAGAATGACTTGAAGAAGTGAGAGAACATTTCGGTAGGCATTTCGCCGATCATCTCGCGTTTGAAACTTGCTTCCCATACTAACCAGTTACGTCCAGAAAAATCTAAGGCAACTTGTGCGAGGCATTCATCCATGGGCAATAAGAAACCATAGCGATTGATGCCGCGTTTGTCACCTAAAGCTAATGTGAATGCTTCTCCTAAAGCAATACCCGTATCTTCAATCGTGTGGTGCTCGTCGATATGTAAATCGCCTTGTACAGTCACAGCTAAATCTACATTTGCGTGTTTGGCGATTTGATCTAACATGTGGTCGAAAAAGCCTAAACCTGTTTGATTGGCAGCTTTTCCACTTCCGTCGAGATTAAGTTCAATCTGGATTTTGGTTTCGTGTGTATTGCGTTGATGGCTTACTTTGCGTGCTGGTAATTTTAGAAAGCGATAAATTTCATCCCAACCTGTGCAGGTTAGTGCAAGGCTGTCGATTAGTTCAGGTGAAATAGTTTGTTCTCCGATGAAAATACCATTGGCCCCTAAGTTTTTGGCCAATTGCACATCTGTTTCGCGGTCTCCTAAAACAAATGAATTTGCTAAATCGTACGATCCATTGAAATATTCCGAAAGCATCCCGATGCCCGGTTTACGAGTCGGAAGATTATCTGCAGGGAAACTACGGTCGATATGAATAGCCGCGAATTCGATGCCCTCACTTGCAAGAATTTCTAGCATTTTATTATGTGCAGGCCAAAAAGTATCCTCTGGAAATGATTGAGTACCCAATCCATCTTGGTTGGTTACCATCACCAATTCATAGTCCAATTCTTGAGCAATCTTCTTCAAATTGGAAATGGCATTCGGGAGAAATGCTAATTTCTCGTAGCTGTCAACTTGTTGGTCTGTGATGGGTTCGTGAATAATCGTTCCATCCCGGTCAATAAACAATACTTTTTTCATAAAACAAAGGTAATGAATGCCGCGTTAATAATTAAAAAATAAGCCGATACTTATTGTATGAAATCCGTTCAGTCCTTGTA
>JAHEAY010000036.1 GCA_024642485.1 Cytophagaceae bacterium
GAGAGTAAATTAGGGAATGGAGCAAGTTCTTGGATTCTACATATGGCGACTATTATCTTGACGTCTAATTTCTGGGGTATCTACTTCAAGGAATGGAAAGGTGTTTCGAAACAAACCATGCGGACGGTCATTACGGGTATTGTTGTGATTTTGGTTTCCGTATTAATCGTAGGTTTAGGTAATTCTATTAGCGAATAAGTTGATTTCATTAATTCATATTGACGAGTTTTCCTCCACGCCCAAATACCGGCAGTTGGCCAATTCTATCATTGAGGGCATCCAAGCGGGTAAAATCAAGCAGGGAGACGTCTTGCCGTCGATTAATGAGTTAAGTTTTGAGCATTATATTTCGCGGATTACGGTTGAGAAGGGATATAATTATTTGAAGTCTTTGGGGATCGTGGAATCCGTGCGCGGGAAGGGATTTTTCATTAGCGCCGGGAGCGTTCCGGCTAATTTTCGGATATTCCTCTTATTCAATAAGTTATCGGTTCATAAAAAAATGATTTACGATTCCTTTGTGGCCTCTATGGGTCCTATGGCGGGTATCGACTTCTATATATACAACAACGATTTTAACCTATTTAAGCGAATCATCACGAAACGCGAATTGGACTATTCGCATATCGTCATCATTCCGCATTTCATGGAAGGAGATTCCATCGCAGTAGATTTTATCAATTCCCTCCCGAAAGAAAAGCTCATCCTCTTAGATAAATTATTGCCGGGTATTCAAGGATCTTATGGAGCCGTTTATGAGAATTTCGAAAAGGATATTTATCAAACCTTGCTACAAGCGAAGGATGCTTTAGCGAAATATCAAACAATCCAATTGGTATTTCCGGCATCCAGTTATTACCCCAAAGCCATCGTCAAAGGCTTCGAGCATTTTTGTCGGGACTATGCCTTCGATTTCAAGGTATCCGAAGAAGCCCAACCGGAAAAAGGGACGGCCTACATAACGGTCATGGAGGACGACCTGATTAAATTATTAGATCAGATCAAGCAGCAGGGTTTAAGGCTTGGAAAAGATATTGGCTTGATTTCATACAATGAGACCCCGATCAAGCGTTTGTTATTCGATGGGATTTCCACGATTTCAACGGATTTTGTCAAAATGGGGGAGTTGGCAGCAGATTTGGTCAAAACCAATGCACGCAATAAGATTGAAAACCCCTTTTCATTTATTCAGCGATCTTCCTTGTAATCTGTGGTATTTACCAAATTTTATTTGGTGTATTTCCAATTTGATGCCCTGAATCCTTTGCATTATTGCAAAAAAATCGGCATTTTTGTAGCTTAATTTTATTGAAAGCGCTTAAAAATTTAAATTATACGAATGAGCAATTCTCCAACAACCTTATTTGATAAAGTATGGGATTCCCACGTGGTTCGGAAAATCGAAGATGGTCCGGATGTTTTCTTTATCGATCGCCATTTTATCCATGAAGTAACGAGTCCAGTAGCCTTTTTAGGTTTGGAGCAGCGTGGAATTGGGGTGATGTATCCAGAACGTACGTTTGCAACGGCGGATCATAATACGCCTACGATCAACCAACATTTACCTGTGGACGATCCTTTGTCGGCCAATCAATTACAACAATTAGCCACAAATTCTGCCAAATACGGTATTTCACACTGGGGATTAGGAGATCCTAAAAACGGTATCGTTCACGTGGTAGGACCTGAAAATGGGATTACGTTGCCAGGTTTTACGATTGTTTGTGGTGATTCACATACGTCGACGCACGGTGCATTCGGTGCGATTGCTTTCGGAATCGGTACTTCAGAGGTGGAGATGGTTTTATCTTCTCAATGTATTATGCAGCCGAAGCCTAAGAAAATGCGTATCAACGTAAATGGTCAATTAGGTAAAGGAGTTACGCCAAAAGACGTGGCTTTGTATATCATTTCAAAACTTTCAACTTCTGGCGCAACGGGGTATTTTGTTGAATATGCGGGTGATGTGTTTGAAAACATGACTATGGAAGGCCGTATGACGGTTTGTAACTTGAGTATTGAGATGGGTGCTCGTGGAGGTATGATTGCTCCGGATCAAACGACATTTGATTATATCCAAGGCCGACCATTGGCTCCGAAAGGTGCTGATTGGGATACGCAATTAGCGTATTGGAAAACATTGAAAACTGATGCTGGTGCTTCATTTGATGAAGAAATCAATTTCAAAGCTTCCGATATCGAGCCAATGATTACCTATGGTACGAATCCAGGTATGGGAATGGGTATCTCAAAACATATTCCAAAAGCTTCTGAAGTTGAAGGTGGTGTTGCTACCTACGAGAAGTCTTTGGACTACATGGGATTTGCTGAAAATGATTCGATGATTGGTAAGAAAGTAGACTACGTGTTTATCGGTTCTTGTACAAATGGTCGTATCGAAGATTTCAGGGCTTTTGCATCGATTGTGAAAGGACATAAAAAAGCGGATCATGTGACTGCTTGGGTTGTTCCAGGTTCTCATATCGTGGAAGCTCAAATTAAAGAAGAAGGCATTTTGGATATTTTGACGGAGGCGGGATTTGTGTTGCGCCAACCGGGATGTTCGGCATGTTTAGCGATGAATGATGACAAGATTCCTGCAGGTAAATATGCTGTAAGTACGTCGAATCGTAACTTTGAAGGACGTCAAGGTCCAGGATCTCGTACATTATTAGCGAGTCCTTTAGTAGCTGCAGCAGCAGCAATTACCGGGGTTGTAACAGATCCAAGAGAGTTTTTATAAGATTTAAATTAGAGCAAGATGGCTTACGATAGTTTTAGTGTATTGAAAAGTTCAGCCGTTCCGATGCCCATCGAGAACGTAGATACAGACCAAATCATCCCTGCACGTTTCTTAAAAGCGACAGAACGCAAGGGTTTTGGTGATAATTTATTTAGAGATTGGCGTTATGATAAGAACGACCAACCGAAACAAGATTTCGTATTAAATAACCCAACTTATTCAGGCAAGATTCTCGTAGGAGGAAAGAACTTTGGTTCAGGTTCTTCGCGTGAGCATGCTGCTTGGGCGATTTATGATTACGGTTTTCGTTGTGTGGTTTCTTCATTCTTTGCGGATATTTTCCGTGGGAATGCGATCAACGTAGGTATTTTACCGGTTCAGGTTTCTCCAGAATTCTTACATGAGATTTTTACAGCGATTGAAAAAGATCCTAAAACAGAATTAGTAGTGGATTTGCAAGCGCAAACCATTACAATTGTTGCAACAGGAGCATCAGAATCTTTTGCGATCAATGGCTACAAAAAACACAATTTGTTAAACGGTTTTGATGACATCGATTACTTACAAGCGATGAAGTCGGAAATCGCTGATTTTGCCTCTAAGCGATAAGATTCATGCGCCACATTGAAATCATGGATACAACCCTCCGGGATGGTGAACAAACCAGCGGGGTATCTTTCTCGGCTTCTGAAAAGTTGACCATTGCTCAATTGCTATTGACTGAATTAAAGGTTGATCGCATTGAGATTGCGTCTGCACGTGTTTCAGAGGGCGAATTTCAGGCGGTGAAGAAAATTACTTCTTGGGCTGCTCAAGCGGGCTTTTTAGACCGGGTGGAAGTCTTAACGTTTGTGGACGGCGGTACATCGGTGCAATGGATGTTGGATGCAGGTGCCAAAGTCATGAATTTGTTGACCAAAGGTTCCTTGAATCATTTGCAGCACCAACTCAAGAAAACGCCGGAACAACATTTTGCTGAAATTCAATCAACGATTGAATTAGCCAATTCCAAAGGTTTATCGGTTAATGTCTACCTAGAAGACTGGAGTAATGGGATGCGTAATTCAAAAGAATATGTCTTGCGTTACTTGGATTTTATTACGCAATTGCCTGTTAAGCGTGTGTTATTGCCGGATACCTTAGGCGTTTTGACTTATTGGGAAACGGGCGAATACATCAAGGAATTGGTATCGCGCTACCCGAATACACATTTTGATTTTCATGCGCACAATGACTATGATTTAGGTACTGCGAATGCGCTTGAGGCGGTTCGTAACGGTATTCATGGTTTACACTTGACAGTGAATGGAATGGGCGAACGAGCTGGAAATGCTCCTTTAGCTTCCGTTATTGCCGTATTGAATGACTACCAAAAAGATGTCAAAACATCCGTTTGTGAAAAGTCGCTCTATTCGGTGAGTAAATTAGTGGAGACCTTCTCTGGTTTCCGTATTCCAGCAAATAAACCGGTTGTAGGGGAGAATGTATTTACCCAAACAGCAGGAATTCATGCGGACGGTGACAAGAAAAATAATCTGTATTTTAATGAGTTGATGCCGGAGCGTTTTGGCCGTGAGCGTAAATATGCTTTGGGTAAAACGTCTGGTAAAGCGAATATTGAGAATAATTTAGCTGCCTTAGGCATTCAATTGTCAGATTCAGATTTGAAGAAAGTTACGCAGCGCATCATTGAATTAGGTGACCGCAAAGAGGTTGTAACGCAAAATGATTTGCCATACATCATTTCAGATGTCTTGGATTCTGATGCGATTGAAGAGCGCGTGCAGGTCTTGAATTATGTATTAACGCATTCCAAAGACTTACGTCCTTCAGTAACCTTGAAGATTTCGGTTGATGGGGAGATTTTTGAGGAACATGCCCAAGGGGATGGTCAATACGATGCGTTCATGCATGCTTTGGCGATAATTTTTGAGAAAAATGGTCAGAAATTAGCTCAGTTGACGGATTATGCGGTTCGCATTCCTCCAGGAGGTGAGTCTGATGCATTATGTGAGACCATTATTACGTGGAATCATGGAGGAAAAGAATTGATTACAAGAGGTCTGGATTGCGACCAAACGGTGTCTGCCATCAAGGCGACCCAAAAAATGTTGAATTTGATTTAATAAACATATCATGGCAAAAAAACATATCTTAATCGTTCCAGGTGATGGAATTGGACAAGAAGTAACCGAAGTAGGTAAAAAAGTATTGGAGAAAATTGGGGCGAAATTTGGCCATGATTTTACTTATGATGAGGCATTAATTGGCCACGTTGCGATTGAAGTGACAGGTGATGCGCTTCCTGAAGAGACTTTAGTAAAAATGAAGGCGTCTGACGCTGTGCTTTTCGGTGCAGTAGGTCATCCTAAATATGATAATGATCCTTCTGCGAAGGTTCGTCCTGAGCAAGGTTTGTTGAAAATGCGTAAGGAATTAGGCCTTTATGCTAATTTACGTCCGATCAAATTGTTCGATGAATTATTGTCGGCATCAAGCATCAAGCCTGAAATTTTGAAAGGTGCGGATATTTTATTCTTCCGTGAATTAACGGGGGATATTTATTTCGGTGAAAAAGGCCGTAAAAACAATGGTGATACAGCTTATGACGTAGCTGAATACAGCCGTTATGAGGTTGAGCGCATCGGTCGCAAGGCTTTTGAAGCTGCTCGTACACGTAAGAAGCATTTAGTTTCTGTAGATAAGGCAAATGTATTGGAATCCTCACGTTTATGGCGTGAAGAAATTCAGAAATTGGCTTTGGAGTATCCGGATGTAACGGTTGAATACCAATTCGTAGATGCAACGGCTATGTTGTTGATCAAAGATCCTAAGCGTTTTGATGTGGTTGTAACGGCCAACTTATTTGGTGATATCTTAACGGATGAGGCATCTCAAATCGCTGGTTCGATGGGTATGTTGGCATCTGCTTCTATCGGTGATGGAACGGGTGTTTATGAGCCTATTCACGGTTCTGCGCATGACATTACAGGTAAAGGTTTAGCGAATCCGATGGCTTCTGTATTATCTGCAGCCTTATTGTTGGATATTTCATTTGGTATGAAAGCTGAGTCGGAAGCTGTGATTAATGCCGTAGATCAGGTGTTGAAGAAAGGTTTCCGTACAGGTGATATCGCTGATGCGTCTACCGACAAATCGATGATTTTAGGAACAGATGCGATTGGTGAAGAAATTCTTAAATTGATTTAATCAATTCATCTTTTATTTTCTAATTTTAAGGCTTGCGACATTTTTCGCAAGCCTTATTTTTTTATGATGCGGACACTATTACTCATTCTCTTTGTTTCTTTTGGTGCTTTAGCCCAAAATACCATCCAGGTTACGGATTTATTGAAAATCAAGTCGGTAGGTAAACCGAGTTTCTCCCCAGACGGACAAAAGTTTTTATATACGGTGACGTCCGTGGAAGATGATCCGGATACCAAAGGTGATTTTGTTTATCAAACGCATTTGTATGTAGGGGATGTCGCGACGAAAAGCTCGCGTGCCATGACTTCGGGTCGCTATTCGATTAGCGGGGCCAATTGGTCGGCGGATGGCAAATCTATTCTGTTTACGCGGGATTTAGGGAATAAGTCACAGGTTTACCAACTTAGTTTAGCGGGAGGAGAGGCTTTGGCTTTAACGAATGCTAAGGTTTCGGTTCAAAATCCATCGATTTCAAAACATGATGGTAGATTATATTACACCTCCGGTATCTCATTAAAAGATTTCTATGTGGATTCGATTGCGAATCCTCGTCATTTGATTCCCTTGTGGTCATTGGAAAAACCACAAGTTGCGAACGCCTCATTTGTATCCAAATCGAAAGCGAATCCGAATGGAAGCATCGAAGAAGTTCGTGCCTATTTAGCGCAAAATGAGAAGGATAAAAAAGCCAAAGTGATTAATCGCCTGCAGTTTCAGGAGGAAATGACTACGTCGGGAGAGATTTCTTTGTCGACAATTTATGCGTTGAGTTTGGAAGCTGGAGCCAAACCCGTGGCAATTAATAATCCTTTGCATCGCTGGTCGGACTGGGAGCAATTGAATTCCAACAACTTTTTGGTGATTTTGCCAGCTGATAGTTTGTCGCATCCCGACAAGGTGCTTGAAAGCCAAATTGTACGTTATGATGCTGTTTCTCGTGCTTACACGTCTTTATTAATCAAAGCAGGATTTCGATATTCGAATTTAAGTATCAATAACAAAGGTGACCAAGTTGCTTTTTTTGAATCAAAATCGACAGGTGTTTCGAATCCTGTTTTAAAAGTGATGAATTTGTCTTCGGGTTTGACTCAAGATGTGTCTTTAGATCGTGTGATTACACAAGTAAAATGGTCGGCGGATGATGCGAAATTATATCTAACACCACAAGATCAAGGTGCTGTTCCTATTGTTGAATATACCTTGGCAACGAAGAAGTTTAAAACCTTGACTTCAACGATGGAAGGTGTTTTGGGCTTCGATGTAGCAGGCGATCAATTTATCTATGCCAAAACATCGATCGAAAACCCTTCGGAATTGTATATGTTTTCGAATGGAAAAGAGTCACGTTTAACGGATTTCAATGCTGTTTGGTTAAAGGATAAGCAATTAGCCAAAGCGGTGAAACATCAATTCATTAATAAATTAGGCCAAACGGTTGATTTTTGGGTCATGAAACCGATTGGATTTCAAGAAGGGAAAAAATATCCCTTGGTCGTGGAAATCCATGGTGGGCCTACTGCCATGTGGGGGACAGGAGAAGCAAGCATGTGGCATGAATTTCAATATTATGCTGCGAAAGGATATGGCATTGTGTATTGCAACCCACGAGGTAGTGGGGGATACGGAACACCTTTTATGGCTAGCAATGTAAAAGATTGGGGCGCTGGTCCGATGGCGGATGTGATGCGCGTAACGGATTTAGCGATCAAAGAAGGATGGGCAGATACTACGAAATTAGGAGTGACTGGTGGTTCTTATGCGGGGTATTTGGTAGCATGGATTGTTGGCCATACAAACCGATTTAAAGTGGCTGCGGCCCAACGGGGAGTTTATGAATTGTCGACATTCTTTGGAGAAGGAAATGCTTGGCGTTTGGTTCCCAACTATTTTGGTGGTTATCCTTGGGAAAAAGCGACAAGAGCCGTGTTGGATCGTGAATCCCCATTAACTTATGTGGCTAATATCAAGACTCCATTAATTATTTTCCATGGCGAAAATGACCTTCGTACAGGAGTAATCCAAAGTGAAATGCTGTATAAGAGCTTGAAGCAATTAGGTCGTGAAGTGGAATATGTGCGTCATCCGGGTGCCTCACATGAGATTACCCGTGCGGGTAACAATCGGCAGCGGATTGATCAGATGTTGAGGACGTGGGAGTTTTTTACTAGATATCTGTAGAGACGCGATACTTCGTGTCTTTTGGACGTTAGACATTGGAAGGGGTTGTTTGTAGAGACGCAATACTTCGCGTCTAGTAGACTTTGGACATTAGACGTTGGATTGGGAACGACTTTTTTATAACCCCAGACTTTAGTCTGGGGCTAGACGCGAAGTATCGCGTCTCTACAATGAAAACCATCGTCAAACGTCCAAAGACCAATGTCTAACGTCTAATTAAAATACCTCCAATCTTCTGTTCCATTCACCTTTAACAACGACTGATAGATCAATTCAATCACCGCCTCCATGTCACTTTTGGCAATGGTTTCTACGGTTGTGTGCATGTATTTTAATGGGAGAGATATCAAGGCTGATGCGACACCTTCTGTTGCATAAGCGAAGGAATCCGTATCAGTACCTGTAGAACGGGAAACGGCTTGACGTTGGAAATCAATGCTGTGTTCTTTGGCAACATCGATGATGAAATCACGCACATTGTTTTGTACGGCTGGGCCATAGCAAATTACCGGTCCTTTTCCACATGACATGTCACCTTGGGTTTTCTTGTTGTACATGGGCGACTGCGTATCATGCGTCACATCCGTAATAAATGCCAAATCCGGTTTTAATCGGCGAACAATCATTTCAGCACCGCGTAATCCAATCTCTTCCTGTACCGAGTTTACCACATATAATGTGAAAGGTAATTGAATGTTATTCTCTTTCAATTTGCGAGCTACTTGCGCGATCATGTAGCCTCCGATGCGGTTGTCTAAAGCACGGCCAACTAAATACTTGTTATTTAATTCAGTTAGACCATCTTCAAATGTAACGACCGTTCCTACATGGATTCCCATTTCTTCTACTTCCTTCTTGTTCGCAGCACCGCAGTCGATGAATATATCGTCAATCGAAGGAGCTTTGTCTTTGGCTAGATCGCGCACATGGATGGCAGGCCAACCGAAAATTCCTTTTACGACTTTTTCTTTGGTATGAATATTTGCCCGCATGGAAGGAGCGATTAATGCATCTGATCCCCCGTTTCTGCGAAGAAATAAATATCCGTTGTCATCAATGTAATTGACGAACCAAGAAATTTCATCGGCATGTGCCTCAATAACTACTTTATAGGGTTGGCCAGGATTGATAACTCCTACGGCTGTACCATATGTATCGATAATTTTTTCGTCGATGTAAGGTTTTAGGTAGTCCAACCAAATTTTTTGGCCTGAGGATTCAAAGCCCGTTGGTGAAGCATTGTTTAAATAACTATATAAGAATTCGTTAGCTGTTGTTGGCATATTAATCATTTTTTAATTCCTGCAAATTACAAAACTTTATAGATGAATTTTATAAAAAATCGATTCAAAATCTAGGCTATTTTTATGGATTAAACGATTAAAATCGTATTTTTGGTAGATTTTCATGGTAACATGTATTTAAAAATAGTTTGATGAAGAAAATAGCTGTATTTACCTCAGGTGGTGACGCTCCCGGAATGAATGCGTGTATTCGTGCGATTGTGCGGGGTGCTGCTTATCATGGAGTAGAAGTTTATGGAATTATTCGTGGGTATAATGGAATGATCAAAGGGGATATTATCCCGTTGAATTCACAATCTGTTAGTAACATTATCCAACGTGGGGGTACGATTTTGAAATCGGCTCGTTCAAAAGAATTTATGACGACGGAAGGTCGCCAAAAAGCATACGATAAATTGCAAGAGCTTGGTATTGAAGGGCTTGTGGCGATTGGTGGAAATGGTACATTTACAGGAGCGGAGATATTCTTTAATGAATTCAAAATTCCTACGGTTGGTGCTCCGGGTACGATTGATAACGATTTATACGGAACTGATTATACAATTGGTTATGATACGGCTGTGAACACGGCTTTAGATGCAATTGATAAAATTCGTGATACGGCAGATTCGCATGACCGCGTATTTTTTATTGAAGTAATGGGCCGCGATTCAGGTTACATTGCAGTTCAATGTGGTATTGCGGGTGGGGCAGAAGCTTTAATGATTCCGGAAAATTTAACACCAGTTGATGAAATTGTTACGATTTTGAATAATGGTTTTGCGAAACAAAAATCATCTTCCATTGTAGTAGTTGCGGAAGGAGATGAAGAAGGAAATGCTCAAATTGTTGCGAAAAAGATTCGTGAGAAAATGGGTAACAAAATTGATATTCGTGTAACGACTTTGGGACATATCCAACGTGGAGGTATTCCTACTGCGCAAGATCGCATTTTGGCATCTCGTTTGGGATTAGGTGCTTTAGAAGGTTTGTTACGTGGTGAGAAAAATGTGATGGCAGGAGTGATTAATAATCAATTGGTTTACACGCCTTTCCATGATACGATTACGAAAAAGAAACCTGTATCTGAGGATCTAATTCGCATGGTGGAAATTTTGTCAACCTAGGCATATCCCATGATTCGATAAATAACGAATCCAAACAGTTCTCTAACGAGTACAGATAATTTATATAGTTCTCGCTCAGAAGGAATAATACATTCAAGGACACCTAATTGGGTGTCCTTTTTCTTGCTATCGACTGCATAAGCAATTGCCTGAATTCCTTGTTTGTTGAAGCAAGCCATCGATCGACGCATATGATAGGCTGAGGTGATTAATAATACAGGTTGTTTCAATGCCAAAGAATCGAGGATCACTCTACAATTTCTTGCATTTTCATAAGTGTTTTTAGCCTGCTTTTCCAGGAGTATTTTGTTGGCAGGTATTCCCATTTCGATTAAAACTCGTTTTACTTGTTCTGTTTCGTTGCTTTCGTCAATTTTGAGATTACCTATCGATGTGTTACCTCCTGTAATGAGAATTTGGTCAACGATACCATGTTTGTATAATATGGCAGCTTGCATAAAACGGTCAGCACTTTCACCGATATTGATTCTGTTATGATCCTCTTGTGGTTCACGAATCATTCCACCTCCTAAAATGATTGCCAGGGGATAATGACCTTTCGCTTGTATTTGAGGAATTTCGTATGCAGAATATAGTGAATTGACTATGAGTGTATTGGAACCTAAAATCAACAGACTAATCAAGAAAAATCCAGCTATCGTTTTTATTTTTTGCCTTTTGGTAAATGCAATGAGGCATGCGGATAGAATAATCCAAGTAATTGGTAAAAGTAAAAAATCAATTATTTTAGATAGCGTGAAAAACATTGTATTTTTGAAATTAAGATTATTAAAATTAGCCTAAATTTTATGAAAGTTCACGTATTCGTATTGCTTCTTTTTGTAGGTTTTTTTAGTGTTAAGGCACAGAATCCCGCTTTTGAAATCAAAGGTAAAATCAAGGGATTACAAAATACCGAGGTGTATTTGGCTCATTATTTTGGGGCGAGCCAACAAGTTATCAAGGACACGGCCCAAGTTGATAGTAGCGGTCGATTTGTTTTTAGCGGTTCAGAAACTTTGGATGAAGGTTTATACCTAGTTTCCTTTAATAAGAATAAGTATTTTGATTTGGTGATTGGCAATACGAATTTTTCCTTTGAAACGGATACATCAGATGTTGTAGGCCAAATGAAAGTCCAACAAAGTCCTGAGAATGAAGCTTTCTATGCATTTCAAAAAGATATGACGGCAGCTTATTTAGGCATGCAAGGGAAGCAAAAGCCAGAACAATTACGTACAGAAATGGCTAAAATTCAAAAGAAATGGATACTAGATCACTCGAAATTATTTGTGTCTAAATTGATTCAGGCTAGTTTAGAGCCAGAAATTCCAGCTTATTCAAAGCCGGTGAAAACTTCAAAAGATAGCAGTGAGTTGTTTAAATTTCAGTTCACTTATTATAAAAAGCATTATTTTGACAATGTAGATTTGAACGATGAGCGATTCATCAGAACGCCATTTTTACAAAAGAAAATTGATAAGTATTTTGAAGATTTGGTTGTTCAAGAATCGGATTCAATTTCAAAAGATGCTGATCGATTATTAGCTGGGATTAAAAATCAAGCCATGCGGAAGTATGTCGTATATAAAATTGCTAGTACCTATGAAAATCACAATGTCGTGGGGACGGATGGTGCTTTTGTTCATTTAGCTGAGAAATATTACATAGGGGAGCCTCAAATGTGGGACACCACCACGATTCGCAAAATGAAAGAACGTATTGCGATTATTAAACCGTTGTTAATTGGAAAGCGTATTCCTGAAATGTTTTTAACGGATCCATCAGGTAAATTATTGACAACGGCTTCTATTCAAGCGAATTATACTATTTTATTCATTTACGACCCAGATTGCAGCCATTGTAAGGAAGAAACGCCAAAACTCTTAAAGCAAGACGCCTTTTTTAAATCGAAAAATATTGCTGTTTTAGCAGCTTGCTTGGTACGCGATAAAGTGATGTGGAAGAAATTTATCGAAGAGTTTAAGATCCAAAACTGGAAGAATGGTATCGATATCCATATCAACGCGAAAACGGGGAAGGAAGAATACTACACGGATTTTCAAAAGACCTTTGATGCCTATGCCACTCCGGTGGTCTATATTTTAGATAAATCAAAAAATATTATTGGGAAACGAATTCCCGTGGATAAGATTCAAGACTTCTTGAAATTTTATGAAAGCAAACGCAAATAATTAGCGCTGAATTTTCATTTTACTTTTGGGCTTTTTACCTTTTTTCAAGTAGCGTTTGTTTCGAATACGTTTCTTGTAACGGTATTTTTTCTTGTATTTGAGTCGCGTCTTCTGATAGAATTTTTTACTGAACTTAGGTGTCGTCTCTAGTTCTAATTGGTGGTAGGGGATGAGCATTAGCTCATTTTCAAATCCAATAATTTTTATTTTAACTTTCGCTAAGCCTACTTTTCGCAGGTTAATTTTCTTTGCTGCCGCTTCAGTCAAATCGATGATTCGTCCTCGTTTATAAGGACCTCGATCATTGATTCGCACCACAACACTTTGTTTATTGTAGATATTGGTTACTTCAACAAGCGTATTGAATGGAAATATTCGATGAGCGGCTGTATATTCTGTTTTACGAAGTAATTCTTGGTTGGCCGTTCTCTTGTTGTAGAACGATTTGGAATAGAAGGATGCGATGCCATAGCTTTCATCACCAAGTTCCTGAGTATACCCACGAAATGGGCTCAGGGAGGCGATTAAAAGGATTATGACAAGGATTCTACGCATGCGTATTGAGCTAATTTCCCTTCAAAGTTTGACTTTTATTGTGGGAATTAAAAATATTGTTAAAATAATGCAATAAATTCTTGCTGTAAGGACTGAAAAAGCATTCAATATGTTTGAGTGAATAAGAAATAATAGTAGATTTACACATTGTCAAACCAAATTTACATTTACAGTGGAAGAAAGAGATAGAGAAGAATTGTTTTCAAAACGAATCCGTGCAGGTAAAAGAACTTATTTTTTCGATGTAAAATCTACCCGCTCACAAGATTATTACATTACCATTACTGAAAGCCGTCGCCATCAAAAAGAAGATGGTTTTGTTTACGAAAAACACAAAATGTTTCTTTATAAAGAAGATTTTGACAAGTTTGTCGAAGGTTTAAATGAAGCTGTTAATCATGTTAAAACAGAATTAATGCCCGATGTAGATTTTGCCCAATTTAATCGTGATGAAGATGAATTCGGTGGAACTGATCTTAAATGGGAATAAGATATTAGATTATTTTTCAAAAGCCTCTGAGAAATCGGAGGCTTTTTTCATTTTTAGCCGTATTTTTGCAGCTTATTAAAATGATATATGGGATTAACTTGTGGAATTGTTGGCTTACCCAACGTAGGAAAATCAACTTTATTTAGTGCAATATCTTCGAACAAAGCTGAAGCGGCCAACTACCCGTTCTGTACGATCGAGCCTAATGTGGGTATCGTTACGGTTCCAGATGACCGATTAAATGTATTAGCTGAGTTCGTTAAGCCAAATCGTATTTTACCTACCGTGATTGAATTTACAGATATCGCTGGGTTGGTTAAAGGTGCTTCTCAAGGTGCTGGTCTTGGCAATAAATTCTTAGCGAATATTCGCGAAGTGGACGCAATCATTCACGTAGTTCGTTGTTTCGAAGATGAAAATATCATTCACGTGGAAGGCCGCGTTAATCCAATTTCTGATAAGGAAATTATCGACATGGAATTGCAATTGAAAGATTTGGAATCAATCGATAAGAAAATTCAAAAAACAGAACGTGCTGCCAAAAATGGCGATGCCAAAGCGAAACAAGAATTCGCGGCTTTGCAGCAGTTTAAGGCAACTTTGGAAGAAGGGAAATCTGCGCGTACCGTTGTGATGGATGCGGATTTACGTGAAGTAGCCATCGGTGATTTATGTTTATTGACGGACAAGCCGGTGATTTATGTAGCCAATGTAGATGAAGCTTCTTTGACTAAAGGAGGTAATGAGTTTGTTGACGCTTTACGTGCGAATGTAGCTGTAGAACAAGCTGAAGTTATCGTTGTTTGTGCAGCTTTGGAAGCACAAATTTCTGAAATCGAAGATGTAGAGGAGCGTCAAATGTTCCTAGATGAATACGGATTAACTGAATCAGGTTTAAGTAAATTAATTCGTAGTTCTTATGCCTTGCTTAATTTGATTACCTACTTTACAGCAGGTGTTCAAGAAGTTCGTGCATGGACAATTCAAAAGGGATGGAAAGCTCCACAAGCGGCTGGGGTGATTCATACCGATTTTGAGCGTGGATTTATCCGGGCTGAGGTGATTAAATTTGCCGACTACCAAACCTATAAAAGCGAAGCGGCTTGCAAAGAAGCTGGTAAACTAAGTGTAGAAGGAAAAGATTACATCGTTCATGATGGTGACATCATGCATTTTCGATTCAATGTTTAATTGATCGAGCTAACTTTTTGGTAACCGATCAATTCATCGTATCGCTTGCCAGGTTTGCGTAGATATACAAAGATTTCATAACTATTTTCGGTTTGAGCATAATTCCCTTCTAAGTAATTGGAAGGGTTTTTTGTTTCAAAGCGGTAATTGTAAATTCCTTGTTTCAACTGAATACTCGCCTCATATGTCCCCGTGTTTGCATGATAATGCATTTCATTTTCAGCTGTTTTCTGAAATTGATTAAATGCTCCACACACATAAATGGGTTCAGCTTGTTGGCTTGATTTTAAGCGAAAAGTACATGTCACATAATCTGCAAAAAGCGGATTACTTGAATTTTCATAGTTCTCAATCACATAAGCGCCATTGTTATCATTTCGCTGCACATAGGCATAATTCCCCTGTGGCGTTTCGAGAAGCGTAAACAATCGAGTTTCATTTTCTCTCACATCCCAATGATCGATGTAACTTAATTTTTGCTGTGTACTTCGAAGGTCAACTAATCGATATTCGTTTCCACCAGCGATGGCTGGCTCATTTTCATAGGTAGGGAAACTAATGCTTTGTTCCATCGGATTAATGATTCCCGTTGGCATTTTAGGTAATTGATTCCGAATTATTTCATTTTGCTTTACATAGATTTTTAGATCCTCCGCCGTATTGAGCATGAGTCCGCTTGGGTATTTTAGTTTTATGTCTAGGTTTTGATGGGAGCTTCGTAAGGCATTGCTCCGACCAAATCGAACCTGGGTCGCAACGGTCAATTCCTGTGAATATACACAATAGCGCTGCGTGAGGATCGTGTCCCTTTTGGCCCGATTATACAGCATGACTACATAATTGCCTGCAAGCTTTACACGTGGTAAGGCTATTTGATAATGCCGATAAGGTACTTTGGTACCCATGGACGCTTGAGAATCACGGACTGGGATATCATTGAAATCCTGAAGAAACTCAATGTCGGAAAGGGGAGAAGCTGTCCAATCCGACTGGCAATGAATCACACGCATATAGAGCGAATTACGATTCTGCAGGGATAAGTCATCAAAGGTTAGATAATTCCCTTGAGCGCTAATGTCAAAACTTGGCTGTGCCTGAATGAGTTCATGCGGAACTAACTGACTTAGGTATACACTCTTAATTTTCGGATCAACAATTCGATTTTGTAATTGCCCGATTGCATTGAATTGAATTGAAATCAATAAAACGATGAATAGGGCACCTCGCATATTAGCTAATTAATAACTCCCATTCGGCAGTTGTTTCCTCTAATTTAATTTGAACTGCATGGCGTTTTGTTTCTAAGGACTTTAGCTCATCAAATTTTGAATCTGCAGCAACTTGAGCCATCTCATTTTCGATTTGCTCAATTTCCTGTTCTAATTCCATGATTTGCCTTTCCAATTTTTCAATCGCCTTCTCAGTATTTTGATTGACAGGTTTATGTTCAATAGGAGCTAATTCAGGCTTTGGCTTAGCAACAACCGCTTTGGCAGTCGATTGATTCGTAGGTCTGCTTGCCATCCAAGTTTCATATTCATCAAATGAACCTGGATATTCTTTAATCTCATGATCTTCGATGTACCAAATCTTATTCGCAATATTCGAGACGAAATAACGATCGTGGGAAACGACTACGTAAGTTCCTTCATATTGTTGTAATGCCTGGATCAAGATATTCACCGATTGCATGTCCAAGTGATTGGTCGGCTCATCGAGTAAAAGGAAGTTGGCCTCTGAAATCAATACCTTCGCCAATGCCACACGGGATTTTTCACCCCCAGACAATACCTTGATCTTTTTGAATACTTCTTCTCCTGAGAACAAGAAACAGCCCAAGACACTACGCAATTCCATTTCGGTTTTCGTAGTACCTGTTGCTTTTAGTTCATCGATTAGGGTATTCTCTACGTTCAAACTTTCTAATTGATGTTGAGCAAAGAAGGATTCAATTACATTGTGGCCCGTTCTACGCTCTCCTTCAATTTGTTCAGTCCCTGAAATGACACGTAATAAGGTTGATTTACCTTTTCCATTCGCACCAATCAAGGCAATTTTATCACCGCGGTTAATCGTAGCGGAGGTATTTTTCAAGATGACTTTTTCGCCGTAAGCTTTTGAGATATCCTCTAAAAACAAGATGAAACGACCTGGTTCTGTCCCAAAATTGAATTTGAAATTCACCTTTGCTTTTTCATCAATGACATCGTCAATGATATCAATTTTTTCCAATGCCTTCACACGTGACTGTACTTGACGCGATTTTGAAGCCTTCGCTTTAAAACGCTCGATAAATCGCTCCGTTTGACGAATTTGAGCTTGTTGGTTTTCAAAAGCTCCCTTTTGAATTTCGTTACGTAAGGATTTTTCCTCCGTGTAATACGAATAATTCCCAGGATATAAAGTGATTTTCGCACCGGAAACCTCGGCAATATGATCAATTGTACGATCTAAGAAATAACGGTCGTGGGAAACAACCACGATCGCACCTTCGTAATCGTGTATGTAATTTTCTACCCATTCAATTGACGGTAAGTCCAAGTGGTTGGTTGGCTCATCGAGTAATAAAAGGGAAGGTTTTTGTAAAAGTAATTTGGCCAACATCACCCGCATGCGCCATCCTCCAGAGAATAGTCGCAGAGGACGATTTAAATCATCCGTATTGAAACCCAATCCTTCTAGAATTTCTTCGGTTTTGGATTGAATGGTATATCCATCTAAACGCTCGAATTCCTCTTGTAATTTGGCAAGTAAATCCACATCCTTGTCTTCATAATTTGTTTCCATTTTATGAAGGACTTGGTCAATCTCCTTCTGAAGTTCTAGTTGTCGGCCAAACGCCTGCATCGCCACCTCCAAAATACTATCATCCGTTTGGTAGGAGAGTAGATCTTGATTTAAAAATCCGATGGTACAATCGCCCGACTTCGAGATATTTCCTCCATCTGGTGTGTATTCACCCGAAATTAAGCGAAGCAAGGTTGATTTACCTGTACCATTAGCCCCAATAAGGCCAATTTTTGCTTTAGGTTTGATGTGAAGATTAGCTCCTTCGTATAGGGCCCGACTACCGAAATAGAAATTTAGATTGGATATTGATAACATGGGTGCAAAGATAATCGTTTATCTTCAATCCACAGGTCTATCAGGCCAAACGATTTCGTGCATTTGCTCCTCCTAAATGTGGGCAGGCAAGCAAGTCATTGAAATTTTCATAAGCAATCGGTGTTTTGTGATATCCGTAGGCTTTTGATAAAGTCATTGTTCGATTGTTGTCACCCATTGAAAGCTCGATATCATCCATGGTCATTTGGCATGGATGTTCATATCCACAAGCATGCGTGATTTCGGCAATCTCTTTTACTAAGGTGTAGTGATATTGGTAATAGCGTTCACTTTTTAAGGTGATGTCAATACCAGCTTGTAACCATTTGTTGGAAGTTGCAATTCCCGTAGGACAATGATTTGTATGGCATTTTTGTGCTTGAATACAACCAATTGACATCATAGCTTCACGAGCGATATTGATTGAATCAGCGCCCATAGCGAATGCTAACAAGGCTTTTTCAGGGAAACCTAATTTTCCGGATGCGATGAAATAAATTTTGTCGGTCAAATCATGTCGTTGGAATATTTGATATACTTTAGCAAATGCAAACGTAAATGGCATTGATACGTGATCAGCAAATGCATGTGGAGCAGCCCCCGTTCCTCCTTCGCCACCATCGATGGTGATAAAATCAGGACCTTTGCCTGTTTTGGCCATGTAGGCAGCCAACTCTTCCCATTGTTCTAATTTGCCAATAGCAGATTTAATACCAACGGGTAAGCCCGTTTCATTTGCCATTGATTCAATAAAGTCCACCATTTCAGGGACATTGCTGAATTGTGCGTGAAAGGCTGGAGATACAGCATCTTTTCCAAGGGGGATGTGGCGAATATCAGCAATTTCTTGGTTGATTTTTGATGCGGGTAACATGCCCCCTTTACCAGGTTTAGCACCTTGTGAAAGTTTTAATTCGATAGCTCGCAATTGAGGATTTTCGTCGACTTTTTGTTTAAGTTTTTCCATGGAAAATGTTCCATCTAATTCTCTAACCCCAAAATAGGCTGTGCCTATATTCAATACTACATCCGCGCCAAATTGATGGTAAGGAGATAATGAACCTTCTCCTGTATTATGATAGCAACCAGCTAATTGGGCACCTTTATTTAAAGACTCTATGGCTTTTGCTGATAAAGAACCAAAACTCATACCAGAAATATTTACGACTGAATATGGGCGAAATGGTCTTTTTCTGTCGTGGAATATGCCTATAACTTTGGTAGCTGGTAATACACCTGGATTTTTTTTGCTTGGATGATTGGCTGGGGGATTATATCCCATCATGGCATTTTTGATGAAAATATATCCAGGAGAATTAAAGTCTTGATCTGTACCAAATCCCTGCAAATTATTCTCGTTTTTTGAAGATGCGTAAATCCATGAACGTTCTTGTCGATTGAAAGGTAATTCTTCGCGATTATTGGCAACAATATATTGCCTTAATTCAGGTCCTATTCGTTCAAGCCAGTATCGAAAATGTCCCACGATCGGGAAGTTGTGTGTGATGGTATGGCTCTTTTGAACAAAAATGTCACGAATGATGACCGCTAAAATGATAATTCCGACCCAGAACCAAGCTGAGTTTACCCATTGGTTGATTTCCATTTGTTGATGATTTTAGAACAAATTTGATAAATTTTTCCCAATTCTTATTTTTATCTTTGTTGTTTAATTTGGTTATGCAAGTAGATTACAAACAACTCAAAGCTTTTGTTAGTTCTGTTTTTGAATCCATTGGCTGCTCTGAGCATGATGCGGATTTAGCAGCTCATGTATTAGTATCAGCTGATGCTAGAGGGATAGATTCCCATGGAGTTGCACGATTAGCTGGATATATTCGTTTATATGATAATGGTCGATTAAATCCTAAGCCACAAATTCGAATCTTACATGAAAGTCCTTCTACTGCATTAGTAGACGGGGATAGAGGTTTGGGACTCGTTGTGGCACCCAAAGCGATGGAGATTGCGACGGAAAAAGCAGCCATAGCTGGTACGGGTTGGGTAGCGGTACAGAATTCCAATCATTTCGGCATTGCGGGTTATCATGCAATGAAGGCTGTGGAGAAAGATATGATCGGTTGGGCCATGACACATGCTGCTCCTTTAGTAACGCCAACATTTTCTCGTGAAAAACTATTGGGTACAAATCCAATTGCTGTGGGGATTCCTGCCAACGAAGAACCCGCGTTTTTAGCAGATTTCGCCTCAACGGCAGTAGCTTATGGGAAATTAGAAATATTGCAACGCAAAGGTTTAGATACACCTTCGGGTTGGGTACAAGATAAAGATGGTAATCCCTGCAATGATGCCTTTGCCATTAAAAATGGGGGAGCATTACTGCCATTAGGCGGTGACCGAGAACATGGATCCCACAAAGGTTATGCCTTGGGAGCGATTATTGATATTTTATCTGGGGTTCTTTCTGGGGCAAATTTTGGTCCTTGGGTTCCTCCATTTGCTACGGCTGGATTTATGCAAGCAGGTGAAACCGTGGGAAATGGAACGGGTCATTTTTTAGGCGCGATGCGTATTGATGCATTTCGTCCGGCTGATGCATTTAAAGAAGATATGGATAAATGGATAAAACGTTTTCGATCCGCTGAAGCGATAGTGGGTCAAAAAGTGATTATTCCAGGTGATCCTGAACGGGAATTGGAAAAAATACGGATGCAAGATGGGATACCTTTATTGGACCCTGTAGTTGCCGAATTAAAAGGTTTAGCCACTCGTTTTACATTAGATTTTAATTTAGCTTAACATGGTTTCTAATAAAAAAATTAAGATTTTTATCCTCGTATTTTCGTTGGTGACAGCGATGTTCTCGTATTATGTTTGGCAAATCTTTAAAACGCCAAATTTTAATGTAAAAGGAGATTCTTATGCCATTTTAATTCCTAAAGGAGCTGATTTCAAACAGGTCTTGGATAGTTTAGATAAACACGATATTGTTCGGGATAAATTGAGTTTCCGCTTCTTAGCAAAGGTGTTGGGTGTCGCAGAAAAAGTGAAACCTGGTCGTTATGTGATAGGACCTGAATCAGGTAACTGGGAATTGTTGCGTAAAATGCGTAATGGCCGACAAGATGCCTTGCGAATTACCATCAATAACTTTCGTTTAAAGGAAGATATCGCGGGCAAGTTGGGCAAGCAATTACCCTATGATTCTACCTATATCATGAATATGTTAGATTCTAGTGCAATTACCGAGCAATATGGCTATAGCCCTGAAACCATCGCTTGTTTATTCATTCCTGACACCTATGAGGTGTTTTGGACTTCATCTTTTGATGATTTTATGAAGAAAATGGAGAAGGCAAATAAACGTTTTTGGAATCAAAAGCGCTTTAACCAAGCTTCAGCTTTGGGAATGACACCTATTCAAGCGGGTATTTTGGCATCGATCGTTTATGGTGAAAGTAAAGAATCGGCAGAACAAGCTAGAATTGCTGGCGTTTATTGGAATCGTTTCCGTACAGGAATGCCACTTCAGGCGGATCCTACCATTGTTTTTGCTTGGAAAGACTTTACTATTAAACGTGTAACAGGAAAGTATACTGCCATTAATTCTCCGTATAATACGTATCGGAATGTAGGATTGCCTCCGGGACCCATTTCGATTCCTCCGGTGGATGTGATTGATAAAGTATTGAATTTAGAGAAACACGGGTATTTTTATTTCTGCGCGAAAGAAGATTTTTCTGGCTTCCATAATTTCGCCAAAACATATCCAGAACACATGCAAAATGCAGCTAAATATCAAGCTGCCTTAGATGCTCGTAAAATTAAATAAGATGTATTCACACGCTGTTAAATATAGAGTTTGTTATGCGGATACCGACCAAATGGGCTATGTCTATTATGGGAATTATGCGCGTTTGTATGAAATTGCCCGAGTGGAAACCCTGCGAAGTTTAGGCGTTAGTTATAAATCCTTGGAAGATAATGGCATAGGTCTTCCTGTGGCTGAACATTATACCAAATTTATTGCTCCAGGTTTATACGACGATGAGTTGACTGTTATTTGTCAGGTTGATATGTTGCCTACGGCTAAAATTGTGTTCTCTTACCGGATCAAAAATGAGGCGGGTGACTTGATTAATGAGGGAAAGACTACATTGGTTTTTATGGATTTAAAGACAAAAAAGGTTGTTAAGGCTCCTGATTTTATAATGAATGCATTAATGCCCTATTATTCTATATGAGGAAAAATTTACTAGATGAAATAAAGCAGATTTGGCGTGAATACGAAGAGCATTATGTACTCGTTCGCATCATCTCTATTTTATATCAAAAGGTTTTTCAATTTGATATTGATGTACGTGCAGCTGCCGTAGCTTATAATTTTACCTTAGCCGTTTTCCCTACGATTATCTTTTTATTTTCCCTATTACCATATTTGCCGGTAGAACACCTCGATTACAAAATTATCAGTTTTATTAAGGCGACAGTACCCAAAAACCTCCAAAGTGATTTGACTGAATTGATTACGGAAATTGTCAATAAGAAAAGGGGAGGAGTACTTTCTTTCGGTTTTATTTTTGCGCTTTATGCAAGTACAAGCGGGATTATGGCCTTAATGCGTTCGTTTAATTTGACTTATAAGACAAGTGAAAATCGAGGTTTTATAAAGGAGCGGCTCGTTGCAGTAGGTTTAAATTTCTTGTTGACTTTTGTTTTGATAACTTCCTTTATGGTCTTTATTCTAGGTAATTTTGTTGTTAAATATTTGGCCAAAGAAGGTATTTTAGAATACAATTTTACGTTCTACTTAACTAAAGTGTTGACCTATTTTGTCATCTTCTCTGTCTTCTTTTTTACGATTTCGTTGATTTATTATTATGCGCCAGCTATACATAAACGCTGGAAGTTTTTCAATGCAGGTTGCATAACTGCCTCTATTTTAACGATTTCCATTTCGAATTTATTTTCCTATTATTTAGTAAATTTTGCGAGTTATCATAAAGTTTATGGGTCTATAGGTTCACTTATCGCATTAATGGTTTGGTTGTATTTTGTGGCATTGATTTTGATTGTTGGTTTTGAGATAAATGCGAGTATCGATCAAGTTAAAATTGAAGAGTTGGAAGATGAGCAACAGGGCTCCGATTTCTTTTTAAATTTTTAAGATGGCAGCTGAAATCAAAAAAGTGTACGAACGAAATAATTCACAAGAATTAATCGATCATGTGGTTAAGGTACTTGAAAAAGGTGGTGTGATTATTTACCCTACCGACACGATGTACGCGATGGGTTGTTCAATTCAGAGCCAACAAGCCGTTAACCGAATTTGTGAAATCAAGCAAATTAAGCCTTCAAAAAATCGCTTTAGTTTTATTTGTGCGGATTTAAGTTCAATTGCGAACTTTGCCAAAGTAAGTGACTTTGCCTTTAAATTATTGAAACACTATTTACCTGGCCCATATACATTTGTGTTGCCTGCTAGTTCAAAGGTGCCTTCTGTTCTTGTTCAAGGTAAGAAAACAGTAGGAATTCGGATTCCTGATTTTCAACCTATATTAGACATTGTAACTCAATTGGGTCATCCTTTATTGACTACTACATTACCACAGGAAGGTTTAGCAGTAGAGGAATACACGGATCCCAGTCTAATTTATGATCGCTATGAAAATCAAGTTGATTTAGTATTGGATGGTGGCTATGGAGGCCATTTTCCTTCTTCTGTTTTGGATTTAACTGATGATGCAGTTGAAATTATCCGTGTATGTGCGGGTGATGTAAGCGATTTTGAATAATTACCACTTAATTAACGCGGCATCAGGCTTTTTATGTTTCCAACGGCGATGTGACCATAAATATTGTTCAGGATATTGAACAATAGATTTTTCTAATCTGCGTGCAAATCGTTCGATAATTTCTCCTTTAGGTAAATCGGTGTAATCAGGATTTGCGATAGGTTCAAAACTCATAATGTATTTCCCGCGCTCTTTACGAATTAATTCCACAAAAACGACAGGGTAATTATAATCCCTCGCAAATCGCTCCATACCGGTAAAGAAAGCAGTATCTTGGTTTAGGAATTTCGTCCAATAGGCTGATTCTGGTTTTTGGGGCGCCTGATCTGCAGCCAAACAAATACCCCTTGCGATAGCTTTTCTATCCCGAGTCGCTAAAATGGATTCACGTTTTTCTAATAATGTTACACCTGGAAACCTACTTCTCACTTCCATGGTAAATTGATTAAACGCCGGATTGTTCAGTTTTTGATAAACAACATCGTATAAATTGTTCGATAAAGCGAGTCTATGAATCGCCCATTCCCAGTTTCCTTGATGGCCCGCTACCAGAACTACGGGGGTTCCTGCTTTCAAGTAATCGGAAATATAATGTTCATTAACCATTTGAACACGGTCCAACATTTCTTCTTGACTGATGGAAACACCATAGAAAAATTCAACTAATTGGTCGGTCAAATAGCCATAAAAACGAAAGCTTAATGCTTTGATTTCCTTAGGATTAAGAGAAGGAAAGGCATTTGAAATGTTTTTGCTAATAACTTCTTTTCGATATCCGATGATGTAATAAAAGACCCATTTTACACCTGTGGCAAGCGTGTACAAAATGTAAAGTGGCATGCGGCCTAAAAGCTTGTAAAAAAACATCATGGCTTGTTTGTCAGGTTAATCGCTTATATCTGCTATTTTTGCAAATATCCACTTATTTTTTGAATGCACATTGATATTCAGTATTTACCTTCTTTAGAATATTGCGCGTTAATTTTTGCTGAACCTCAAATTGAATTTGAAGTTTTTGAGAATTTTCCCAAACAAACATATCGCAACCGAAGCTATATTTTAGGAGCCAATGGGGTGGAATTATTGAGTATTCCCATTATTCAAGGAGCCGCAGGTAAACAATTAACAAAGGACGTACAAATTGACTATTCACAAGATTGGATTAGGAAACATAAAGGCGCTATTCAAGCGGCTTATGGCAAGGCTCCTTTTTTTGAACATGTCGAGCCATTTATCGATCAGATATTTGCAAAAAAAAGTAAATTTTTAGTAGATTTAAATATTCAATTTTTAAATACAATTGCGCGTTTTTTACAAAAAAAACCTCAGTTTAGCTTCACTGAATCATTTAATGAAGCGCCTGTTAAATCCTATTGGAATGTAATTGATTCAAAAAAAGAATATTCCACGCGAAATATTTATGTTCCCGTAGCGTATAGACAATGTTTTGGCACGGAATTTGTTGCAAATCTGTCCGTTTTAGATTTAATTATGAATTATGGAATTGAATCGCGTGAAATTTTACAAAAGAGTTTGAACAAATAAAGGCTTAGGTGCGTTTTGAACAATATTAAATAAGGGATTATGGAGGCTAAGTTTTCAAATAAAGTAAAGGAAGTGATCGCGTTGGCTCGAGAAGAGGCATTGCGGTTAGGACATGATTACATCGGTACCGAACATTTGATGTTGGGTATCATTCGTGATGGCGAAGGACCAGGTATTGAATTATTGCATAAATCAGGCGTTTCGTTAGATCAATTGCGTCAAAGTATTGAGCATTCTACGGCATCGACGAGTCGTTCGAGTTTCGACAAGCAAAGCATGTTGAACATTCCTCTGACAAAACAAGCAGAGAAGGTTTTGCGTTTGACTTACCTTGAAGCTAAATATTTCAAAACGAATTTAGTAGGTACAGAACATTTGTTGATGGCGATTTTGCGTGATGAAGACAATGTGGCTACACAGATTTTGGAGAAATATCAAGTTCACTATGATCTAATTAAGGAAATGGTGGAGTTTCAATCGAGTAATTCACAAGACAATTTGCCTAAGGCTAGTTCGGATACAGATGATTCAGATGACGACAATCGTTTATTTGGTGGTTCGGGTTCGGGTGCGCAAGGTGGGGCAAGTAGTTCATCTACTGCCAAAGCGGGAGAAAAAAGTAAAACTCCTGTGTTAGATAATTTTGGTCGTGATTTAACGAAGATTGCAGAGCAAGGAAAATTGGATGCAATTGTAGGACGCGAAAAAGAAATTGAGCGTGTAGCGCAGATTTTATCTCGTCGGAAAAAGAATAACCCAATTCTGATTGGAGAACCTGGCGTAGGTAAAACAGCCATCGCAGAAGGTTTGGCGCTTCGCATTATACAAAAGAAAGTCTCACGTGTGTTATTTGGCAAACGTGTAGTTACCTTGGATATCGCTTCTTTGGTTGCAGGTACGAAATACCGTGGTCAATTTGAGGAGCGTATGAAAGCCGTTATGAATGAGTTGGAGAAGTCTACGGATGTTATCTTGTTCATCGATGAATTACATACGATTGTGGGTGCTGGTGGTGCTTCCGGTTCTCTGGATGCTTCCAATATGTTCAAGCCTGCTTTAGCGCGTGGCGATATACAAGTTATTGGAGCGACGACCTTGGATGAATACCGACAATACATCGAAAAGGATGGTGCTTTAGCACGTCGTTTTCAAACGGTGATGGTTGACGCCACGTCAGTCGATGAAACCATTGAGATTTTAACCAATATCAAAGATAAATACGAAGAGCATCATCATGTGATTTATACGCCAGAATCGATAGAGTCGGCTGTTAAATTATCTGATCGCTATATTTCGGATCGTTTCTTGCCGGATAAGGCCATTGATGTGATGGATGAAGTAGGTGCTCGTGTACATATTTCCAATATCCAGGTTCCTGCTGATATTGTTGCCTTGGAGAATCAAATCGAGGTGGTGAAGAAGGAGAAGAATCAAGTGGTTAAGTCTCAAAAATATGAAGAGGCTGCACAATTGCGAGATCGCGAAAAGAAATTGATTGATCAATTGGAATTAGCGAAGACCAACTGGGAAGAGGAATCGAAGAAACAGAAGTTTACTGTTTCTGAAGAGCATGTTGCGGAAGTTATTGCACAAATGACTGGTATTCCGGTCAATCGTGTAGCCGCTAAAGAAGGTGAGAAGTTGCTTCAGATGGAGCAAGAATTGACCAAACATGTGATTGGTCAAGGTGATGCGGTGAAGAAATTGGTGAAAGCTATCCAACGTACACGTGTAGGTCTGAAAGATCCGAATAAGCCAATTGGCTCATTTATTTTCTTGGGTCCAACGGGTGTAGGTAAAACGGAAATGGCGAAGGTTTTAGCGACTTATTTGTTTGATAAAGAAGATTCGTTAGTACGTATCGATATGAGTGAGTACATGGAGAAATTCAGTGTATCTCGCTTGGTAGGAGCGCCTCCAGGTTACGTTGGTTATGAAGAAGGTGGCCAATTGACGGAAAAAGTTCGTCGGAAGCCTTATTCAGTGGTCTTATTAGATGAGATTGAAAAAGCGCATCCTGATGTATTCAACTTATTATTACAAGTGTTGGATGATGGAATTTTGACGGATGGTTTAGGCCGTCGTGTTGATTTCCGTAATACGATCATCATTATGACTTCGAATATCGGAGCACGTGATTTGAAGGATTTTGGATCAGGAATTGGTTTTTCTACGAAGTCACGTGTGGACAACATGGAAGAACAGGCAAAATCAACAATTCAAAATGCCTTGAAGAAAGCTTTTGCTCCTGAATTTATCAACCGTTTGGATGATATCATCGTGTTCAATTCATTAGAGCGCGCAGATTTACACAAAATCATCGATTTACTTTTAGTGAAATTGATGACGCGTTTGGCCAACTTAGGATTTGCTGTGGAATTGACAGAAAAAGCAAAGGATTTTATTGCTGATAAAGGATATGATCCTCAATATGGTGCGCGACCATTAAATCGGGCAATTCAAAAGTACTTAGAAGATCCTTTAGCAGAGGAAATTTTAAAAGGTGAATTAGCTGAAGGTGAGGTAATAGAAGCTGATTTTATTGCTGATAGTGAAACATTAACATTAGTTAGAAAGAAGAAATAATACACAATAACCATTTATTACATGCAATTAGTACAAGGAAAAGTCGTTTTAGTAACCGGAGCTTCACGCGGAATTGGTCGGGCAATCGCTAATCAATTTGCACAAGCTGGCGCAAATGTTGCGTTTACCTATTTGTCATCTGTTGAAAAAGGGGAGGCTTTGGTTAAAGAATTAGAAGCTTACGGAATTAAAGCGAAAGGCTATCGTTCAGATGCATCCATGTTTGAAGCAGCTGATGAATTAGTTAATTCAGTGGTGGCTGATTTTGGACAAATTGATGTTCTGATTAATAATGCGGGTATTACGCGTGATGGTTTGTTGATGCGCATGACAGAGGAGCAATGGGATGAGGTGATTCGTGTCAATTTGAAATCTGTTTTCAATTTGACTAAGGCGGTGATTAAGCCGATGATGAAGGCAAAATCAGGTTCGATTGTGAATATGACTTCCATTGTAGGAGTAAAAGGAAATGCAGGCCAAGCAAATTATGCTGCGTCTAAGGCGGGTATCATTGGTTTTACTAAATCTGTGGCTTTGGAATTAGGATCTCGCAATATTCGTTGCAATGCTATTGCACCAGGTTTTATCGAAACAGAGATGACTGGTGAATTAAATGAGGCGACTGTGGAGGAATGGAAGAAATCAATTCCATTGAAGCGTGGAGGAGAGGCTTCAGAAGTAGCGAATGTTTGCTTATTCTTAGGTTCTGATTTGTCTTCTTATGTGACTGGTCAAACTATTCAAGTTGACGGAGGACTTTTAACTTAGTATTTAATAATTACATAGCGAGCCTCAATTTTGCTTTGGCATGATTGAGGCTTTTTATTTATGCGGAATATTCTCTTTTTATTGCTTCTTATATTTGTTGCAGCCTGTAAGCGTCAAGCCCTCGTTCAGGGTACACCTGCTCAATTTCAGTTGGCAACTCCTGCTGTCCGTTCTCAAACTGTGGCAATTAATTTTTCGATGCGCTATGATAGTTTGTTTCGTTATTTTCAATTAACACCCGGGAAGCTAATATTTGATTCGCAGAAGCAAGAAGGAGTAGATTTTCCTTTACAAATGGCGCTTTTGCAGCAACCCCGATTACAAGTGGGTTCGCAGGGGATAGTGAATTTTGAGATTCCCGCTAAAATCGATGCGCGGCCTAATATTGCGGGAATCAATACTGGGTTAATTCAAGCGAAGAGCAATATTTCTTTGGCTTTCCAATGGAATTGGCAAGATATTAATCATCATCAGCTGGAGTTAAAACAAGTATCTTATCAATGGATAACGAAGCCTGAAATGCGTGTCCTTGGTTTCCCCGTTCAGGTGCAAGGCATAGTTGATCCTTTGATTCAAAGACAATTGCCCAACATGCAATCAAGAATTGCGGAACGCTTAAATCTAACATTAAGTCCGAATGCGCTTAACAATTTGTTAAACCGCGTTGAAATGAATTATTCAAGTCCACTTGGGCAAGTTTCTTTGCGATCTTCCGATGTGGATGTACATGATTTAACCTTTAATTCATCAGGAATTACAGGTAAGTTATTGGTTCGATCTGCCCTGATACTCGGAGAATCTGTCATTAATCAGCCCAACCGTTGGCTTGAGATGAAAGACTTAAATCAGCCTCTACCATTTCAGGTATCGTTAGATTATGGTAAATTATCGGGGCTTATCAGTCAATCACTGCACGCCAAACCTGCTAATATGATGATTCGCGGTGATTCATTAGGACTTCATGTGCAAGTTAAAGGATTAGGAACATCGAGAGCAATTGCCAAAATGATTGTTGTTCCTGCGCTATTAGATTCGAGTAAAATAGGGTTGATTGTAAAGGGTTTTCAGGTGGAAGGGGTTCCATTTTTCTTGCGTGGACATGTTAAGCGTAAGGTTTTAAAGGCTTTAATGGCTTATTCTTGGTCTTCATCGGAGGCTTTAAATCTACTTAATCAAAATACTTGGGGCCTGGGTTTGTCAAATGGAGAGCTTCGGATTAAGCAGTTGACGTATTCGGATAAAGGTTTGGGATTAGTGGGTGAAATTCTGGGAAATTGGGAGCTAAGAAAATAGTCGTACTTTTGTGTTGAGAAAATAAACCATCTTATCGCTTTTTAAAGAGGAAAGTCCGAACAACAAAGAGCGCCGTGCTTCTTAACAGGAAGGGGGATCGCAAGGTTCTACAGCTAGTGCCACAGAAAATTACCGCCTTTCGGGGTAAGGGTGAAAAGGAGGGGTAAGAGCCCACCGCTAATTTGGTGACAAATTAGGCATAGGTAAACCTCACGGGTTGCAAGATCAAATAGGCTGACTGTCGAAAGACAAAAGGGTTGCTCGTCCGATGTCAGTGGGTAGATTGCTCGAGCGAATGCGTGAGTATTCGTCAAGATAAATGATAAGAGGGCATGCAAATGCTTACAGAATTCGGCTTATCGGTTTATTTTCTCATTTTTCTTTTTTGTATTCTAAGTTAAAATTCTTATTTTTGCAGACATTTTTATTAACCGAGGGACGAGATCCTTCACAAACCCATATATAATGGCTGTTAAAATTAGATTAGCGCGTCGTGGACGCAAGAAGTTAGCAATGTTCGATGTTGTTGTTGCAGATGCTCGTGCACCTCGTGACGGTAAATTCGTAGAGAAAATCGGAACATACAATCCTAACACCAATCCAGCAACAATCGTTTTGAATGAAAAACAAGCGATCCAATGGGTATTAAATGGTGCTCAACCAACTGATACAGCGCGTGCGGTACTTTCTTCCAAAGGTATTTTGTATGCAAAACACTTACAAGTAGGTGTGTTGAAAGGTGCGTTGACACAAGAACAAGCTGATGCGAAATTTGAAGCTTGGAAAGTAGAAAAAGCGAAGCAAGTAGAAGCAAGCAATGCGAAATTAGCTCAATCAAAAGCTAAGTCTAAAGCATCTCGTTTAGAGGCTGAAGCGAAAGTTTCATCTGCTCGTGCAGAAGTAATTGCTGCTAAAAACAAAGTAGCTGACGAGGCAATCGTTGCTAGCGTTGTTGAAGCAATCAATGCTGCTGACGAAGAGGCTACAGGTGTAGAAGTTGACGACGTAGTAGCAGAAGCTCCTGCAGTTGAGGAAACTCCTGCGGTAGAAGAAGCGCCAGCTGCTGAGGAAGCTGCACCAGCTGCAGAAGAGGCTCCGGCTGCTGAAGCAAGCGAAGAAGCTGCTGCTGAATAATTTTTATTAATTTTAAAGAATCATACAGATTTGTTTATCAAGTTTGTATGATTTTTTTTTGTACCTATGGCAAAGACCGAATATTTTGAATTAGGCTATCTCGCAAAGCCACACGGATTAAAAGGCGCATTTCATGTGTTTATGGATGTTGACGATCCTTATGAATACGAAGATTTAGATGCAGTGTTTGTCCAACAAGGAAATGAGATGGTTCCTTATTTTATTGAAGATTTACAGATTCGCGATAATTTAAATTTGATGAATTTGGAAGGGATTGAATCCTTAGATGCTGCGAAAGAATTAGTAGGTTCTAAGTTATTTCTTCCCGTTGCCATGTTGCCCAAATTGAAAGATGATCAATTTTATTATCATGAAATTGTCGATTATCAAGTAAATGATCAGGTATTAGGTTCTTTAGGAACTGTCAAGGAAGTCTATTCAACTGGGGCGCAAGATGTGATCATTATGATTTATCAAGGGGTTGAAGTTTTGATTCCTTTAACAGATGAAATCGTTCCTAAGGTAGACAAGCAAAATAAAGTGATTATCACCCATTTGCCTGATGGGCTTTTGGATGTTTATATGAATGAGTCTTATGATGCGGATTGATATCATTTCGGTGGTTCCCAACTTAATGTCGAGTTTCTTCGAATACTCAATTTGTAAACGCGCCGCAAATGCAGGGCTTGTGGAGGTTGTATTACATGATTTACATGATTTCTCAACCAAAAAGCATAAGCAAATTGATGATTATCCGTTTGGGGGTGGTGCAGGAATGGTAATTGCCATTGAACCATTAACGCGTTGTTTGGACCAATTGATGTCGGAGAGAACTTACGACGAAATTATTTTCTTTTCACCAGATGGTCTTGTGCTCAAGCAGGGCTTGGCGAATCAATTAAGTCTTTGTCAAAACATGATTTTCATCTGTGGCCATTACAAAGGTATTGATGAACGGGTTCGAGAGAAATATGTTACGAAAGAGATTTCGATTGGTGATTATGTATTATCTGGTGGTGAATTAGCCGCTGCTGTAACGGCGGATGCCATTATTCGTTTAATACCGGGTGCGATAGGGGATGAGAGTTCCGCTTTGACGGATTCATTTCAAGATGGATTATTGGCACCGCCCGTTTATACACGTCCTGCTTCTTTTGAGGGTATGGATGTTCCAGAAATTCTTCGTTCAGGTAATGACAAATTGATTGAAGCTTGGCGCCACGAACAAGCAGTTAAGCGCACCATGGAACGCCGACCAGATTTGCTACATGATTAAGCAAGCGTCCATAACACCACGCGTAATGATAGCCTTAGGGCTTTTGTACCTCATATGGGGGTCTACATTTTTAAGCGTGCGTATTCTGCTGGATTATTTGCCTCCATTAGTTATTACTTTTTCGCGGAATTTTACGGCTGGTTTTCTGCTGTTACTTTGGTCAGTTTTAGGTGGACATTGGAAAAAGATGTCGGCCAAACATTGGCGCGTGCATTTACAAGCAGGTATTTTATTAATATCACTAGGCAATGGATTTATGTCATTAGCAGGTGGCATCGTTCCCTCGGGTTTTTCCTCGGTTTTTATGGCCTTGGGTCCTTCACTTTTAGTACTATTTTTTTGGTTCGATGGTCGTAAGCCAAGTGTTCGAAAAGCGTTAGCAACAGGCTTAGGTCTCTTCGGTATTGTCGCATTGGCCTCACAGAAGTCATTAGCCATTCAGGGCAAAGAACAAGAATTTTTGTTGGGAATCGCCTATTTATCCGTAGCGGTGCTCGCTTGGAATATCGGTGTATTTCGAACGCAAGTGACGGGTGCTAATTCCTATCATTTTACGCAAGTTTGTGCGATTCAAATGCTTTTTGGAGCCTTCGTCGTTTCCATCATCAGTTATGCACATGGCGACTTTCAGGCAGTTAGCCTAACAGCATTGCCTTGGAAAGCCTGGTCGGTATTTTTTTATCTAGCTTTGATTGGTAGTATGCTAGGCTTCTCCTTATTTGGATATTTATCCAAAGCCTGCGATGCGACTTTGGTGGCTACTTATACCTATGTGAATCCAGTCATTGCATTAATTTTGGGTAATTTAATTCTGAATGAGTCTTTAAGTATTGGGTTGCTTTTAGCAAGTTTCCTGATACTATCTGCTGTAGTGTTAATTACGACTGAAAAAACCAAAACAAATTAAGTATGAAATACCTTTTGACTATTGGACTTATGATGACATTGATTTCTGCGCAGGCACAAGTTCCTCAGCCTTTATACCCTGGAGAAATCCCGAATTATATTGCGGGTCCCAATTTGGAAAGTTCTGCGATTACGGGTGGAATTTTACGTATTTCCAATGTTTCAGATCCTGTTTATACACTTTATCTTGCTCCAGATAATCAACAAGCTAAGAAACCCTTGGTAATCATTTTTCCCGGTGGTGGTTATCGGATTCTGGCAGCATCTCACGAAGGAAGTGATATCGCGCGAAAATTAAATGAAATTGGCGTGCATGCCATGGTGGTTCATTACCGATTGCCAGATAGTACACGTCAGGTGGAAAAGCAATTTGCACCTCTGCAAGATGCCCAACAAGCGATTCGGGTAGCTCGGCAATCTGCAAATCTATGGAATGTTGATTCGACTAAAATAGGGGTCATGGGTTTTTCCGCAGGTGGTCACTTAGCGGCTAGTGCAGCGACACATTACCAGACAGACTATACGAAATTCAACGATGGTCAAAATTTGCGCCCTGATTTCCAATTATTGATTTACCCTGTGGTTACTTTCCGTTCTTACAGTCATTCTGGTTCTGTGAATAGTTTATTAGGTAAAAATAAAACAGAGGAAATGCTGCATTTGTTTTCTAATGAGGAACAGGTTAATGCCAATACACCGCGTGCATTTATCGTGCATGCCGCTGATGATGGTGCTGTTCCTGTTGCGAATGCACTTAATTATGCATCTGCTTTAGCAAACAATAAGGTCCCTGTTGATTTACACATCATGGCTAAAGGCGGACACGGTTTTGGTTTAACCAATAAGACAACGGAGGAATATTGGTTTGATCGTTTGGCAACTTGGTTTAAAACAATCTAGTTAATTTCTCTTTTTTTCATCAGGTAATAAAAAGGAATACCAGCTAATACAATTCCCAATCCAATGGAGGAGGGCACAGTTTTGGTATATAGGAGATTTATGGAGATGAAAAGCAATAACCCTAAATAAACCGCAAACAATATCTGGTCTTTCAGCGCTAATTTTTCCTGCATGATTTGTTGGTTGAATACCGCTAATACGGTCAAAAAGTAGAACAGTAGAATCGCGAAGACTGTAAAATCTAGTAAGCTATTATATGAACCGGAAAAGCATAGTAGAATGGCCCAAATACCTTGGATGATTAAGGAGTAGGCTGGGGCATTATTCTTATTAACTTCAGCGGCTTTTTTGAAGAATAATTTGTCATGTGCCATCGCCTCGAATAATCGTCCTCCGGCTAGAATGATACCATTATTACATCCAAAGGTTGAAATCATTATCAAAATTGCCATTACTAAGGCACCTACATTTCCTAAGACTGTTTGAAGTGCTGCAGAACCTAGTCGGTCCTGACTTGCGAACATGATTCCTCTTAAATAGCTTGTTTGTCCATTGGGATCCCCTTGCAAAGGTAAAATGGCTAGATAGGCAATATTGGTCAATAAATATAATCCGCAAACCAAAGCTGAACCATAAACTAATCCTTTCGCAATGGTTTTCTGCGGATGCTCAAAATCGGCACTAGCGAACGTAACATTATTCCATGCGGAGGAAGAAAACAAAGGCCCAATCATTGCAGCGCCGAATATACTGATTAGTGTAGGCGTGGACACATATTCCACTTGATTAGTAACTGGATTAAGTGTATTCCCCTCAGTAAAGAAGTTGGAGAAATGTATCCATTCATTTTGTATCCCTACGAAAAGTCCGATAATGATAATAAGGATGATGGCACCAATTTTGGTGATGGTAAATACATTTTGAATAATGGCTGCAAATGAAATTCCTTTCAGATTAGCTCCAGTCAAAATAATAATTAATAAAGCTGCCAAAATTTGTTGGGTCGTGATATAGGAACCTACTAAAGGAATATCGTTGATATAATCTGGCCAGATGAAACCGGTGTATTTGGCAAACGCAACAGCAACAGCGGCAATTGTACCTGTTTGGATTACTAAAAAGGTCGTCCATCCAAATAGAAATCCGGTTAATGGATTATAGGCTTCTTTTAAATAGATGTACTGTCCGCCAGTTGCAGGAAATTTACTCGAAAGTTTACCGTAAGCATAAGCGCCTGTTACGGTTAAAAAACTCGTGAGAATCCATGTACCAATCCACCAAATAGGAGAGGTTAGCGAGCGACCAACTTCTGAACTTACCAAAAAGATTCCGGAACCTATCATTGAACCCATCACTAAAAGGGTTGCATCTGTCGTGTTTAATTTCTTACTCATATTGGGATTGTGCTAATAATACAATTGCTTGAATTCTTTTAATTTTTCAAAGTTGCACAAATTTTAACCGGATTTTAACCAGCTTTTTAAATAATTATAAAATGTAATCGTTTCCGTAATCGTTTACGGAAAAAAATTAAATAAAATCATTGAATTTTAATATCACGCTTGTTTATATTAGAGCATGTGTGATTGTGACGTATGAGCTCACTTTCATTATTTAAAAGAAAAGTACAAATCCATGATGATGAGTAAAAAAGTGATTATTGATGAGGTAGCTATTTGGGATCAATTCCGAGCAGGAGATCAGAAAGCTTTCACAGAATTGTATCAACATTTTGTTCAGCCTTTATATTCTTATTCAATGGGGGTTACTGCTGATAAGGAATTAATTAAAGATTGTTTGCATGATCTTTTTGTTGAATTGTGGCGGAATCATGCAACAATCGGGCCTACTACCAGTGTGAAGTATTATTTGATGGCCTCGATTAAACGAAAATTGATTCGTCACATGGAAACTCAAATGAAGAATCATGTACACCATAGCAATTATATGATGGATTTCACAGAAGCGGATCATTCGCAAGAAGCCATTTTAATTAAGTATGAAGAGGAGATTCGTACAAACAAGCAGCTAACTATCTGTCTGAATATGTTGAGTAAACGTCAAAGAGAAGCTATTTCTTTGCGCTTTTTTCAAAATATGGATACGGATCAAATTTCAGATTCGATGAAAATTAATCCACAATCTGTGTACAATTTGATATTTGGAGCATTGCGCGTGATGAAAGAAGGGTTAATGCGAGAGCGTGCTGTGGCATAAAATTGCATAATAACAATTTTAATTTGAGTATATCGGTGTTGTGTGCTGCTTTATAGGGTTAAAGCCAGATATACATTGATGTCAAAAGATATAAAAGATAGTTTACTGCGACGGAATGATTACCGTAAACGTTTATGGAGACTGTTTTTGACGAAATTCTCTAAGAGGAACTGGTTGCTTCAAAGGGAAATAATAATTCAACAAAACCAGCTTAGTCACGATGAATGCGAAGCGTTGTGGGCTAAGATTAACTTTACTTTGCAAACCTTAAACTAAAATTTTTCTAACCTATGAGAAAACAATTACTTTCCAAGGTTCTTTTTAGCATGTTTTTCGTGCTAATGGGAATTCAAATGCTTGCTCAGGACCGAACGGTTACTGGACGAGTGACTGCCTCTGATGATGGATCAGGAATTCCAGGGGCTAGTATTTCGATTAAAGGTAC
>JAHEAY010000049.1 GCA_024642485.1 Cytophagaceae bacterium
CCCCCAAAAGCTGAGCAATTTGTGCAGGAGCTTTGGCCGCTTGTTTCGTAAAAGGGAAAACGACAAAGGTGAAAGTACCTTCAAATTCCTTTTTGGTTTCTTGTAAAACGATTTCTTGCGCATCGATTGAAAAAAGATGTTGAAGTCCTTCTTGTAAACTTTTTTGAATCGATTGTTGGATACTTAGCATGTTGAAATCAACGGGTTTAATGAAAATTAATGGCTGCAAAGGTAGCCAATTAAGGGCAAACATTGACTTGCAAGGGGCATTTTTGACGAATTTAATCTTACCTTTGTGGCCATGACACCAAATCTATATCATGATGCGATTGCCTCCTTAAAATCAGGGGGTGTCATTCTTTATCCCAGCGACACGATTTGGGGATTAGGTTGCGATGTTCGCAATGACGCAAGCATTGAGAAATTACTACAAATTAAACAAAGACCTGCAGAAAAAGGCTTAATTGTGCTGATTTCGAAAATTGAGCAATTGAATGAATACGTCGAAGAGGTACCTGAAATTGCTTGGGATTTAGTGGATTTTGCAGAAGATCCATTAACCGTTATTTACCCAAAAGGGAAAAATGTAAGTGCCCATTTATTAGGTCCGGATGGAAGTATTGCCATTCGTTTGGTTAAAGATGAGTTTTGTAAAGGTTTGATTTATCGTTACCAACGAGGTATCGTCTCAACATCTGCGAACATATCCGGTGAAACTTCACCGATTAATTTTGAAAGTATTGCTGGTTCTATCAAAGAACAAGTGGATTATATATTGAAAAACCCCAACCCATCGAAGGGGAATAATAAACCATCCAAAATTGTCAAATTGGGTTTAGGTGGTGATTATTCATTGATTAGAGGATAAATGAAGACAGGGCAGGAGATCATTTCTGAAGATATTTTTCGTCGCATCGGGCTAGCTGCTGATCGTATTCAAATGGAATCCTATGTGGTAGGTGGATTTGTGCGTGATTCGATTCTAGGTAGACCTTGTAAGGATATTGATGTTGTTTGTATCGGTTCGGGAATTGCCTTGGCGGAAGAAGTAGCTCGTGAATTTGATTTGCCGGATCATAGTGTTTCGATTTTTAAGAATTTCGGTACGGCCATGTTGAAGGTCGATGATTGGGATCTTGAATTTGTGGGTGCACGTAAAGAATCATATCAAAGGGATTCTCGAAAGCCTTTGGTTATGGAAGGAACTTTGGAGGATGACCAAAATCGGCGGGATTTTACGATCAATGCGATGGCGGTTCAATTAAATCAGGCGAATTGGGGAAAATTATTAGACCCTTTTGACGGGATTGCTGATTTGAAATCGAAAATTATCCGAACGCCTTTAGAGCCTGGAATTACGTTTTCGGATGATCCCTTGCGGATGATGCGCGCGGTTCGATTCGCTAGCCAATTGGGTTTCGATATTTATCCGGAGACCTTTGAGGCCTTGCAAAAAGAAAATGAGCGCTTGGAAATTATCTCCATGGAGCGTATTTCGGAAGAGTTAAATAAGATTATTCTTTGTCAAAAGCCTTCTTATGGCTTTCTGTTATTGGATGCTTGCGGATTATTAGCTCGCATTTTTCCTGAGTTTGTTAAACTCAAAGGGGTCGATACTGAAGAAGGGAAGGGGCATAAAGATAATTTCTATCACACCTTACAGGTATTGGATAATATTTCCCAACATACGAATGACCTTTGGTGGCGCTGGGCGGCGATTTTGCATGATATTGCGAAACCGCAGACCAAACGTTTTGTTAAAGGCAAAGGTTGGACGTTTCATGGTCATGAGGAAATGGGTGCCCGACAAGTTCCTTCGATTTTCAAGCGATTGAAATTGCCTTTGAATGAGAAAATGAAGTTGGTGCAAAAGTTAGTTCGCTTACATTTACGCCCGATTGCCTTATCTAAAGAGGAAATAACCCATTCTGCCTTACGCCGATTACTCTTCGAAGCCGGTGATGAATTAGAGGCTCTCATGACGCTTTGTCGAGCAGATATTACATCCAAAAATGGCGATAAGGTGAAGCGCTATTTACGAAATTTCGACTTAGTTGAGGAAAAACTCAAAGAAGTAGAAGCGAGTGATTCCCTTCGTAATTTCCAACCTGTCATTACGGGTGAAATGATCATGCAGGTATTCGATATTGGTCCAGGAAAGGAAATTGGTTTAATTAAAATTGCTGTTCGGGAAGCAATACTCGAAGGAAGTATTCGCAATGACTTTGAATCGGGTTGGCCTTTAATGATCAAAGAAGGTGAGGCTTTAGGATTAAGTCCTATTTTTACGCTTTCGGAATTTCTTAAATCAATTTCTTGATTTAAATTATCAGTTTTTTAGGCTTGAAGCACAGGTAGCTTTGATACATTTGGTGGTTAAATCTAACCACTATGAAACACGTCATTCGAAACATTCGCCGTATGCGATTGGATCGCGAACTTTCTCAAGAGAACGTCGCATTCAATCTTCAAATCTCTCAAAGTAGTTACGCTAAATTAGAATCCGGCCATTCCAGGTTGAGTATTGATCGATTGTATCAGCTCGCTGTTTTTTTTAATGTGCCGGTGGATGAATTATTGAAAATGTAAACAGCCCCTATTGGGGGACTGTTTGCATATCTTCTAGTTTCTGTCGGATTCTGTTCCCGATGGATTCTATTGCTTTCGTGAATAATTCAGGAACGATACGTTCGATTTCTTCTGCTGGAAGGTCATCGGGTACTTTTAAATGTAAGATTTTAAAGTGACCATTAATCTTCAGCTGAACGCGCTTATTTGCGTCTTCGAACTCCTCGACTAGATTGTTTCGGAATAGTTCCAGTTGGCTTTTTATATTATCGATTGTTTGTGTTTTCATGGGTGTAGATTTTTGGCGGGGCAAAGCCCCGCCTATTTATTTAATAAAATTGGCAAGGTCTTTAATTACATTAACCGCCCAATCAAAGCCTTCTTTGAAGCCTTTTTTGAAATCATCAAACCAGCCGCCACCTGATATGTTCCGAAGCTCCTGCTCCGTGACACGTGTCCAATTCGTTGTCGTTTTCATGATTACATTAAAGTAAAATGGCTAGTAAACCACCCGTGTAAATGACTGCTGCAATCACGACGGCGACTCCCGTGATAATCCCAAATGTTTCCCAGAAACCTCCACCATCTATGTGGATTAGTTCCATTGAATTCAATTCTTGCATACCCCATGCTGACGCAGGGAAAAATTCTTGTTTCATGATTTTACATGTTTAAAAGGTTAGGTATTAGATTATTTATTGCTCGAGCTGCATGTTAAAATTACTGTCATTTTGCCCCAATGATTATTCTATATTCAGGTAAGAAATTCGTAAAAGGTTTAAAAAACTGATAATAAAAAAAGGCCGCCTGTTGGGGCGACCTTTTTTAAATAAGAATCCTATTTCTCTTACATGCGAACAAATAATTCGTCTTTTGAATAACGAACTTTGGCAGCGTTAGCCATGTAATCATTAGCAGCATCACGCTCACCTACCGCAAGGATTAATACGGAATGTAATCCTTTTTCAGATAAACCTAATAACTCATCCAATTTCGCTGGAACAAATCCTTCCATCGGTGTTGTGTCGATTTTCAATTCTGCAGCAGCAGCTAAAGCTGTTCCCATCGCTAAATATACTTGACGTGCAGCCCAACCAGCTTGAACTTCCATTGGCAATTGTAACATAGATCCTGCGATTGCTCCTCGGTAATCCGCTAAAGCTTCTACTGGGACATTGCGCGTTTCAGAAACCAATTGCATAAATGCATCAATTTTTTCTTCTGTAATATCATTCCAAGCAGCAAAAACCAAGATATGTGAGGCTTCCGTGATTTGCGGTTGGCCATAAGCAATCGGTTGGATTTGTGCGCGTAATTCAGGATTTTCAATGACAAATACTTGGTAAGGTTGTAAACCAAATCCTGACGCTGAAAGACGAATCGCATCTAAAAGGCTTTCAATTTTATCTGCAGATACTTTGTTGCCATTCATACGCTTGGTTGCATAACGCCAAGATAAATCATTAATTAAAGACATGTTGTTGATTTTTAATGAGTAAATAATAAAGCCGAGATGCAGATTTACACCTCGGCTATTAAGCGGATTAATTTATTCGCTAACTAAAGATACAACTAATTTGAAGTCATCCATGATAGCTTTGTCACCAATTGAATCAAAGAATTTCTTTGAACCGTATTGGATGTTGTAATCTGTACGATCAATTGTGATAGAAGCCTTAGCAGCTACTTTTCCTCCTTTTACTGAAATTTCAGCTGGGAAAGAAATTGATTTAGTGATTCCTTTGATTGTCAAATTACCCGTTACTTGGTTTCCTGCAATCTTAGTGATTACGAAAGTAGCTGTTGGGAATTTTTCGATTTCAAAAAAGTCACCTGAAGTAATGTGGCCAATAAATTTTTGGTTGTAACCTGGATCAGTGATATCCAATGCCTTGATAGTTTTCAAGTCAATTGTGAAATTACCACCTACTAATTTGTTTCCGTCTACGTTCAATGCTCCAGCAGAAATTCCTACAGTTCCATTGTGCTTTCCAGTTACTTTTTCTGCATACCAAGCGATAGAGCTAGCTGCTGTGTTTACTTTCACTGCTTTTGGTGCTGCGAAAGATGCGATGCTCATTACGAGCGCTGTCAAGATTAGGCTTACTTTTTTCATTTTATTTATTGTTTAATTGTTAGTAAATACATTTCTAATTTCATCTAAGATCTCATTGATTTGATCCAGCTTGTCGGTACTAATGTCTTTAAAATTTTTCTCCCAAGCCAACTGAACCTGGTCGATTTCTTCTAAAATAGCCAAACCTGCCGGTAGAATAATGACATCAACCGCTCTACGGTCCTGTGGACATTCACGCCTTAACACTAATTTTTTTTCTAATAGCTTGTCAACTAATCGAGAAGCGTTAGACATTTTGTCCATCATGCGCTCCGTAATCCCTAAAACGGTCATCGGATTGTTTTGTTGTCCACGTAATATACGAAGGACATTGTACTGTTGAGCTGTCAAACCAAAGGGTTTCAAAAGTTCTTGCTGTTGCTGCATCATCCAGTTACCCGAATATATGATGTTTACAATCGCCTTGCTGGTAGGCGTTGTAAATTTGCTCTGCTTTAAATCCTCTGAAATTCCCATGTTGAAATTTGATGTAGCAAAATTAAATGTAATTACATTAATTACAAATGTTTTTAAAATTTATTTTTCAAAAGGTCATATTAATATTCTATTTTTGGTCATGCATGATTCATTCAGCCTTCAATTTCCTTTCATTCTCGCCTCGAATTCCCCTCGTCGTAAAGAGATTTTATCACAAGCTGGTTTCCAATTTTCGGTGTTGCCTTCAGATGTGGATGAATCTTTCCCGATTGATATGAAGCCTCAAGAAGTTCCTGTTATGCTCGCAGAACGTAAGGCAAAAGCTTTGTTGGAGTCCTGTGAAAATGCCCTGATTTTAGCAGCGGATACTGTGGTGATTTTGGATGGTGAGATTCTGAATAAGCCTATAGATAAGCAAGATGCACTGCAAATGTTAAAAAAGCTGTCAGGTAAAACGCATGAAGTTGTAACGGGCTTTGCATTAGCTAGTCCCCAAGGGATTGTAACGGCGGCTGATTCGGCCTTTGTTAGTTTTAGGGAATTGGCCAACTGGGAAATGGAGTGGTACGTGCGTGGTGGTACATCCTTAGATAAAGCGGGAGCCTATGGCGTACAAGATTTTATTGGAATGGCCGGTATTGAGCAATTAAATGGGTCATTTTACACGGTGATGGGTTTGCCTATCTACCGCGTTTATGAATTAATGAAACCATTCATTTTGGAATCTAAACAGATTCCGATGGGAATTTAAATCGAGAAGCTCTCTCCGCAACCACAAGTACGTGTTGCATTCGGGTTTTTGAATTGAAATCCTTTGCCATTCAAGCCATCTGAGAAATCGAGTTCCGTTCCAGCTAAATATAGAATGGATTTTTTGTCAACCATTACCTTGACACCCTTGTCTTCGAATATCATATCGCTCGCTTGGGGTTCTGATGCAAAGTCTAATTGGTACATCAAGCCAGAACATCCACCACCTTCCACGGCAACGCGAACGTTGAATGCTTCCGTTAATCCTTCTTTCTGACGAATTTCTTTAATGCGATTCGCTGCAATTTCTGAGATCGTGATCATGGTATTTTGCTTTTTAGTGTGACAAAGATAAGCAAAAATTAGATAAAATTTTATACTATTTAGAGTGAATCTAAATAAAGTGTGGTTTTGTATCGGATTAGGTTTTAATTTTGTGCCTCATTAGCCTTATTCAACAAGAACGATATGTTATCAATTAAAAATTTACATGCGCGCATCGGAGAAAAAGAAATTCTTCGTGGGATTAATCTGGAAATCAAAGCCGGCGAAGTTCATGCCATCATGGGACCCAATGGTTCTGGTAAATCAACTTTAGCGTCCGTATTAGCGGGTCGGGAAGATTATGAAGTAACAGAAGGTTCAGTTGAGTTTCAAGGTAAAGACCTATTGGATTTAGCTCCTGAAGAACGCGCTGCGGAAGGTGTTTTCTTAGCATTTCAATACCCAGTTGAAATTCCTGGTGTTTCTACGACCAACTTTATGAAGTCGGCGGTGAACGAAATTCGCAAATACCGTGGCGAAGAGCCTTTAGATGCTGTTCAATTTTTGAAAATGTTCAAAGAGAAAATGGCTTATGTGAACATCGATCAGTCATTATTGAGTCGTTCATTAAACGAAGGTTTCTCGGGCGGTGAGAAAAAACGGAATGAGATTTTCCAAATGGCCGTTTTAGATCCTAAATTGGCTATTTTGGATGAAACCGACTCAGGTTTAGATATCGATGCCTTACGTATTGTTGCGGAAGGTGTTAACAAATTAAAGAGTCCAACGAACGCGACGATTGTCGTTACGCACTACCAACGTTTATTGGATTACATCGTGCCAGATTTCGTTCACGTTCTTTACAAAGGCCGTATCGTTAAATCGGGAACAAAGGAATTGGCACTAGAATTAGAAGAAAAAGGTTACGATTGGATCATTTCGGCATTAGTTGATTAACACATGGCAACAGACACACTAGTAAGTATTTCCCTCGGGAAAGAAAAACAAGCGGCCATGGATCGTT
>JAHEAY010000056.1 GCA_024642485.1 Cytophagaceae bacterium
TGTCTCGGGGGTGGTGAGTTCAGGATAAACACGGCATAATGGGTTGACCACTAAATCAGTTCTGTGTCGCGGCTAACTGCACCTTGGAGGTTCGAATCCTTCTCCTACAGCATTTTAATTAATTGGTTTTTAGTTTGTTGATGAAGTGTAATGTTAAAAGCAATCTTATTTTAGGATTGCTTTTTTTATTTAAAAATAGTCTATAAATTTAATAGAATTAACATTAACCTAAACCCCTATTATTATGTCTTTACATTTAGGCGATATCGCACCGGATTTTAGTGCTGAAACGACACAAGGTCCTATCAATTTCCATGAATGGATCAATAATTCATGGGTCATGTTATTTAGTCACCCGGCAGATTTTACTCCAGTTTGTACAACAGAGCTAGGTAAAACAGCTTTATTAGCAGGAGATTTTGCGAAACGTGGTGTTAAGGCAATAGCTATTTCTGTTGACGATTTAGATTCACACAATCAATGGGTACCCGATATTGAAGAAGTAAATAATGTAAAAGTAAACTTCCCAATCATTGCAGATCCCGAGAAAAAAGTGGCATTGTTATATGACATGATCCACCCTAATGCTTCGGAAAAAGCCACTGTACGTTCAGTTTTCATTATTGGACCCGATAAGAAAATTAAACTAACTCTTACTTATCCTGCGTCAACTGGTCGTAATTTTACCGAGTTATTACGCGTGATTGATTCTTTGCAATTAACAGCTAATTATCAAGTTGCGACACCAGCAGATTGGACAAATGGTGAGGACGTAATTATTACGCCTGCTGTATCAAACGAAGACGCGGTAACTAAATTCCCAAAAGGCTTCACAACCATTAAGCCTTATTTGAGAAAAACTCCACAGCCTAATCTATAAGGTATAAATTTCATTTTAAGGGGTATAGGTCTAACTTATACCCCTTTTTTAATACCTGATAAAATCGTATTTTTGAAAATTAATAAGCCAAAAGTATAACACATGACCTTATCCAACATTGATTTTTCTAAAACACAGGCCTTCCAATTATTAGTTGAAGATCGCAAGCGTTTAGCCTCCATACACTTAAAGAGTTTATTCGAAAAAGATGCTAGTCGGCAGGAAAAATTCAGTCTAATAGACCAAGATATCCTACTAGATTATTCGAAAAATATTATCGACGATGCTTCGTTTACAAATCTATTAAAGCTCGCGGAAGAATGTGGATTAACGGAAGCCATCAAAGCGCAGTTTTCTGGTCAGAAGATCAATCAAAATGAGAATCGTGCTGTTTTGCATACCGCTTTACGTGCAAAAGCGTCTAAATCAATCATCGTTGACGGTGATGATATTATTCCTGGCATTCAGGCTGTAAAAGCTCACATGAAAGAATTTTCAAACCAAGTCATTTCGGGAGCTTGGAAGGGATATACTGGGAAAGCAATTACGGATGTAGTAAACATCGGTATTGGCGGATCTGATTTGGGTCCCGTCATGGTTACAGAAGCATTAAAGCCCTATAAGAATCATTTAAACATCCACTTTGTCAGCAATGTAGATGGGACACATATCGCTGAAACATTAAAAAAGGTTAATCCAGAAACCACTTTATTCTTAATAGCATCTAAAACATTCACGACGCAAGAGACCATGGCGAATGCATTTTCGGCACGTAATTGGTTTTTAGCTAGCGCAAAAGATGAAGCGGCCGTTTCAAAACACTTTGTCGCTTTATCAACAAATGCAAAAGCAGTTGGCGAATTTGGCATTGATGTCGCTAACATGTTTGAATTTTGGGACTGGGTTGGAGGTCGTTATTCATTATGGTCGGCAATCGGATTATCCATCTCCCTTTCAATAGGATTCGATAATTTTGAATTATTGCTAGCGGGTGCTAACGAGATGGACGAGCATTTTGCCTCAGCATCATTTGATATAAACATGCCAGTTATTTTAGCCTTGTTAGGGGTATGGTATGTGAATTTCTTTGATGCCGCTACACATGCTATTTTACCTTATGATCAATATATGCATCGATTTGCTGCGTATTTCCAACAAGGTGATATGGAATCGAATGGAAAATCTGTAGATCGTAATGGCAATCGTGTTACTTATGCTACCGGACCTGTAATTTGGGGAGAGCCCGGAACGAATGGCCAACATGCATTTTATCAATTAATCCACCAAGGAACTCAATTGATTCCTGCAGATTTTATTGCACCTGCAATTACACATAATAAAATCGGAAATCATCATACTTTGTTAATGTCAAATTTCTTTGCACAAACAGAAGCTTTGATGAATGGTAAAACCAAAGAGGTAGTTGAAGCAGAATTAGTAAAAGCGGGATTGCCTGCAGCAGAAATAGCTCGATTAAGTCCTTTCAAAGTATTTGAAGGCAATAAGCCTACAAACTCGATCCTAGTTAAGGAAATTAATCCCAAGACATTAGGTGCCTTAATTGCCATGTACGAGCATAAAATATTTGTACAAGGTGTTATTTGGAATGTATTTTCGTATGACCAGTGGGGAGTTGAGTTGGGCAAACAACTAGCAAACTCTATTCTGCCAGAATTAGAGCATAATGAAAAAATCCACTCGCATGATAGTTCTACGAATGGATTAATTAACCAATTTAAAGTTTGGCGCTAATTATATAGCAACCAAATATTCAATTAATTCAGAAATGGAGAGCACACGTTGTTCTCCATTTTTCATGTCTTTTACGGCCACCGTTTGGTCTTTTATCTCTTGTTCACCAATTACACCCACAAACGGAATCCCTTTTTTGTTGGCAAATTCAAAGGACTTTTTAATTTTGACAATATCAGGATAAACTTCACTTGGGATATTCGCTTTACGCAATTGGTTCGATATATTAATGGCTAATGCTTGACCTGCTTCATCGAAATAAGTAAACAATATTTGACTTGCACTGATCTGAATATCTGGAAACAAATCTAATTCGCGCATAACATCGATGATTCGTTCAATTCCAAATGAAATCCCTACACCACTCATGTTAGGCAATCCAAAAGCTGCAGTCAAATTATCATAACGTCCACCGCCAACAATAGAGCCAAAAGGCACATCGACAGATTTACCTTCATAAATCAAACCTGTGTAATAACTTAAACCACGAGCTAATTTAAAATCAAAGACTAAATTAGCATTGTCATACCCATTTAAATCTGACAAACGCAAAACCGTTTTGATCTCCGAAAGGCCTTCATTCCCTAGAGCATTGTCTGCAAAAAAATCAGTTAACAAATCTATCTTATCAACATTAGAACCTTCAAAAATGAAAAGCTTTTGGAGTGCCTCAATTTGATTCGTTTGAAAACCATTAGATCCTAATTCCAGTGCCACTGCGTCCCAACCAATTTTATCTAATTTATCGATCGCAACAGCAAAGGCAACAAAAAGGTCTGTTGCACCAAGTTTATCAACAATTCCCGCTAAAATTTTACGAGAATTGATTATTAGATTCGTTCGTAAATTCAAGGAATTGAAAATCGCTTGAAACAGGGCAATTAATTCCGCTTCGTTAACTAATGAATCAGAACCGATGATATCGGCATCACATTGATAGAATTCCCGGTATCTACCCTTTTGCGGTCGGTCTGCACGCCAAACAGGTTGAATTTGAGAACGTCTAAAAGGAAAAGCAATATCATTACGATTCATCGCTACAAATCTTGCAAAAGGAACCGTTAAATCATAACGTAAGCCTTTTTCTGAAATTTGAGGAAGCAACGCTTTTGAACCTAAAGCAATGGGATCACCATTAACCTTGCTTAAATAATCCCCTGAATTGATAATTTTAAAAAGTAATTGATCCCCTTCATCACCATATTTTCCCGTCAAAACAGATAAATTCTCCATCGCAGGTGTTTCAATTGACTGAAAGCCAAACGCCTCAAAATGTCTCTTAATCGTTGAGAACACATAGCTACGAATAGCCATTTCTTTAGGTCCAAAATCACGCGTGCCTCTAGCGTTTGTAGGCTTTTGTATTACTTTCATAAAACAAATTTAATTATTCGAGGGATATTATTTGATATATAACCAATAATTCCTATTTTTGCAGACCAAAATTATTATCGACATGGCCGTAACTAGACTAAAAAGAAAAGACAGAAGAAATAAAGCAGTAGCTAACAATAAAGTTGAAGCTATCAAAATCTTAAAGCAAAGACCTATTATTAAATTAGTAGATATTGAGGCTATCAAAGCTTCATTTGCTAAATAATAAATATTTCTTGAAATTAGAACCGGTATTTGATACCGGTTTTTTTTTGTTCAAAAATGACTCATCTAAATATGAAAAAGACAAAGATAATTATTGCCGCATTAGGCCTAGGCGTATGTTTCGCATCTCAAGCACAAGATCATCGCCACGTAATAACAAATCCAACCAAGCCAGATGCTACAGAGTTTTGGGATCCAGAAGTACGTGTGGTAACACCGGGAGCTATTCCTTCTGATGCAATCGTGTTATTTGATGGTAAGAATTTAGATAATTGGGAATCCATCAAAGATGGTGGCCCAGCGCAATGGAAAGTTGAAGGCGGGAAAATGACTGTCGTACGCGGAGCAGGTCATATTTCTACCAAGCAGAAATTCACAAATTATCAGTTGCATATTGAATGGCAGTCCCCTATCGAGCCAGAAACCTTAAAAAGTCAGGGAAAAGGAAATAGTGGTATTTTCATGCAAGGAATGTATGAGGTACAGGTATTAAACTCATACAAAAACCGTAGTTATCGTAACGGTCAAGCAGGAAGTATTTATAAGCAAACGGCTCCATTAGTTAATGCAACTTCACCAATGGGCGAATGGAATGTTTATGATATCATTTATACAGCACCTGTATTTACGGTTAATGGTGGGATTGAAACACCTGCTTATGTTACAGTTATTCATAATGGAGTTGTTGTGCAGAATCATACAAAGATTCAAGGTACAACGGAATACATTGGCCAACCGCTAAATCCGGTACATGGCGCTGGTCCAATCAGTTTACAAGACCATGGTAACGCTGTAAGTTTCCGCAACATTTGGTTGCGCGAAATGTAATCCAATTAAAATTTTCATTAGGAAGGTTTTTTATCTGAAAAACCTTCCTTTTTTTTGTTATATGAAACATATTATCAGCTGGGTACTTCGTCACATTCCAAGAAAAATTATCCAATTATTTGCACATCGATTACTGAAATTTTATAGCCTATTTTTAAGGGGTTCTAAAGTTTATTGTCCTGTATGCGATCATTCCTTTTCGAAGTTTTTACCATACGGGCGCTTACAGCCTAGGGAAAATGCAATTTGTCCTTCTTGTTTAAGTTTAGAAAGACATCGATTAATGCATCTGTTTCTTAAAAATGAAACCAATTTCTATACTTCAAAACCTCGTGTTCTACACGTAGCACCAGAATATTGCTTCATTGAAAGGTTCGAAAACTATTTAGGAGACAACTATATAACGGCTGACATTGAATCACCTTTGGCTAAGGTGAAGATGGATTTACACGATATTCCATTTCCAGATAATTTTTTCGATGTGGTATTTTGTAACCACGTATTAGAGCACGTTAAAGATGATGTACGTTGTATGCAAGAAATTCGTCGGGTATTAAAGCCTGAAGGATTTGCATTATGCCAAAGTCCGCAGCGATATGATCTCGAAACGACCTATGAAGATGCAAGCATTACAGATCCGAAAGAACGTGAGATTCATTTCTTACAGGATGATCATCTTCGAATTTATGGTCGTGATTTTGGTAAACAACTAGAAAATTCAGGTTTTACGGTAATTCCCGTCAATATGATTGAAAAATTAGGATCCGACGAGAGTATACGTATGGCATTGCCTTTAGAAGAAATCATTTATCAGTGTAAAAAATAAGATGCGCTATCAACCTTTTCCTTCAGAGCTATTTATCAAGAACCGCAACAAATTAATTGCGGAATTACCACCTAAATCCTTAGTGTTAATTAGTTCAAATGACATTATGCCCACGAATGCTGATGGCAGCATGGGATTTAAACAACAAACTGATTTATTCTATTTGTCGGGACTAGACCAAGAAGAAACACTTTTATTAATCTACCCTGATGCACCCGAGGCGCATTTGAGAGAAATTGCATTTGTGCGAGAGACCTCTGAATTAATCGCAATTTGGGAAGGTCATAAATATACCAAAGACGAAGCGACTGCTATTAGTGGAATTAAAAACATTCAGTGGACGAGTAATTTTGAGGCAATTTTAAAAACCTTAATCTATTCAGCAGATACAGTTTATATGATTGACAATGAACATATGCGCAATAGTTCATTAGTTGAAACACAAAACGCTCGACTTGTTCAAGAAATTAAGGATAAATATCCACTTCATCGTATTGGCCGACTAGCCCCTATTCTGAATACCTTACGTATGAAGAAAGAGCCTGCAGAATTAGCAGCTTTGCAAAAGGCAATTGATATTACGGAAAATGGATTTAGACGTGTTTTAGGGTTTACAAAACCAGGTGTTTGGGAAAACGAGATTGAAGCAGAGTTCATTCATGAATTCATCAAATCTCGTAGTGGAGGATTTGCCTACACTCCTATCATAGCATCGGGCGCTAATGCTTGCGTATTGCATTACATCGAGAACGAGCGGGTTTGCCAAGATGGGGACTTACTTTTATTAGATGTAGGTGCTTGTTATGGCAATTATAATGCTGATATGACTCGAACTATTCCAGTTAATGGAAAATTTAGTCCACGCCAAAAAGAAGTCTATAAGGCTGTACAAGCTGTATTAAATTACGCAACTGATTTAATGCGTCCAGGTATATTTTGGGTAGATTATCAAAAAGCAGTTGAAATATTCATGGAAGAGCAATTGATTGGGTTAGGTTTATTCACAAGGCAAGACGTTGATAATCAAGACCCTAGCCAGCCTTTGTTCAAAAAATACTTTATGCATGGGGTTGCGCATCATTTAGGATTAGATGTTCATGATGTGTGGGATAAGTACAAGCCATTTGCAGCAGGCA
>JAHEAY010000046.1 GCA_024642485.1 Cytophagaceae bacterium
TCCAAGAGTTCAAGAAATTTGATATTAATTCAGTACAAGATATTCCCGCGGCAGAATTGCCAAAGGCTTTCGATTTCTTAATGAATCACCCGAACATCGCTTCGAAGAAGTGGGTGGCGGAGCAATATGATTCATCAATCGGACGTGCGAATCGCAACACGAATGCGCCTTCGGATGCGGGTGTTGTAAAAGTACATGGTTCTGATAAGTCGATCGTGATTACGGTGGATTGTAATTCTCGCTATGTAAACGCAGATCCGGAAGAGGGTTGTGCAATGGCAGTTGCGGAGGCGGCGCGTAACATTGTTTGTTCGGGTGGTACGCCGGTGGCAATTACCAACTGTCTTAATTTTGGTAATCCATACGTTCCAGAAGTTTACTGGCAATTCGTAGGAGCGATCAAAGGAATGAAAAAGGCTTGTGAGGCGTTTGAAACGCCGGTAACAGGTGGAAACGTGAGTTTCTACAATCAATCATCGGATGAAGGTCCGGTATTCCCTACGCCAACGATCGGTATGTTGGGTATCTTGGAGAAACCAGAAAACAAGATGACCTTGGATTTCAAGGCTGAAGGAGATTTAGTGTATTTGGTAGGAGAGTCTGTTAATGACATCGCTTCTTCTGAGTTCTTATATTCTTACCGCAAGGTGAAGGCTTCGCCAGCACCGCATTTTGATTTGCCTACAGAGCAATTAGTTCAAAAAGGTATTTTGGGCTTAATCGAAGGTAAATTAATTCAATCAGCGCATGATGTGTCCGATGGTGGTGTATTAGTTACGTTAGCTGAATCTGCTTTCCCACGAGGTTTAGGTTTCGAGGTGAAATCTGATTCAGGCATTCGTCAAGATGCGATGTGGTTTGGTGAGTCACAATCTCGTGTGATTGTATCTGTTTCACCTGCAAAACAATCGGCATTCGAAGCACATTTAGCTGGTTTAGGCGTTAAGTCGACCCAATTAGGTACCGTAAAAGGTACGGATATGGTGGTGGATGGCCAAGTAGTAAGTTCTTTAGCGAAGGCTTCAGGTTCTTATTTCACGGCTTTGGAAACGGCCTTAACAAAATAATTCTAGATGAGCCGCTATGCACTGCAATTCGCTTATGATGGCGGCTCATTTCATGGATATCAGATCCAACCGAATGCACACAGCGTGCAGGCGGAATTAGAGGAAAAATTAAGTCTTTTATTGGGGGAAACAGTTGCGATCACAGGAAGCGGTCGGACCGATACAGGTGTACATGCTTCGCATCAAATCGCCCATTTTGATACATCGGTTTCTATCGATGATAATCTCATCTACCGCTTAAATCGCATGCTTTCGCCCGATTTAACGGCACAAGCCATCTATGCGGTGGCGGATGATTTTCATGCCCGTTTTGACGCGACATCACGTACCTATGAATACCGAATCACGCGGCATAAGGATCCTTTTTTGCGTGATTTTGCGTATTGGTATGAGGCGGATTTGGATCTGAAGGCGATGAATGAAGCGGCACAATTACTCTTGTCTCACACCGATTTTCAGTGTTTTTCCAAAGTGAAAACGGAAGTAAATACCTTTGAATGCACCATTATGCGTGCTTTTTGGGAGGAGCAAGGGGATCATTTAATCTTTACAATTGAGGGTAATCGTTTCCTACGCGGGATGGTGCGTGCGGTCGTTGGAACGCTGATGGAAATCGGGATGGGGAAATGGACCGTGGCCGATTTACAGCGCATATTAGCCTCTAAAAGCCGACAAGAAGCCGGTCGGGCGGTGCCTGCCCATGGTTTGCATCTCGTGAAAGTGACTTATCCGGAGGCTAGTTTTGGCGCCAGATGTTCATAATGACATCCATTAAGCTAGCTGCCGATTTAATCTGAATGCTTTTGGGTTTGTAGTTCAAGCCTTTTAAGTTGTATTTCGAAATCCAAATTTCTTTGAAACCCAATTTCTCTGCCTCAGCGATGCGTTGATCGATGCGCGTTACGGAACGTAATTCGCCACCTAGGCCCACTTCCGCCGCGAAGCATTTGGAGGAATCAATGATTTTGTCTTCATAAGAGGAAACGACAGAAAGACAGGTTGCCAAATCCAAAGCGGGATCATCTACTCGAATTCCACCGGTAATATTCAAGAATACATCTTGTGAACTCAGTTTATATCCGCCACGCTTTTCAATCACAGCGAGTAGCATATTTAAGCGTTTCCCGTCGTATCCATTGGCGGTCCGTTGGGCCGTTCCGTAGGATGTGGTCGAAACTAATGATTGAATTTCAACCAATAGAGGGCGGTTACCTTCCATCAATGTCCCGATCGCGACGCCAGAAGCCGGTTCGTCTCGCTGGGATAATAGGATTTCAGATGGATTCGTTACGGCGCGTAAGCCGGAGCCCAACATTTCATAAATGCCTAATTCTGATGTGCTTCCAAAACGATTCTTGGTCGTGCGCAGGATTCGGTAGATCATGTGTCGGTCACCTTCAAACTGTAATACGGTATCCACCAAGTGTTCGAGAACTTTCGGTCCTGCAATGGATCCTTCTTTGGTGATATGGCCAACTAGAAAAATAGGGGTATTCGATTCTTTGGCAAAACGCATTAATTCCAAGGCACATTCGCGAATCTGTGATACAGAACCAGGGCCTGATTCGATTTGATCAGAGAAAAGCGTCTGAATGGAATCGACGATGATCAGCTCGGGTTCAAGATCCACCAAATGCTTGAAAATCGCCTGGGTATTTGTTTCCGTCAAGATATATAAGCTATCTGATTTTTTTTCAAGCCGGTCGGCGCGAAGTTTAATTTGTTGTTCGGATTCCTCACCAGTAACATAAAGAACTTTGGTTTCCGTTAAAGACAAAGCAACTTGCAACAACAAGGTTGATTTTCCGATACCCGGTTCTCCGCCGATTAACACGAGGCTTCCAGGAACGATGCCTCCACCCAGGACCCGACTGAATTCGGTGTCATTGCAGCCGATTTTCGGTAGGCTTTCGAAGTCTACGTCTTGTAATAATTTCGGTTGGGGTTTGCTTCTTGCTTGCGAAGGGCTTTTCCAAACTTCCGCTGGGTGGGAGCTTACCTCGACTAATTCTTCCACAAAGGTATTCCACTCATTGCAGGATGGACACTTGCCTAACCATTTAGGCGCTTGATGCCCACAAGATTGACAGAAAAAGGAAGTTTTAGCTTTAGCCACAGGTACATTTTTTTAAGCTTCAAAAATACGCTTTTCGTTTGTTTTTTCTTTTTTTTCGGTTGAAAAAGGATAATTTTACTGTTTCATTGTAAAATCCCTCAGAATCTATGCGCAAGCTTTTTCGATTAATTCTCCTCGTTGGATGTTTGAGTAGTATCACCTTAGGTGTTTCGGCTCAATTTTTAATGCCTGCCCGTAAGATCACAGGAAACTTTTTCCGACTAGGAATTAAGGGTGGTGTAACCATGGCATCGTTAAAAACAGATAACTTGACCTATAATGGGATGAGCGATTTTGTTGTTGAAAATTTGAACGGAAAATCAGGATATACCGCCGGTGTTTACATGCGATTGGGCAGAAAGTTATTCGTTGAGCCAGAACTTTTGGTTTCCTATAAAAATGGTTCTTTTGATATTTTAAAGACTATTTCTACCCAAAGAGTGCAGTTTGACGTGCATTACACAAGTTTGGATGTTCCGATTATGTTGGGCTACCGATTAGGACCCTTGCACGTGATGGCTGGTCCAGTTGCATCTTACAGCATGAATTCAAATAATACGATTGCAGAAGCCTTAGGTACTAATTTGGGGAGTTTGCAAGCTGCGACAACCAAGGCTTATATTTCATATACGGCGGGTGCAGGAATCGATTTATTAGGTTTAACGCTCGATGTGCGTTATGAAGGAAATGTGACCGATTTGTCTAAGACAGTCCCTTTGCCTCAAGGAGTGAATTTTTCTCAAAAGGCATCCTTATGGCATGCTACGTTAGGGATCAAAATATTATAATTTTTTATGAACGAACAGATACAATCGATTCAAGCGGAAGTTGAATCATTTTTGATAAGCAATGAGGCTGAATTAGAGCAATTTCGAATTGCTTATGTGGGAAGAAAAGGCCGATTAGCGGCTTTGTTTGATGGGTTGAAAGATGTACCTGCGGAGAACCGTCGGGAAGTTGGACAAGCCTTGAATGCCTTGAAACAATTGGCGGAAGGTAAGTTTGCTTTGGCACAAGAGGCCTTTGCCGATAGCGATTCATCTGTACAAGTTCCGGATGATTTGACTTTAACAGATCCGGTCCAACATGGTTCAATGCACCCCTTAACGATTGTTCGTGCACGTATTTTGGAGATATTTAATCGGATGGGTTTTTCCGTATCGGATGGTCCTGAAATCGAAACCGATTTTTATAATTTTACAGCCTTGAATTTTCCGCCAAACCACCCGGCACGTGAAATGCAGGATACTTTTTTCATCGAAAAAGGGAAGGGCGAAATTCAAGATGATGTCTTATTGCGTACGCATACGTCCAACGTCCAAGTGCGTTTGATGCAATACCAAAAGCCGCCTATTCGTTCGATTATGCCAGGCCGTGTTTTTCGTAATGAAGCTATTTCAGCGCGAGCACATTGCTTGTTTCACCAAGTAGAAGGTCTTTATGTGGATGAAGAGGTAAGTTTCAAGGACTTAAAAGATAGTTTATATCATTTCGCGAAAGAGATGTTTGGAAAGGATACCAAAGTTCGTTTCCGGCCATCTTATTTCCCTTTCACAGAGCCAAGCGCTGAGATGGACATTACGTGTTTGCTTTGCAAAGGCGATGGCTGTAATGTGTGTAAACAAGCGGGTTGGGTGGAAATTGGTGGTGCCGGAATGGTGGATCCCAATGTCCTTGAAAACGTGGGGATTGATTCGAAGAAATATTCAGGATTTGCCTTTGGTATGGGAATTGAGCGGATAACAATGCTTAAATACCAAATCAAAGACCTTCGTTTATTTACGGAAAATGACGTTCGTTTCTTACGCCAATTTAATTAACAAGAATTAACCTGACGGATTGATTTCAATCCCTTTTATTTGAGTTTTAATTTCAAACTATGCAGCATTTTCAACGCAATAATAACCTCGTCGGTTGGATTGTTTTTCTCATTTCATTAGTGACGTATACCTTAACGGTTGAGCCTACCGCATCCTTTTGGGATTGTGGGGAATTCATCGCTTGTGCGTATAAATTACAAGTTCCGCACCCTCCGGGGGCACCGCTTTTCTTGTTGATTGGTCGGATGTTCTCATTCCTAGCCTTAGGCGATGTGACGCGTGTGGCCTTCTGGATCAACATGATGTCGGTCGTTTCCAGTGCTTTCACAATCTTGTTCATGCATTGGACGATTGTGATGATCGGTCGGAAAGTCTTGAACAAGCCTTTTGTTGAATTATCAAAATCAGAAAGTGGAATCTTATTGCTTTCTGGTGCCGTAGGATCCTTGGTTTACGCTTTTTCAGATACATTCTGGTTCTCAGCTGTGGAAGCAGAGGTGTATGCGATGTCCTCTTTCTTTACTGCGATTGTCGTTTGGGCTGCGTTTAAATGGGAATTAGTGGAAGATGAGGCGACTGCCAATCGTTGGATTTTATTCATCGCTTATTTGGTTGGTTTGTCCATCGGTGTCCATTTATTGAACTTAGTTACTTTGCCTGCATTGGCCTTGTTGTGGTATTTTAAGAAGGAAGATAAGCCTACTTACAAAGGTGGTTTCATTGCTGTATTGGCTGGATTATTCATACTAGGAATTATCAATTCAGGTATTATTCCAGGCTTGCCATCTGTGGCATTTTGGTTTGAATTACAGTTCGTGAACAACCTTGGAATGGGTTATGGTTCTGGGGCAATTTTCTTCTTGATCTGCCTTTTGGCGGCTGTGGTTTTTGGTATTCGTTATTCATATACACATGGGAAATTGCTATTGAACATGGCCTTGTTTTCGTTTGTGTTTTTATTGATTGGGTATTCGACTTATACGGTTGCCTTGGTGCGTTCGGGATATAATCCACCGATCAACGAGAATGACCCGAGTAACATTTTGAACTTCTTGAAATATTTGAAACGTGAGCAATACGGTTCTCGTTCATTATTGTACGGACCTGTTTATACGGCCCAAATTGAGGATTTCAAGAAAGGGGAGGATGTTTACAAAATGAAGGATGGTAAATATGTGGTGTATACGAATAAGCCAGAATATGTTTATCAGAAGGACCAACAAATGTTGTTGCCGCGTGTTTGGAGTAATTCAGGATCACATGTTCAGATGTACCAAGATATGTTGGGCATTCCTGCAGGTCAAAAACCGAGCTTTGGAGATAACCTCCGTTTCATGTTTACACATCAGTTGGGCAACATGTACACACGTTACCTATTATGGAACTTCATCGGTCGGGAAAATGACTTAGAAGGTGCCTATGCGATTTCAAATCCTTTTGAGGATACGTCCAAATTGCCCGATGTATTAAAGAACAATAAGGCGCGTAACAATTACTATTATTTGCCAATCATCTTGGTGCTTTTAGGGTTCTATCTATTATATCGAAAGGATGAGAAAGACTTTTTGGTGACTATCATGATGTTTGTATTATCGGGGGTTGCCTTAGCGGTATACTTAAACTCTCCGCCGGCAGAGCCTCGTGAGCGTGATTATATTTATGTGGGATCTTTCTATTTCTTAGCCATATGGGCGGGATTGGGGGTCATGCAATTAGCTGAATGGTTAACGAAATTGATTAAATCTCCGCAGGTTCGTTGGGGTTTATTAGGGCTTTTAAGTTTCTCGGCGCCGGCTATTTTGGCTCAACAAAACTGGGATGATCACGATCGTAGCGGTCGGTACCACCAAATCGATTTTGCGAAGAATCTGTTGAATTCTTGTGCACCGAATGCCATTTTGTTTACGGGAGGAGATAATGATACCTTCCCATTGTGGTATGTGCAAGAGGTGGAGGGATTCCGTACGGATGTTCGTGTATGTAATTTGTCTTTATTAGGGACAGATTGGTACATCGATCAAATGAAACGCAAGACTTACGAGTCGGAGGCCTTACCAATTGTTTTGAAGAAGGATCAGTTCTTGGAAGGCGTGAATGATCAAATCATGTACAATGAGAGTCCGAACATTGCAGCGATGTCATTGCCAGATTTCTTGGATTTGTTGCATCGTGATAGTCCATCGATTCAGGCGCAAACGCAAGGTGGTGAAATGATCAATACGTTCCCGTCTGATTCCTTAATTATTCCAGTGAATGTAGCACAGGTGGCTAATTCAGCTTGGTTCCCGAAAGAATTTGTAGGCTTTTTGTCAAATCAATTGGCATGGAAATTACCTGCGAAAAACATTTTCAAAGGCGAATTAATCCAATTGGAAATTATCTCCAACAATGCGCAGCAGGGTTGGAAGCGTCCGATTTATTTCGCTTCGACATTACCAGGTGATCAGTATTTAGGATTAAAAGAAAGCATGCAGTTGGAGGGTTATGCGTACCGATTGATGCCATTCAAGATTTCGGGTGCCAAAGATGGTTTTGTGAATTCAAAAATCATGGCTGATAACATGTTGAATAAGATGTATTGGCGAGGATTGAATGATGATAAGATCTATTACCATGGAGACTTTTACATGGGTATCCCGAGTGTGACGCTACGTTTGAGTACGTATCGTTTGGCGGATCAATTGATTCGTGAGGGAAATATTCCATTGGCGAAGAAAGTGCTTAATCACTTGGATCAGGTGATGCCAGATAAGGTTATTCCTTACGATCAGTTCTCAGCGAGCATGGTGAGTTTGTTGATTGAGGTAGGGGATACATCGAAAGCTTTAGCTGTAGCCAAAACGATGATGGATCGAAACGACAAAGCGCTGGATTATTATTTATCGGGCGGCATACGTTCGCACGATCGCGATATTCAGATTGCTTTGTATGAGATGAATATTATCGCAGCTTCTTTGTCAGAATCAAAGATTCCTGCCAATCAGTATCAGTCGATTGTTGCTAAGTTTGATAAGTGGCAGAGTCGGTTTAAATAGAGGGGAGAGTGAAGAGTTAAGAGTTAAGAGTGAAGAGGTGTCTTATTTAGCCCTGGAAGAGATTCTGGGGCTTTTTTATTGTTAGACGTTGGACATTAGACGTTTGACAATAGACCTTGGAAACATCTGATTTATATTTGACAATCATCCATGTGTACAAAAAAAAGACGCGAAGTATCGCGTCTCTACAAGCTTCCTAACGTCTAACGTCCAACGTCTAACGTCCAACGTCTACGAAAACATATCCCTCACCTTATGAAAGAACCCTTTCTCCGATTTCCCCGGTTGCGGTGCAAAGTTTTCCGAATCGCGTAATTTTTCTAATAATTCGCGTTCTTCCTTGTTGACTTGCTTCGGTGTCCAGATGTTGACATGAACTAATTGATCACCGATCGAATATCCATTCAATTCTTTGATTCCCTTACCTTTTAAGCGTAGAATTTTTCCTCCTTGTGTACCCGCTTCGAGCGTGATTTTCGCTTTGCCACCGATAGTCGGTACTTCAACCGATGTTCCCAATGCCGCATCCACAAAACTCACGTATAAATCGTAAATGACATTGTTTCCGTCGCGATGTAATACCTCATGCGCTTCTTCTTCAATGACGATCAACAGGTCGCCCGCTACGCCACCGCGTGGGGGAACGTTTCCTTTGCCAGACATCGACAATTGCATGTCGTTCGAAACACCTGCTGGGATTTTGATTGCAATGATTTCCTCTTCTAATACACGTCCCTCTCCGAAACACGCATCACATTTAGCTCCTACACTCTTACCTTCACCCGAACAAGTAGGGCAGGTAGAGGAAGTTACCATTTGGCCCAACATGGTTTGTTGGACACGTTTTACCTGACCCGATCCCTGGCAAGTGCCACAAGTCTTTAAATCCGTTCCGTTTTTCGAACCATTGCCCGAACAAACTTTACACGCCACATGGCGCTTTACCTTGATTTTCTTTTCAACGCCGTTTGCGATTTCTTCCAAGTTTAATTTCAACTTGATGCGCAAATCAGTTCCTTTCCGTTGACGACGTCCTCCTCGACCTCCTCCGCCAAAGAAACTACCAAATGGACTATCATCCCCACCGCCGAAAATATCGCCGAACTGCGAGAAAATATCGTCCATGTTCATGCCTTGGCCTCCGAATCCACCGCCAGCTGCTCCGCCCATACCTGCATGACCAAAACGATCATACTGCGCTTTCTTTTGGCTATTGCTTAATACCTCGTAGGCTTCCGCCGCCTCCTTGAACTTCTCCTCAGATTCTTTATCGTCCGGGTTCTTATCTGGATGGTATTTAACGGCCAACTTCCGGTAAGCCTTTTTGATTTCTTCTTCGCTTGCCGACTTCGCTACACCTAATACCTCGTAATAATCTCTTTTTTGAGCCATTGTTTGATTAATTTCCTACCACCACTTTTGCAAAGCGAATGACTTTTTCGTTTAATGTATATCCTTTTTCCAATACGTCTAATACCTTGCCTTTATCCTCCTCAGAAGGTGCTGGGTATTGCGTGATGCAATCATGAAAATCGGCATTGAAAACCTCTCCCAAAGCTGGCAATTCTTTCAATCCCTTGCTTTGAAGCGTGTTTAAAATTCCTTTGAAAATCAGTTGAATCCCTTCTGAAATCTCTCCCTCAGGCGCATTCGCTAAAGCACGCTCGTAATTATCGATGCTAGGCAACAAATCCGTGATTAAACCAGATGCGGCCGTTTGCAATAATTCGATACGTTCTTTGGCTTTATTTTTTCTGAAATTCTCGAAATCTGCATATAAAAGCAGGTATTTCTTTTTCATTTCTTCCAACTCGTCCGGCGCCGCTTGTTCTTCTGTTGTTGATTCCGCTGTCTGCGCTTCCGCTGTTGGATCTATCTTCGTTTCGTCTACTTCCGGCTGTTCGTTCTCTTTCTTTTTCATAAGGCAAAATTAATACGGATTTTGGCTACGCAAATCATAGACCAAAAACTATTTTCTGACAGTTTGGCATAAATTCCCACACCTTCGTAATTTTATGGCACATGAATCAGACAGCTTCGACCCATTCTCAAGTCATTAAGCGATTAGCCCAACAACACGGCTTTGCTTTTTGTGGCATATCCAAGGCTGATTTTTTAGAGGCTGAAGCCCCGCATTTGGAGAACTGGTTAAACCAGTACATGCATGGGGAAATGGCTTACATGGCGAATCACTTCGATAAACGTTTAGATCCTAGATTGTTGGTTGATGGAGCCCAAACGGTCGTTTCTTTGGTCTATAATTATTTTCCACCTACCCAATTTCAACCTCTTTCGGATTCCTTTAAGGTTTCCAAATATGCCTTTGGTGAAGATTATCACCGCGTGATCAAGGACAAAATGCAGGTGCTTTGGGATGATTTGCAAAATGAATTGGGCGAAATAAATGGGCGGATGTTCGTCGACTCAGCGCCGGTATTGGAAAAGGCCTGGGCAAAAATGTCAGGCATTGGTTGGGTCGGTAAAAATGCTAACCTGATTATTCCCAAACAGGGGAGTTTCTATTTTATTGCCGAGTTAATCATCGATTTACCTGCTGTGCCAGATGGTCCTATTCGGGATTTTTGTGGAACCTGCACGCGCTGCATCGACGCCTGTCCCACGGATGCCATCACGCCCTATGTGGTTGATGGATCGAAATGCATCTCCTATTTCACGATTGAATTAAAAGAAAACCTTCCCATTGAACTGAACAAAGGCTTTGAAGACTGGATTTTTGGTTGTGATATCTGTCAGGATGTTTGTCCATGGAATCGTCATGCCAAAGCCCATTCGGAATCGCGTTTTGAGCCCTTTCCTGAAATGCTTGGATTATCCAAAAGCGATTGGGAGGATATGTCGGAGGAATTGTTCAAAAACCTATTTCGCTATTCAGCGATCAGTCGGACGAAAATAGGCGGCATTCGCCGCAACATTGCCCATGCAAAAAAAATGAGGCCATGAATATCATGACCCCTTTTTGCAAATTAAACCCTAAAGTGATTTTCTTGGGATGAATTGTAGCGCGAGTTCATGGCTACCCTTATCGTTTTCGTTGATGAGTTGTGCGGCCATTTCGCCCATCCGTATCGGCTGATTCGATAATACGGAAATGCCTCCCACCAATATTTCTTTGAAATGTGAATCATTGAATGCAATGAGTCCCACTTGCTTGCCTATCTCTAAGTTGTTTGCTTCTGCGTATTTGATGGCCCGAACCAAATCCTGATCGTCCAAGGTGAAATAAATCACACCTGCACGAACATCTTCCGTTTCGAGGCCATCTAATACTTGGAAATCCAATCCATGGGTTTCGCAGAATTCACTACATCCATTAATTAGCGCCGGGTCGAAATAATCCTCCTCCGAAACAACCAAATTAAATGAATGGTACTTATTAAACAGGTTTAGTTGGTTTTCTAATAAAGCGATTAATTGCTCTTTCGGTTGCGTCACGATACTCGCGTGTGCATGCGAAATGCTATTAAAGTTTTGGTCCAATAAAATCAATCGGTCACCCGAAATCTTCTTGAGACATTTGATATTCTCCTCCTCTTCCTCAATCAAATGCGGCATAATCACATAGTAGTGGTAATTGCCCAATTGCTGAGACATGATCTCCTGAAATTGACTCGTCTTGTATTGATAGGTGTAAATGTCGACCATCACATTTTTCCCTAAGGATTCACAGAAGGAATCAAACACGACTTTGTTGGTATTTGTAATCTTGCCTACCAAAAACAATACTTTAGTTTTTGTTTTGACTTTCGCGTCTGAAATGAAATAACCCTTCCGGAAAATGGAAGTAATCACACCCATTTTGTGCAATTCCGTGTAAGCGCGTTCTACGGTATCACGCGATAAATAACATTCTTCCGATGCCTCATTGATCGAAGGCAATCGTTCACCTGGTTTCAACTCACCCATCTCGATGTCGCGCAACAACGAATTGATGAGTTGTTGGTATTTTGGCAACTTATTGTCGGCATTCTTCGCCGAAAATGAAATAAATGTCTTAACCATTTGCTTACAAGAATTAAACGGATTGCTTCGATGTTCAAAGCTTGTTACAAATCTACAGGCTGGCTCGTGGAAGGATTGGGACAAATCTTACAAATACATGGATATATCTTGCAAAAGGGGCCAAATGAAAAGCTTGTGCAAGGATTTTATTCTGGATAGACCACATAAATCCGCAAGAACTCTGTCAATAATTTTCTATTTTAGCTATTCAAATGAAAAACAGCTTTGTCCGTTTCTTGTTATTGCTATGCTTGAGTCTCCCGACATTCGGTCAAGCGACGCAGCGTTTCGAGCGTTTAAGCACAGCTTCGGGATTATCCCAAAGCACCATTAATAAAATCATTCAAGATCATCGAGGATTTTTGTGGTTCGCAACGGCGGATGGCTTAAATCGATATGACGGTCATTCCTTTGTCATTTACCGACATGATCCGGGTGATGCGAACACCTTAAGTGGGAGTGATATTTCGACACTTTTGGAAGATGAAGATGGTAATTTATGGGTAGCGGCTCGGAGTTCTGGATTAAATAAAATTAATCTGAAAACGGGAAAAATAACGCGTTTTTCTCGTGGGCCTAAGGGAATCGATTTCTCGTCTTTGACGATTTCCTCGCTGTTGAATGTAGGGAAACATCGTATTTATGCCGCTGTAATTGGATTAGGGGTTTTGGTATTTGATACACAAAAGAATACGTTTCTACCCAACGAATCCGAGTTGAAAAATTCGTTGGTTAAAGACGTTGTTCGATTATACAAACATTCCAATGGATCGATTTGGATGGGAACAAGAACGGGCCAATTAATCTCCTATGTAGGTAATCATAGTTTCATTCCCTTTGATTTTTCTAGTAAATCGATGGCGAGTAATTTCCGTGTTCGGGCTTTATTTGAAGCCAAAAACGGGGATCTGTTGATCGGAACTGAGGGGAAAGGTTTGTTCCGATTTAATCCGCAAAACCAGCATTTTCAAAGCGTATTTTATCAGTCGGCGCAACCCTTAAGCCGACAAAACATCGTGACTTCCTTGGTGAAAGATGCCAATGAAAATTTGTGGATCGGGACAGACAATGGGGTTTATACCTTGAAGGGGGAGGATTTTAAGCAAGTACACCACATTCCATCGAACCCGGATCCTGATTTAGGGATTTCTTCTTTTTCAGTCATGAGTATGTTCACGGATTCTAATCGGAATACGTGGATAGGAACTTGGGAAGCCGGTTTGAATATCAGCTTTTTTCAGAAATCGCGCTTTTCTGTTTTGCGTTATAAGCCCAATACGTTTCAAGGATTATTGAGCAATAAAGTAACTTCCTTGAGTGCAGGGGACGATCGTGGGGTTTGGATTGGTAGCAATGTGGGCCTATCGTTTTTTGAACATAAAACGGGAAAGGTAGAACACGTGATCAACCAGTCGGTGGAAAATAAGCTCAACGTCACTTCGGGTTTTGATGTGAATCTCCTGCAAGCGATGCCGGATGGGACGGTTTGGGTGGCCGCATGGGCAAGAGGTCTCTTTCATTTCAGTCCTCCCAATACCTTACAGCCTTTTCCGTATCGAATCGGAGAAAGCGGCATGAATTTAACGGCCTTGTTTAAGGATGAGAACCGATTGCTTTTGGGCACACAAACCAAAGGATTATTTGCCTTTGATTTGGCCAAAAAGAATTTTTACAATCCTTTCGGGGAGTTTAGTTCTCAGGAATTAAGGAATAAAAATATTAATACGATTCTCAAAACGATCAAGGGGCAAATTTGGGTAGGAACGACGATGCAGGGGGTATTTATTTATGATCCGAGCACAGGAAATGTTCAACATTTGGTTCGTACAAATTCGTCGAATAGTTTAAAATACAATCATATTACGTGCATTAAAGAAGATCGCCAACACCGCATTTGGGTATTGACAAATGGAGGTGGCTTGCACTTGTATCAAGGGGAAGGTAAAGGTTTTCGCGTATTTACGGTGGCGGATGGACTTGGTAGCAATACGCTTCGCGGGATGGAGGAAGATAAAAAAGGCGATTTATGGTTTACCACGAATGGGGGAATTTCCAAAATGGAAGCCAACAATTTCAAGTTCGTTAATTATGATGATGCCGATGGACTTCAAGGAAAAGAATTCATTATTACGGCGCATGCGAAAAATAATCAAGGATGGCTATTTTTTGGTGGAGTTAATGGATTAAACTATTTGAAGTCGGACAGTTTACGCATGCGTTTGGACGTCCCCAATGTCTATCTAACAGGCTTGAAAATTTTCAATAAAACGGTTCAGGTGGGAGAGGAGAATTCACCATTAAACGTTGATTTGCCAGATTTGAAGTCCTTAGTCCTACAACCCGATCAATCTGTTTTTAGCTTGGATTTTGTGGCTTTGGAATACCAAAGACCCAAGAATAACCGATATGCCTATTATTTAGAAGGATTTGATAAGGAATGGAATTTTGTGGGGACGCAAAGGACGGCGACATATACCAACTTAAGTCCAGGTTCTTACACCTTCAAAGTGAAGGCTACGAATTCCGATGGCGTCTGGGGTGAAAATCCGGTGGAATTAAAGATAGAGGTTTTACCACCATGGTATCGTACTTGGTGGGCTTATATGCTCTATTTTATTGGTTTTGCAGCAGTTGTATATGGTTTCATGCGGGAAATTCAAATCCGTGAAGCCTTTAAAACTGATATACGTTTGAAGGAAATTGAGAAGGAACGTATTCGGGAATTGGAGCAAATTAAGACATCGTTTTTTACGAACATTTCGCATGAGTTGCGAACGCCTTTGACGCTCATCATTAGCCCGATAGAGAAGTATTTCTTGAAAAATACAACGATGCCAAAGGAGCAGGTAGGTAGATTGCAATCCATCCATCAGAATGCACAAAAATTATTACGCTTGATCAATCAATTGCTTGATTTGTCGAAGATTGAGGCAGGGAAACAGCAGCCAGTCATTGCGAAACATGACATGATTTCGCAGTTGGTTCATATTTTACAGGGATTTGAGAGTTATGCACAGCAAAAACAGATTAAGTTGAAATACGAATTGCCTGTGGAAGCGCTGTGGGTATATTACGATTCCGATATCTTGGAAAAGTGTTTGAGTAATCTATTGTCCAACGCCTTTAAACATACGCCGGAAGATGGTAAAATTGGGGTTGAATTGGAATTGGAGCAGGTTTTTGTTGGCACAGAATCGCATGTTCGTAAAGTAATCTTGCGGGTACTCGATACCGGTCGAGGTATTTCGGAAGCGCATTTACCACATGTATTTGATCGTTTTTATCAAATTCCAGATGCCGTTCAGGTGGTAGGTACGGGAGTCGGTTTATCATTATGTAAGGAATTGATGTTGTTGCATCGTGGTGATATTCAAGTCAAAAGTAAACTAGGTGAAGGAAGTGCATTTATCCTTCATTTTCCGGTGGAATTGGAAGCGTTTGATCAGTCTTGGGTACAAGCAACCGTTCAGCAAAAGGCTCCTGCGCAAGAATTACCGAGCTTATCCGCAATTGAGCAGGAAAAGCCCATCTTATTGGTCGTGGATGACCATGCGGAAATGCGAGAATTCATTGGGGGAATTTTTGATTCCCGTTTTCAGGTTATTTATGCGGATCGGGGAGAGGATGGTTTAGAAAAGGCAAATACCTATTTGCCGGATTTAGTGATTACCGACTGGATGATGCCCGGGATGAGCGGAATCAATTTATGTAGGGCCCTACGTCAAAACCCAAAAACGAATCACATTCCGATCGTAATTTTGACATCGAAAAGCTCTCAAGAAAGCCAAATAGAGGGTATGCAATCCGGTGCCGATGACTTCGTCAGTAAGCCATTTAACGCTGACATCCTTGAAATACGGGTTAATACCTTGTTGGAAGCCAAAGACCGTCTCCGCAAAAATTGGCAGAAACAAATGATCCAACAGGAATTAAGCGAAGGGAAAATGCCTATTTTTGAGGATGCATTTTTGGTGAAAGCAACCCAACTCATCATTGATCATTTAAGTGATCCGGAATTTGATGTCGAAGACCTTGAAAAGGGCCTCGATATGAGTAAAATGCAGTTGTATCGGAAGTTGAAGAATTTAACCTCCCTAGCCGGAAACGAGTTTATTCGTTCGATACGTTTGCAACAGGCTAAAGTTTTATTGGAAGCAGGTAGCTTGAATATTTCAGAAGTAGCTTACCAAGTTGGGTTTAATGATCCAGCCTATTTTACAAGAGCATTTAAAAAACAATATGGCCAAACGCCAAAATCCATTATCAACAACAACCATGAAAAAAATTAGTGTTTTCGTTCTGATTATTTGTGCCTCTTGGGGCTTTTTAGCGCATAAAACCTTGCAGCAGATTTCGATTTATCAATTACCTGATGAATTGGCAGGCTATTTTTATGCGAATCAGGACTATCTCGTTCAGCAATCCATTCGTCCGGATGTGAGACGCAAAGATGATAAACAAGAAGATGCGAAGCATTATTTGGATATGGATGCGCCGATTTTCGGGGCGGATTATAAGACATCGATTCCACATGATTTCAACAAAGCCATAGCTAAATATGACTTGGATAGTTTGCGCAAAGAGGGATTAGTTCCTTGGGAGGTTGTTCGAGTATATGGTCGCTTAGTAGAGGCGTTTAAAACGGAAAAAAGGGATTCCGTGTTGTTTTATGCGGCGGATTTAGGCCATTATGTGGCAGATGCGCACGTACCTTTACATACGACGCGTAATCATGATGGGCAGTTGACTGGCCAAAAAGGCATGCACGTCCTTTGGGAAAGTTTAGTGCCCGAAGCGCAATTGCAGGGCTATGCGTTGAATCAAGTGGCTGGTGTTCAATACATTGCTAAACCACAAGATTTCATCTTTCAAATTTTGTTGGAATCACATGCGATGTTGCCAGCCATGTTTGCTGCAGAAAAAGAAGTGCGTGCGGCTTTGGGCGAGGAGGGATCTTTTGAGATGGTAGAAAAATACGGTCGGAAGCAGCGTTATTATACCAAAGCCTTTATTCAAGCCTATGGTGCGAAATTAGGTGCTTCAATTCCGGATCGTATGCTATTAGCTTCTTCGCGTGTTGCCTCTTTTTGGTACTCGGCATGGAAAGATGCGGGTTCACCGGCATGGGTGAAACAAGATGCTCAGGTGGTGAATGCCTTGAACCAGGAAAAGGTGATTTGGAAGAAAAATGAATTGATTAGCGCGGGTCGTCTGATTTCCTTGCAAAATAAACGCGCGGAATAACATGGTTAAGGTTTTGTTGCTTTCGGATACGCATAGCTATTTGGATCCTCGTTTAGATGAACATTTGAAGGAATGTGACCAAATATGGCATGGGGGCGATTGGGGTTCTGTCGAATTAGCCGATAAATTAGCGGCTTACGGAAAGCCCATCGCAGGGGTTTATGGCAACATCGATGACCGGACGATTCGCAACATGTATCCCAAAATCAAGCGTTTTCGGGTGGAGGATGTGACAGTTGCGATGACGCATATCGCAGGCGCTCCTTCTAATTACAAACCGGATGCATTAGAGGCATTTTCTATGGGATTACCCATGATTTTCGTCTGTGGACATTCGCATATATTACAAGTTAAAAGGGATTCGAAGCGTAATAATATGCTTTTTTTGAATCCGGGTGCAGCGGGCCAACATGGCTTTCACCCGGAACAAACGGCCCTCCGATTTAAGATTGATGGTGCCCGGATATTTGACATGGAAGTCATTCAAATGCCGCGGATAAAAGTAAAATTAACGCCGGAGGAAGCAAAACTGCTATGACCCCGGCAGCGTGATTCCACGCCGCTGCGTTCTTCAAATTACGCTTTATTCACTTCAAAAGACTGATAATTTTCAAATACCGAGCCTTTCTGGTACGATTTTAGGATCCATCCACCCCCCACTACATCGTTTCCTTCATAGAAAACTGCTGCCTGACCAGGTGCAATGCCACTTACGGCATCATGGAAGTCGACCTTAATTTTATCAGCAAACTGATGAATAATCGCATCTGTTCCGGCATCTTTATAGCGCACCTTCGTTAAGGTTTCCAATCCTTCTGAAGGTATCTCTGCGTATTTCTGCATATTTAACTGGCCTACCCACATACCCGTCCGATTTAAATCCTCGATTTGACCGATGACCACTTCATTCGTTTCCTTACGGATTTCAATCACATAAGCCGGGAATCCAAATGCCTTACCCAAACCTTTCCGTTGGCCTACTGTATAAAATGGATATCCCTCATGCTTCCCAATAACCTTTCCGGCAACATCCACGAAATTTCCGCCGGCTACTTGTTCCTCCAATTCCGGCAAGCGACGCTTCAAGAATCCACGGTAATCATTGTCGGGGACGAAACAGATTTCATAGCTTTCCGACTTATTCACTAAATCCACAAAACCTCGTTCCGTAGCCATCTCACGAATACGCGCTTTGGTTAATCCACCCAAAGGCAAAATGGTCCGTGCTAAACTCGATTGCGAAACGCCCCAAAGGACATAACTCTGATCTTTTAAAGTGTCTACACCTTTGGAAATTACGTAACGGCCGTTTTCTTGACGAATCTGTGCATAGTGGCCCGTTGCGATGAATTCACAGCCTAATTGGTCGGCGCGACGAAGCAATGCGTCCCATTTGATATGTGTATTGCACATAACGCAGGGGTTGGGTGTCCGACCGTCCACGTATTCTTGCGTAAAATAGTCAATTACTGAATCACCGAATTCCTCGCGAATGTCTAAGATATAATGTGGGAAGCCCAACGATACCGCTATGTGGCGGGCATCATTGATGGAATCCAAGGAACAACAACCTGTTTCCTTTTTATCACCCCCTGAACTGGCATAGTCCCAGGTTTTCATGGTCATACCGATGACCTCATATCCTTGTTCGTGTAACAAAACAGCTGCGACCGAGCTGTCGATTCCGCCGCTCATCGCGACCAATACTCTTCCTTTTGATTCCATATTCTATTACAGGTTCAAGGCCTGCCGAAAATTTCCTGCAAGTTAGGATATATTTTCCTGAAAGCGTAGTTTTGTTCTCGCGTCTAAGCATGAAATAACCCTATGTTAAAAACACAAGTTAAAGTTTCGTCGATTACCAATTTGTCCGATGCGCGCTACTGCGCAGGCATGGGGGTCGATTTATTAGGTTTTCCTATTCAAGAAATTCCACTCGAAAAATTTACTGAAATTCGAAATTGGTTAGCCGGTGTTGAGATTGTAGGCGAGTTTTCTACGCACGATGCTGAAGAAATTAAGGCCAAAGTAGCTGAATATCAACCTGATTATCTGGAAATCGATACTAAGGTGAATTTGGTCGCTATTCAAGATCTTGCGATTCCTAAAATTTTACGCGTAAACATCGATACGGATAATTTGCCGGCCGTTTTTGCGGCATCGGCTCCTTATGTGACGCAATTCTTATTGGTAAGCGATAGTCCAAATTCTTTGGATGGCATGGAAGGTTCCGTGGAGATTTGGTCGGCACAATACCCGATTATTGTAGGGCTTGAAATCCCAGAGGCAGATTTAGATGAATGGATTGATCAAAGTTCCATCAAGGGAATTGGCCTGGTGGCAGGCGATGAAGATCGTCCGGGATTTCGGGATTTTACCGATTTAATGAATATCTTAGAGAAATTAGAAACAGAATAAACGATGTTCCAAAAGATTCAACAGTATTATTCGCTTATTAAATCCAAGCTTAATCAAGGGCTTTTTTACCTTTGGAGCTTGTTATTAATGGGTGTTCAAAAGCTTTTGGGGCAGAAGCAATATGGCCGTTTAGAGGCTGTTTGCAATCAATCTATTGCTTATTACGATTCTAAACGCGCAATATTACAAGCATATTATGATGCGAGGGTAGATAAAAATTCTCCTTATTATAAACCGATTGTCCGCTTATGGCGTATTGCTGGTAAAACGGTTTTTTATGTCATGGTCTATTTATTTGTGATTGAGACGAATATCTTTTGGTTGACCGGGCAAATGCCTAGTGTTGACGACCTTCAAAATCCGAAATTATCCCAAGCATCCGAAATTTATTCAGCAGATGGAGTGCTGTTAGGCAAGTATTTCGCGGAGAATCGCACGCCGATTCGTGATTATAAATTGATTTCACCTAATTTAGTAAAGGCCTTGGTTGCAACGGAAGATTCTCGTTTTTATGAGCATACGGGGATTGACTTTCAGGCTTGGGCAGGCGTTGCCGTGGGCATTGTAAAAGGTGGTGATCGTGGGGGTGGGAGTACAATTTCCCAACAACTTGCTAAGAACTTATTCAAAACGCGTACGAAAAAAAGCTTTACGAAAACGGGGCTTTTGGGCTATATTCCGGGTTTGAATAAATTGATTTACAAGACCAAAGAATGGGTTACAGCAATCAAATTAGAGCGTTTTTATACGAAGGATGAGATTATTCTTTGGTATTTGAATACGGTGGATTATGGCAATAATGCCTATGGGATTAAAGTGGCAGCGAAGACCTATTTCAATACCTCACCAGATAGTCTGAATATTCAGGAGGCTGCCATTTTAGTCGGTTTACAGAAAGCAACGACAACTTACAATCCGAAGCGATATGATGGAAAGCCTTTGGCTGAAAATAAGGCTTGGAAGCGTCGGAATGTGGTTTTATCTCAAATGGTTAAAGCGGGTTATTTGAAGCAAAATGAATATGATTCATTAGCTCCATTACCTATCGTTTTACATGAGAACCAAGAATCACCTTACGATGGCACGGGAAATTATTTCAAAGTAGCCGTGGCGAAATTCATTCAGGATTGGGCGAAGGCGAATGACATGGAAATTGATTTGTATCGGGATGGGTTGAAAATCACGACGACAATCGATTCGCGTTTACAAATGCATGCCGAAGAGGCTGTGGAGCAAGGAATGCGCAGCACCCAAAAATCATTTGATAATCACTGGACGGGTCAAAATCCATGGGTGGATGAAACGGGAAAAGAGATTCCAGGTTTCATCGATTCGGTTGCAAAACGGACTGAATATTACAAGGCTTTGGTTCGTCGTTATCCGAATAATCCGGATTCGGTTTGGTATCAAATGAAGCATGTGAAGCGGAAAATGTGGGTGTATTCACGTAATACGCTCGGGGAAGAGGAGCAAACGATGAGTGCGATTGATTCGATTAATTATTATAAGCGATTCCTTCAAGCAGGTATGATGACCATGGATCCATACACGGGCCACATTAAAGCCTGGGTGGGCGGTTTGGACTTTAAATACTTCAAATACGATCACGTTAAGCAAAGTAAACGACAAGCTGGATCTACCTTTAAGCCATTTGTTTATACGGCTGCGATAGATGGTCCGCGGGATTTGTCACCATGTTTTACGGTTGAAGATTCGCCTTATTCCTTGGAGATTGAGGAGAATGGAGAGAAAAAGATTTGGTCTCCGCACAATGCGGATGGTACCTTTTCGTATAGTATGATGCCACTGAAGCGGGCATTAGCCAAGTCGGTGAATACGGTCACGGCGCGTTTAACCAATGAATTTGTAGGCCCTGATACCGTTGCCTATTATGCCAAAAAGATGGGGATTAAAAGTCCTTTGAAACCTGTGGCTTCCATTGGTTTAGGTTCGATCGACGTATCGCTCTATGAGATGATTGGGGCATATTCTGCTTTTGTCAATGAAGGGATTCACGTAGAGCCGATGATCATTACGGAGATTAAGGATCAAAATGGCAAGGTATTGGTCAACTTTGAGCCACAAGCTGAACGGGTAATCAAAAAGGAATCAGCCCAATTGATGCGCTATATGTTGGAAGGTGTCATTCACGAAGGTGGAACGGCAAGTTCCTTATTATGGGGCGATGGCTCCGTGTTATTGCCAGAAGGTAATAATCGTTATGCACATAATTTTGCAGGTAAAACGGGAACGACATCTAATCACTCAGATGGTTGGTTCATTGGAATGACCCAAAACCTCATTTCAGGCGTCTGGGTTGGTGGCGATGATCGCTCGATTCACTTCCGATCAGGTGCATTAGGTGAGGGGTCAAAAACAGCCATGCCAATTTACAAACGCTTTATGATCAAGGTGGTCAATGATCCTTTGTTGGCCATGTACAAACCAACGCCTTTTGATAAATTAGATAAACGCGTGGTAAAGAAAGATTTCGATTGTGGAGGAGGAACGAGCATTTTGCCGGATTCCTTGCAGGTATCGGATTCTGAGTTAGATTCATTGAATGCCTTGATGGGGGAACCTGAAACGCAATCGGATTCGAGTACCTCATCCCCTAATTAGTATGAATAAAGAGCAAATTGAAGCGTATTTCCGTGATCTACAGGATCGGATTTGTGCGGGAATTGAAGCAGCGGATGGAACAGGTAAATTCCGTGAGGATCTTTGGTTGCGTCCTGAAGGGGGTGGCGGAAGAACCCGACTGATCGAAGGAGGGTCTATCTTAGAAAAAGCGGGTGTGAATTTCTCAGCCGTTTCGGGGCCATTGCATCCTAAAATGGTCACGAGTTTGAATGTGACGGAAGAGGTTGAATTCTTCGCGACAGGCGTTTCGATCGTGATGCATCCGATCAATGCTTGGGTTCCGATCATCCACATGAATGTACGTTATTTTGAATTGAGTAATGGTCAATCGTGGTTTGGTGGCGGCATTGATTTAACGCCGCATATCATTATCCCGGAACAGGCGAAATGGTTTCACCAACAAGTGAAGGCCTCATGTGATGGTTTTGGTCCAGATGTATATGCCAAATACAAGACTTGGGCGGATGATTATTTCTTCAATACACACCGCAATGAAACGCGCGGTATTGGGGGGATTTTCTTTGATTATTTGAAAGAAGACAAAGCTAAAACCTTTGATTTTGTGAAGTCGGTAGGAGAATCTTTTGTTCCTATTTATAGCCATTTGATGAAGGAAAACGCATCCAAGGCTGTTTCTGAGCAGGAGCGTAATTTCCAATTATTGCGTCGGGGTCGTTATGTGGAATTCAATCTTGTTCACGATCGCGGGACGAAATTTGGATTGGAAACGAATGGTCGGACGGAATCGATCTTAATGAGCTTGCCACCTTTGGCGGCTTGGGAATATATGTATGATGCCTCGGGGTATCCGGAAGGCCAACAAACCTTGGATTTACTGAAAAAGGGAATTGATTGGTTGGCATAAAAAAAGGTGAGGATTTTGTTCCTCACCTTTTTTGTTTATTTCGATTCTTCCCAGACGATTTCGAGTCCTTTGGGAGTCATGAGGAGCACGCGGGTAGGCGAGGGTAACAATACCAAACGGGCTGCTGCCGCTGGGTCTTCGATCCACTCTACTTCGACACCTTCTTTTTTGCTGATTTCGACTTCACCGTCCGCTGTTTCTACAAATTTCTTCGCTAAATAAGCCGTAGGTAATAAAACATCTGATTCTGGGCAATGTTTCAAGTGAACTTTTTCAAGGATTTCCTCTAATTGGTCACCATATTTCTCATTGAAATCATCTTCTAAATCATGTAGCAATTCCTCTACGTCATCGTAATTTTCGTCGGAATAAGACAATTTACTCAATTTCAATCGTTGCTCTAAGATGGCAATCATCGCCTCGTCAATCGTATTCATGCGGATATGTTAAATTTTTGCTGAGCAAAGATAGGAGTTTTAGTCAAAAGGCGTGGCTCTTGGATGCCCCGATTTTTGAAAAATATTACCTTGTTGGATATAAAGTCCGCTTTCAAAATTATTCGTGTACAATTGACCCGTTCCTAAACCTTGCGGTAATAGATTGTTGAACTCCGCGGTAAATTGCGCAATCGCTTGTAGGCCAATGTTCGATTCCAAGGCAGACGTAATCCACCAAGCGATTCCTTGTGCTTCAGCAGCTTCGATCCAAAGCCTCGTTGCTTGATAACCGCCCAATAAACTAGGTTTTAGAATGATATAAGGTGGTTTTATTGAGTTGAGTAATTCTTCCTGATTTTCCACACCAATCAACTCCTCATCCAAGGCAATAGGCAAGATGTTTTGGGCACATAAATCATGCATCGCCTCCCATTGGCCTGCGCGTATAGGTTGTTCGATGGAATGTAAGTCAAATTGAGCTAAACGTTCCAGTTTTTCTGCAGCTTCCGAAACGGCAAAGGCGCCATTGGCATCTACACGGATGCTTAGGTCAGAAGCAGAATAACGAGCACGTATTTCTTGAAGTATCTCGATTTCTTGTTCAAAATCAATGGCTCCAATTTTCAATTTCAGGCAATTATAGCCAGCTGCTAATTTGGCATCAATTTGCTCGCGCATGAACGAAGGATTTCCCATCCAGATCAATCCATTGATTGGAATAGGTGCTTCCTGCGTAGAAAAGGAATTGTTGAAATATCGTCCATGTCCACCTTGCATCCAATCCAATAAAGCCATTTCCATAGCCATACGCAAGGAAGGGAACGTGATAGGTATGTTTTCCAGATACGTTGGAATTTCAGCGGTGGTATGGGGTAATTCAGGTAATTGATCAATAATCTTTTGAAATGAAGCCGAGCAATCTTCCTCAAATTCCGGACTTAAGCCGCGTAGGGGACCTGCTTCTCCGATACCCTTACGTCCATCTTGTTCGATGCGAATAAAGTAACTCGTCTTCTGTGTTAGAACACCTCGGGATGTTCCTGCCTCGAAATGGAAATTGAGTGTATGGGATTTCAATTGAATCATGCCCGCAAGTTATTATTTTCTATTGATTTGTTTATTTAGTAGTTTTAAGGAATGATTAAACGCTTACTTTTTTATTTATTATCGGAGTTATATGGCCTGATTACTTCCTGCCGGAATTGGTTGTATGATCATAAGTATTTCGAAAGCAAGCATGTAGATCAACCGAAAACTCTCGTTATCGGTAACCTCGCCGTAGGTGGCACAGGAAAGAGCCCATTTGTGGCTTATTTAGTTCAGCATTGGCCGTTTCAGGAACGTTTGGGTGTTTTAAGTCGGGGTTACGGCCGTAAAACCAAAGGCTTTCGTATAGTGGAATCTAGCTCCAAAGCATCTGAAGTGGGTGATGAACCTTTGGCTTATAAACAACTCATGCCGGAAATCACCGTAGCCGTTTGTGAAAAACGAGTTGTGGGGGTAGAAAAATTGCAACAGGATATAGATACCTTGTTTTTAGATGATGCTTTTCAACATCGCGCGATTCAAGGGGATGTGAATTTACTGTGCACGACTTACGATAAGCCTTTTTTTACGGATAAATTAATGCCTTTGGGGAGATTGCGTGAGTCGATTGCGGGCGTTCATCGCGCGCAGGCAATCATCGTAAATCGTTGTCCGGCCGCGTTAGCTGAGGCGAAACAAACAGCTTTTGAATCCTTTGGTCTGCCTGTATTTTACACGCGTGTGAGCTATGGAAACCCAATAGGACCTAATTCTTTAGTGATCAAAAAATGGCACCTCGTGGCAGGAATTGCCGATCCGATGCCTTTTTTCAAACAGGCCAAAAGTTTAGGCGATATCGTTAATCAGGAGTCTTACGCTGATCATTATGCCTTTCAAACGGCCGATTTTCAGTATTGGGAATACATCGCGAAGCAATGCCAAGACGATACGGGCATCTTGACGACGCACAAGGATTTTATGCGTTTTCAAGAACATTTGGCGGATTATCCACATTTGGCAGCACACTTATATTACTTACCCATGCAAATGGAATTTGTGTCACATGAAGCGGAATTTTGGACTTGGTTAAAGCAAAGCCTTAAGCGCTAAACATTATTTAATTACCTTTGCGCTGTGAAAATGCGGTCGATTTACCCTCTTATTGTTTTTCTGTTGCTAGCCTTGCAGGGGTTTAGTCAAATTACCAATGGGCAAATGGGTGCTTATGATCCTGCCAATGCCGGTTTCCCGGATCCGAAAACACAGAAGAAAGGTGGCCAACAAACTTCTAATAAATCGGGCAGAGCTGCCTTGGATGATTCGACCAAACAAATCTATGGCCCGCAAACCGTGCATTATTTCTTGGAATCTGATGCTGTAAATAGTGAAGTGGTTCAACGCCGCATTGATACAACGTTGACGCTATTACATCGCTATTTATATCAAGAACGGGATGGCTTTTTATCCACGAATTTAGGAAATCAAGGAACAGCTTATCGGGATATTTTCACCAAGGCTCCTAAGGTTATTGGTACCCAAATGGGCTATAATGCCTATGTGCCTTATGCTTTCCAAGCAGATCAAATACGTTATTATCAAACCAAATCGCCATTTTCTGAAGTTACCTACAATTTGGGAGCGGGAGGGCAGACCAATCTCAATTTTGCCTTTGCACGAAATGTGGATTCCTTGTGGAATGTAGGGGTCGAAATCCAACGATTGGTTGCGGATAAGAATTTAACAGATGCCGCGTTTAAATCGGGGGATCAAAGTTTAACCGGCCAGTGGGGCGTTTTATTGCATACCAATTTTACTTCTCGGAATAAGCGGTATCGCTTATTGGGTCACATCAATTATTTTGACCAAGGAACAAATGACCAAGGGGGAATTAAATTAACGACGGGTCAAACACCTGCCGCCGCATTGAAATACATTGATAACACAGCTTTATTAACAGAATCAAAAACGCAGTCCAACGACCAGTTTCTGAAATTGCACCTTTACCATGAGTTCGTTGGATTTAAAGGTTTGCAATTATTTCAACGCTTAGATGCTGAAACGCGGAAGGTAAAATACAGGGATTTGGCTTTTCAGACGAATTTAGCTTCTGGATTTTATCCTCGAACTTATATCAATTACATCCAAGCGCCAGCGAGTGATTCGCTTTACAATGAAAATCAATGGCGTTCATATAGTCATCAAACGGGTATTAAGGGGATTTACCGACAGTTTACCTACCGCGCGCATGTCAAACAGCGGTACTGGTCGGTCTATAATCCCTTAAACACGACAACCTTGGATAAATTAGAAAATTATGTGGGGTTATGGTTACGCCAACAAGTAGGTAAAAACCTTGATTTTCAGGCAGAAGGGGAGTATTTAATCGGGTCGGATTATTTGATGAAGGCTTCGTTGAGTTCGCCTTGGTTTTGGGCAAATTACCAACGGACTTCCGTGAGTCCTACATTGGCCAATCAATGGATGTATAATACATCGTATCGTTGGAAGAATGATTTTGCCAACATAGAGTTCGATCAATTGGCCGGTGGGATTGAAATTAATACGAAACATTTTTATGTGAAGCCATCGGTGACCATTCAGCGCATTGGTTCTTGGGTATATTATGATAGTCTTGGAACAGCGACACAAGCTCGCGAAGCCATTGCTGTTTTACGTACATCAATTGCTTTGGGTGGTAATTTTGGTCGCTTCGAATGGCAATCGAATGTACATGCAAATACGCAAACGGGGCCTAATGTCATGCGTATGCCGAATTTAGTCGCAAATGCGAATTTAGCTTTGAATGTTCAATACAAGAAATTGCTTTATATGCAGTTTGGGATAGATGTGATAGGGCAGTCGGCATATTATGGAGATACGTACCAGCCGGCCATTCAACAATATCACCTCCAAAATCGCTACGAATTACCGGCCTTTGTACAGGTGGATCCTTATGTTTCTTTGCGAATTAATCGGGTTCGTTTGTTCTTTAAAATGGCGAATACGACGCAAGGTTTATTGACCGATAATTATTATTCGGCATATCTGTATCCTGCTATGAGCAGAGGCTTTGCTTATGGTGTAAAGTGGCTTTTATTTGATTAATTTTTGATAAGTTTGTAGGGTATTCAAAAACCTATCAAACATGAAAATGTCGAGTCGCCGTGCATGGTTAAAAGGGATGACATTAGCCGCCCTGGGAACCGTTGTCTATTATGATTTGTCGGCCAAATCCAAACCCATTTCACTTTCATTAAGTCTTGCAGAGGAAGATGTTCTTAATCGCTGGATTGGTGGCATTATCCCTGAATCTTCGGTTCCGGGAGCTGTCAGTTTAGGTGTTCCTATGTTCGTTAAAACGATGTTGAAAGATTGTTATGAGCCCAAAGCTCAGCAAACTTTTCGCGCAGTTTTGGGTCAAATTCCAAGTTTATACAAAGGAGATTGGTCGCAAGCGAGTGGTCCTGCATTGGAAGCGTTCTTGTTTGAATTAGAACAAGGAAAACATGGTGTCGATGCGCAAAAAGCAATGGCGACCTTGAAGGGTTTGACAATTCAAGGCTATGTGACGACTGAATATGTCATGATAAATCATTTAAATTATCAGATGGCGCCCGGATTTTGGAATCCTTGCGTGCCGGTTAACAAATAAGCGATGGAAATTTTAAAACATGCAGAGAAGCGTACCTATGGTGCGATTGTAATCGGTTCGGGAATAGCAGGTGGATGGGCTGCCAAAGAATTTTGTGACAAAGGAATTAAAACCTTGGTGCTGGAAAGAGGCCGCAAGGTGACACATAATGAAGATTATCCTACGACGTTGATGAGTCCATGGGAATTTGAACATCGGGGGCGATTAACCCAAGAAGAAATCGCAGCCAATCCTGTTGTGAGTAAATGCTATGCTTTCCGCGAAGATGCGAAGCATTTCATGGTGAAGGACGCGGAACATCCTTACGAACAAGACAAACCCTTTGATTGGATTCGGGGGTATCAAGTTGGTGGCAAGTCCTTACTTTGGGCGCGCCAAACCCAACGATGGTCCCAATTGGATTTTGATGGACCTGCGCGTGATGGTTTCGCGACGCCATGGCCTATTAATTACAAAGACATTGATCCTTGGTATTCCTACGTCGAGCATTTTGCTGGAATTTCAGGAAATAAAGATGGCTTAGATTCTTTGCCAGATGGCGATTTCTTGCCGGCATATGAATTAACCTGCGTGGAAAAACATTTCCAAACGGAGATGAAAAAGCATTATAACGACCGACATGTAATTGTGGCTCGTTGTGCGCATTTGTCGGAGCCACGTGAAATCCACTACCAACAAGGCCGTGGCCGTTGCATGAGTCGGAACTTATGTCAGCGCGGTTGTCCTTATGGTGGTTATTTCAGTTCAAATGCCTCTACTTTGCCTTGGGCAGCGAAAACGGGTCATATGACCTTGCGTCCCGATTCGATTGTTGAATCCATCATTTATGATGAGCAAAAAGCTCGGGCCATTGGTGTTCGGGTGATCGATGCACATACGAATGAAATGGTTGAATATTATGCTAAAGTTATTTTTGTGACGGCAGCAGCTTTGAATACAAATGCCATTTTATTGAATTCGAAATCCCATCGTTTCCCGAATGGTTTGGGGAATGATAGCGGAGTATTAGGGAAATACGTGGCCTTTCATAATTACCGGGCTTCGCTTTCGGCGGAATACGAAGGCTATTTAGATACAAAAACGGAAGGTTCTCGACCTACTTCGGGTTATGTGCCACGTTTCCGTAATTTGTATAAGCAGGAGACAAACTTTTTACGCGGTTATGCGGCGGGAATGAGCGCAGGAAGAGGAACACATGCCGACCAAAATTCGGTGGGCGAAAGTTTGAAACATTCGCTTTTGAATCCGAAATTGAATACTAATTGGTATGCAGGTTCTCACATGATGGGAGAAACCATACCAAAGGAAAGCAATCAGGTTCGTTTGGACCCGGTTAAAAAAGATGCCCATGGATTGCCAATTATGCACATGGACGTTTCTTACGATGACAATGATGATAAAATGGTACAAGATTTTATCGATCAGTTTTCGGAGATGTATCACAAAGCCGGATTTAAGAATATTCGAACACGAGATACGAAACAAGCACCCGGATTAGATATCCATGAAATGGGTGGCGTTCGTATGGGCGCAGATCCGAAGAATTCGATGTTGAATAAGTGGAATCAATTACACGCGGTGAAAAACGTATTTGTAACGGATGGGGCATGTATGACTTCTACGTCGACGCAAAATCCGTCATTGACTTATATGGCTTTGACGGCGCGTGCGGTGGATTATGCCGTGAAAGAAATGAAAAAGGGGAATTTATAGGCAATGAAGACATTTTTAAGGAAGACGGCCGAGCATTTGTGGGCACAACATAGCATTGAAGAAATGCAGGAGATTGCGGTGGTAATGCCCTCACAGCGTGGTGTACTTTACCTTAAAAAAGAATTAGCCTATCTGAGTGATCGGCCGTTTTTAGCGCCAGACTTCATGACGATTGAGGAATTTGCCCTTAAAATGACAGATTCGACGCTCATTGATCCCATTGAATTATTGTTTGAAGCCTATCATTGCTTTAAAGAAGTAGATCCTTTGGTGGATTTCGACCGATTTATGGGCTGGGGACAGATGATGTTGAAGGATTTTGATACGTTGGACATGTATCTAGTAGAGCCCTATCAGATTTTTTCTTTTCTGTCCGAAGTGAAGTCGTTGGAGCGCTGGGGAGCTGAATATGGTGAGGAAGATACGGGAAAATACATTACCCAACATACCAAGGCATATTTCAAATTGTATGACCATTTATTGGAAGTATATGGCCGTTTGCAAGCTCGACTAAAAGACCGAGGATTAGCTTATCGAGGCATGGCCTATCGGGATTTAGCAGCTCGATTAGCCGCAAATGGAACTACAGCGAAGCAATACAAAAAAATCTATTTTGTGGGCTTTAATGCCTTGTCCAAAGGGGAGGAGGAGATTATTCGTGCCCTTTTGAAACAAGATGTTGCTGAAACACTTTGGGATGCGGATGAATATTATGTGAAGAATTCATTTCACCGAGCGGGTAATTGGCTTCGTAATTTTGCTGATGCGGGATCGAATAAGTATTTAGCAAAATCTAATTTCCAATGGATGGAGAAGCATTTTGCAAAAGATGCGAAAGAAGTCGAAGTTTTAGGCGTTGCTAATCCCAGTGCGCAGGTTTTTGTGGCGATGGAATTGATTCGTCAATGGCAGGCAGAATATGGTGCAGAGGAACAAGTGGCTTTGGTGTTAGGAGATGAAAGTCTTTTGGATCAGGTCTTATTGTTTGTGGGGGAATTTAAGGATCGATTGAATATTACGATGGGTTATTCATTGAAGAAAACACCCGTATTTTCATTCATTACCTTATTGGGTGAAATTCATAAACGTTCAGATGCGTCGCGTATTCCTGTGAGTCAATTTCGCAATTTGATGCAACATGCTTTCATGCAATATTACATCGACGGGCGTTCGAAAAAGGCATCCAAAGACTTAAATCGTGCTTGGCAGGCTTTGGCTGGTCAACATGATTTATATGTTTCCATGGAGGCTATTTGTGCATTGGAATCGCTCCCAGCTTTAAAATCCTTGTTATCAGGAACGAGTTTCCCGGAAATTTTAAGTCAAACATCTGAAGCCTTTGAACAAATATTAAAGGAAATGCCCAAACAAGATTGGGGTGCAGATGCGCAGGCTTTGGTACAGGCTCGTCGGGTGATTGATAATTTATCTGATGTCATTCATTTAGTGGATGGGGTCTCGATCAAGATTGGTTTTAAGTTGTTGTTGAATTTAGTCCAACAGCAGAAATTGACCTTTGAGGTTGCCGAACAAAAGAATCGGACCTTACATGTGATGGGACTTTTGGAGACGCGGACCTTGGATTTTGATCGGGTCATTGTTCTTTCTTTGAATGAGGGGAGTTTGCCAGGTACTCGGAAACGGGAAAGCCTGATTCCGATGGACATTGCGCAGATGAATACCTTTGATTTGCCTACGTTTACGCAAGCAGATGCAGTGACATCGTACCACTTTCATCGTTTATTGCAAAGGCCAAAACAGATCGAATTGATTTATGTTCAACCCTCGGAAAAATCGAGCGTGAAGGAAATGAGTCGGTTCATAAAGCAATTGCGTTTGGATTGGGTAAAACAAAATCCTGCTTTAACGTGGACAGAGCCTTCCGTGAGCTTTAATTTAGCGGAGAATATACCAACAAATGAAGTTCATCGTATTGAAAAATCGGATGAGGTCATTCAACAATTGAAAGCCAAATTAGAAACACGCGGATTATCTCCGTCTGCCATGGCCCAATTTGCCAATTGTAGTTTGCAATACTATTACAGTTATGTGTTGGACTTGCGAAAAGAGAAGCAATATGAGGATGAATTGGGTGCTGATGTGTTTGGTACGTGGGTGCATAAAGTTTTAGAGAATGTAGATAAAGCCATTTTAGCAACGCATGACGGCTGGGTGGACCAGGCGGATGTGGCAGCTCGGATTGAAAGTTTGGATGATTTGTTGGATCAAGCCATGTTGGAAATTCAAGACCGTGAGGGTGTTTTTGAGATGGAAAAAGGCTTTAATTATGTGTTAAAGGAAGTTGCCAAAACAATTTTAACTAATTATTACAAAGCTGAGGTTCATTGGAATGCGGGCCGAGTTCAATTATTGGATACCGAAATGGATTTGGAAACATTGGTACCTGTGAACTTTGAAGGGGATGTGTTTTCTGTGAAGTTGAAGGGGCGTGTCGATCGATTGGATCGGGTCGATGGCAAGTACCGGATCATTGATTATAAGACTGGAAAAGTAGAAACGAAGGATTTGGCGATAAGTACGCAAGGGCTGTTGGCCGATTTGCTTTCGGATGATTTGAAGGGTAAATTATTGCAATTGTGGTTGTATAAATTTTTATTAGCTGAAGTCGTTCGAACGCAAACGAATTCTTTGTTCTCGGGATTGGATTGGAAAAATATGTGGATAGAACCAGGAATCATTTCCTTTCGAAATTTGGATGCTGGCGTATTGTCGGTGCCTAAATTAGGACTGTGGTTTTCGGAGGAACAGAATATGGAAGGATTTATGGCTGATTCTACCCAATTGATCCAAGCGTGGGTAGATAAAATGATGGATCGATCGAAGCCCTTTGAAAAGACTTCGGATGTAGAATCATGCCAATTTTGTGACTTCAAAGTAATTTGTCATCGGGAGATTTAAGTGTTAGTTTTGTGTTTTAAAAGACAAAACATGACATTTCAAGAAATCAACGAACGTATTCATGCGCTAGCTTCTCAAAAGGGCGGACAGGGTGTATCCTTCAAATTTGCATTTCCTTCAGGTATTATTGTGGTTAATGCTGATGGAACAGTTACCAACGAAAACGTGGATGCTGATTGCACGATTGCGGCAACGGAAGAGAATTTTACCGCTTTATTAAAAGGTGAATTGAATCCTATGATGGCCGTGATGACAGGAAAAGTGAAAATTTCTGGCGATATGTCGGTAGCCATGAAGCTTCAAAACTTGCTATAATGTTATTTCAAGACACGATTGTGGCATTGGCAACCCCAGCTGGGGTAGGAGCCATTGGGGTAATCCGCTTGTCGGGTCCTGATGCGATTCCTCTTGTTAATGCTGTATTTAAACCCAAAGACTTAACGAAGCAGGCTTCTCATACGATTCACTATGGTCGGATAGAAGATGCCGGTCGGGTATATGACGAGGTGGTGGTGAGTTTATACATTGCCCCGAAGAGTTATACCAAAGAAGATGTGGTCGAGATTTCGTGTCATGGATCTCCGTTTATTCAGGAGAGTATTATTCAATTGTTTGTAGAGAAGGGTGCGCGTTTAGCGCGTGCGGGCGAATTTACCCAAAGAGCATTTATGCATGGAGCCTTTGATTTGGCACAGGCGGAAGCGGTGGCCGATGTTATTGCGGCAGATTCGGCAGCGGCACAAGCGGCAGCTTTGCATCAATTGCGCGGGGGCTTTTCGAATGAATTAGCTGCCTTGCGGGAACAGTTGATTCATTTTGCGTCATTGATTGAATTGGAATTGGATTTCGGTGAAGAGGATGTGGAATTTGCAGACCGGAAGGATTTAGAGGATTTGGTGAACCAATTATTGGTAGCGATTCGTCCTTTAGTTGCGAGTTTCCGAGCAGGAAATGCGATTAAGAATGGGGTAGCGACAGTGATTGTGGGTAAGCCTAATGCGGGTAAATCGACTTTATTGAATGCCTTATTGAATGAAGAACGAGCGATTGTTTCGGATATCGCGGGTACGACACGCGATAGTTTGGAGGATTCGTGGGTATTGGGCGGGATTAAGTTTCGTCTGATTGATACGGCAGGTTTGCGCGAAACGGAAGATGTGATTGAGGCGATGGGCGTGGAGCGAACGCAGGCTTGGGTGAAGAAGGCTCAGGTGGTGATTTATATGGCGGATGCAACGACGGAAACGGCGGCATCGATTCAGGCTGGGGTAGAAGCCTTGGGAGCGATTGATATTCCGGTTATTCAGATTTTAAATAAAAAGGATCAAGTTTCTTCGGAAGCTTTACAGTCGATTTTGAAAGAATTACCTTCCTTGATTTGCCTATCTGCAAAAAATAAAGAAGGTTTAGCCGATTTAGAAAAGGCTTTGCTGGATGTGGTGGGCTTGGATCAGGTGAGTACTGGAGGTACTTTGGTAACTAATCTTCGTCATTACCAACATTTACTTCAAACGCAAGAGACCTTAGAATCTGTTTTACGAGGATTGCAAACGGGATTGACGGGTGATTTGATTGCCCAGGACCTTCGGTATGCTTTGCATGATTTAGGGGAGATTACGGGGCAAATATCGAATGATGATTTGTTGAAGAATATCTTTGGGAAGTTTTGTATTGGAAAGTAATCTCGTATTTCGATCAACGAAAAAGGCCATCGTCAGCAAACGATGGCCTTTTTTATTCTTTCATTCATTAAACTAATGTTTTTTTGTGATTATTTCTATGACGCCATTGGCGCCATTTTTTCCATATTTTTCATTGGCTTTTTCACCTTTGAGGACGTTCATGGATTCAATTGTTTGGGGATTGATTTTATTTAAATCAAGGTCTTTAACAATGGTACCATCTATTACGATTAAAGCTTTGATTTTCTCAGTAGGAACAGAAACGAATGCGACACTATCCGCTTTCACAGATATGGGTTTTCCGTTTACTTTAGTTCCGTTATTGACTTTTTGAGCAGTTACCGTAACCACTTTGCCATTGATCGTACTTTTGAATTCAAAATTATTGGAATCAACTGAGATGACTTTTACGAATTTTGATGGATTTTCAGGTGGTGTGGGTGGGCTTGGAACTGATGCGGGTGCTGGTGGAGGTGGCATGTCCCGCGTGGCAACGGCAAATACTTTCTTACCCGTTTTGGGGTCTGAAAATATAGTAGAATCAGGTTGGATACTTACAAGAAAGTCTGTTTTTGCAGCTTTTTTCGCTTTTTTTACTTGAGCGTGGATTTGAATGCTGCACAAGATTAATGCGCATGCTGCCATGGGTAAAACTGCTACGCGTCTTAAATAGGCGAATTTGGGATTTTTTGAGGTAGTTAATAACATAATTCTACGTTTTAGAGATGAGTAATAAAAGGAATGACTAGGGTTTAAAAATTCGTTTCCATAATGTGCTTGCAGCAGCATTTTGGCAAAATCTTGGATATCACCGCTTTGAATCGCTTCGCGGTCGGCAATGAATTCATGAATATTTTGGAGCTCCTTGCTAATGAGCCAATGAAAGGGATTAAACCAGGTGATGGATGCGGCGATTTGGCAAAATAGCCTGTCGTAGGTATGTTTTTGCTTGATATGGGCCAATTCATGTTGGAATATCTTCTGCCCATGTTCACTCGACAATTCGATCGATTGCTTCCAAAACAAGAGATTCAAGAAGGAAAATGGAGCATTTTCTAGGTTGGTCTCTATGATTTCGATTCCCTGATCGGATGTAACAGGATGCTCACGTTTGATTTGGTAGATTTTATAAATGCCCAAAGCTAAATAGGCCAATAATATTAACGAGATACCTGCGGCAATAAATAGCCCGATTTGATTCCAATCGGTTTGTTCCACTTTTGGTTGAATTTGGATCGAATTCAGGTAGATCATGGATTGGCTGATGCTGGCTGCTTGTTCTTCGCTCACCGACAAAAAATCGAA
>JAHEAY010000048.1 GCA_024642485.1 Cytophagaceae bacterium
CTGAGGTAGCGCAATTAGTGAAGTCGGAGGTTCCGGCGGATGTACAAGTGATTATGGCGACGCCAGCCTTGTATTTGACAGGTGTTTCTCAGGTAATTGAGGGCATTGATAATTTGGCTGTAGCGGCACAAAACTGCCACGAAAAAGCATCAGGAGCGTATACGGGGGAGATTTCGGCGGTGCAATTGGCATCTGCTGCGATTCCTTATGTATTGATTGGACACTCGGAGCGTCGTGAATATTTCGCGGAGTCGAATGAGCAATTAGCTGCCAAAGTGGATGCGGCATTAGCGAATGGAATCACACCGATTTTCTGTTGCGGAGAGAGTTTAGCTTTGCGTGAGGGTGGTGAGTTTTTGGCTTTTGTAGCGGATCAATTAACGGCAAGTTTATTTCACTTATCGGCTGAGGAGTTCGGTAAAGTGGTGATTGCATATGAGCCTATTTGGGCGATTGGAACGGGTTTGACGGCTTCGGCTGAACAAGCGCAGGAAATGCATGCACATTTACGTGTTCACATTGCTGCCAAATACGGCGCAACGGTAGCAGATAATTGTTCGATTTTATATGGTGGATCTTGCAATGCGAAAAACGCACAAGAGATTTTCGCGGGTCCAGATGTGGATGGCGGATTGATCGGCGGTGCTTCGTTGATCGCGGCAGATTTCATTACGATAGCGAAGTCATTTTAATTTTGTTTGGCGGGTAAACGCTGCCGGGGTCTGAAGACCCCGGCAGCGTTACTCCTCCGAACGTTTTATAGTCGAAAAAAGTATATCAATATGTTGGTAATCGCATTTGACGCAGATGACACGCTTTGGGTAAATGAACCCTATTTTCGTGAGAGCGAAGAGGCCTTCGCAGCCTTGTTTGAGGACTATTTGCCTTTGCATCAAACCCAACAGGAATTGTTTAAAACCGAGATGGATAACCTGGCACTTTATGGCTATGGGGTGAAAGGTTTTATGCTTTCCATGATTGAAACAGCCATTCGAATTACGGGTGGAAATTTATCCGCTGAAGGTACACGGCAGATCTTGGAAATCGGGAAAGAACTACTCGAAAGACCCATTGAAATCCTTCCACATGTGGAGACTGTTCTAGAAGCGCTATCAACAAAATACCGCCTTGTGGTTGCTACCAAGGGTGATTTGCTCGATCAAGAGCGAAAATTAAAAAAGTCGGGCCTCGCCAAATACTTCCATCACATTGAAATCATGTCGGATAAAAAACCGGAAGATTATCAGAAATTAATCCGGCATTTGGACATTGCGCCGGAGCAGTTTTTTATGATCGGAAACTCGTTGAAATCCGATATTTTACCCGTCCTAGAATTAGGAGGACATGGTGTTCATATACCCTTTCATACGACCTGGGCACATGAAATGGTGAGCCATCCCGTGGAACATGAGAACTTCCGGGAGATCGAACACTTAGACGAGGTTCTCTCGTTTTTATAATTAGAAAATTTTAAGGGATTGGGGTAGGCAGTTTTATCAACAACTTGATATTGAGAAAGATCATTATGCCCAATAAGCAAATCGAGTCAGAAAGATTAATTCGATAAGTGGATGCGAAAGGGTGACGCTGACTGGGTCTTAACCGACCCAACGATTTATCCAGAGCTATATTGTCCAATAAACTTATTTAAACGCCCTCTGCGACAACTTCTTTCACTGCAGGCACCATTCGGGTCATCAAGGTCTCAATGCCCGCTTTAAGCGTCATTTGAGACGATGGACAGCCTGAGCAAGAACCTTGCAATAAAACCTTCATTTGGCCCGTCGCTTCATCAAATGAATGGAAGGTAATGGCACCCCCATCTGATTCGACAGCAGGTTTCACGTATTCTTCCAAAACTTGCTTGATTTGGGTGATAATCTCAGAATCCGAAGAATCCCCTTCTACTGCAAATTCAGAGGCTGGCAATGAGAAAACAGCTTGTTTCTCGGCAAAATATTTCTTCAAATATTGCTTAATCCCAAACAATTCATCTTCCCAAGCCGCATTTTCCGTCTTTGTTAACGTGATAAAATTATTCGTGATAAACACTCGACGAACAAATTCAAAGCCGAATAAGGCTACCGCTAAAGGAGAATTTTTCTCTTTGGTCAATCCATCTGCTGGTTGGGTATAGTCAAATGACATGCCCTCAGGCAATAATTCCACATTAAAGACGAATTTCATCGAATGCGGATTGGGCGTAGATTCTGTATAAATGGTAACTGTCGAGGTAAGCATAAAATGGAGTTATAGTCCCTAAACCACCGATTGGCCAATAAGGTTTCGAAAAATAAAAAAAACCTGACACTTTCATGCCAGGTTCTCTATTAAATCTACAATTGATTACTCAGCTGCAGCTTCTTTTTTCTTTGCAGGAGCTTTCTTTGCTTTTGGAGCTGCTTCTACAGCAACCTCAGCTACTGGAGCCGCCTCCACTGCTGGAGCTGCTTTTTTCGCTGGAGCTTTCTTCGCTACTGGTGCCGCTGGTGCTGCCGCAGCCACTGCTGGCAATACGTGCACAAATGAACGACCTTTAAATCCTTTTTTGAATGCTACTACACCATCCGCTAAAGCAAATAATGTATGATCTTTTCCAAGACCAACATTTTCACCTGGGTTGTGCGCTGTTCCACGTTGACGAACAATGATGTTCCCCGCGATAACTGCTTGGCCTCCAAATAACTTAACGCCTAAGCGTTTACTATGTGACTCGCGCCCGTTTTTCGACGATCCGGCGCCTTTCTTATGTGCCATGTTTTTTTATTTTATGCGTTTAAAACGCTAATTTTCAATTATTTAACTGAGATACCTTCGATTAACACTTGCGTCAAATCTTGACGGTGTCCATTCATTTTTTGGTAAGACTTTCTACGTTTCTTTTTGAATACCAAAACCTTCTCGCCACGAACGTGTGCTACGATTTTAGCTTGAACAGTCGCACCAGCTACTGTGGGTGCTCCTACGGAAATCTTTCCGTCATTGTCAACAAGTAATACCTTGTCGATAACCAGTGCAGCGCCTTCCGCTCCCGCCAAACGGTGGGTATATACGGTACGGTCTTTTTCTACTTTAAATTGCTGCCCGGCAATTTCTACGATTGCGTACATTTTATATGTATTTAAGTGAAACAATCCCACGAGGCCAGGTCGTTACCTTTACAAAGCCTTTTAAATGGGGTCGCAAATATAAAAAGGATTTGCTACAAAGCAAAGCCTTATTCGTAAATAAATTCTCCGTAAGTACTTTTTATCGTCAATTTCTTCGTTGGAGCCGCCTCCACACGCCCTACAATCTGCGCTGGAATGCCAAATGACTCCGAAATTTGAATAATCTCATCCGCAAACTCCGGCGCCACATATATCTCCATTCGATGTCCCATGTTAAACACCTTGTACATCTCCTGAAAACTCGTACCACTTTCCTTTTGAATCAAATCAAACAGCGGTGGAATCGGAAATAAATTGTCCTTAATCACATGAACACCCTCCACAAAATGCATAACCTTCGTCTGCGCACCTCCCGAACAATGCACCATTCCATGAATCTGCGCTCTTAATGAACCCAAAATCGCCTTGATTACGGGCGCATAGGTCCGCGTAGGTGACAAAATCAATTGGCCAACATTCAACGGTGTTCCCGGAACAGCTTCCGTCAACGAACGTGAACCGGAATAAACTAAATCAGACGGCACCGATGGATCAAAACTCTCAGGATATTTTCCAGCCAAATAATTCCCCAACACGTCATGACGCGCAGAAGTCAAGCCATTGCTTCCCATCCCACCGTTATACGTCTTTTCATAAGTCGCCTGCCCATCCGAAGCCAATCCCACAATCACATCACCGGCTTGAATATTGCCATTCGAAATCACATCCGAACGCTTCATCCGACCAATCACCGTACTATCCACAATTATCGTACGCACCAAATCTCCCACATCTGCCGTCTCTCCTCCTGTGCTATATATCCCTAAACCATTCTCCCGCAACATCTCCAACACCTCTTCGGTCCCATTAATAATCTCCGCAATCACCTCACCTGGAATCAAATTCTTGTTCCGACCAATTGTACTCGAAAGCAACATCTGATCCGTCGCGCCCACACAGATTAAATCATCCGTATTCATCACCACCGCATCCTGCGCAATCCCTCTCCACACCGAAATATCCCCCGTTTCCTTCCAATACAAATAAGCCAAAGACGACTTCGTCCCTGCTCCATCGGCATGCATAATGTTGCAATAATCCGCGTCTCCACCCAAAATATCGGGTGAAATCTTGCAAAAAGCTTGTGGAAACAAACCCTTATCTAAATTGGCAATGGCCTTGTGAACATCTTCTTTAGAAGCCGAAACTCCCCGTTGCATGTAGCGATCGGTTGACATATTTACGCTTGATTTAATTGAGCAAATTCTTTGGCAAAATACGTCAGGATTACCTGCGCACCCGCCCGTTTAATTGATAATAAACTTTCCAACATCGCCTTCTCGCCATCTAACCAGCCATTTTGCGCCGCTGCTTTAATCATGGCATATTCTCCAGAAACATTATACGCCGCAATGGGCAAATGACTATTTTCACGCAACAAAGCAATGATATCTAGGTATGCCAAAGCCGGCTTCACCATCAAGAAATCCGCACCTTCCGCCTCATCCAATTCCAATTCAATTAAGGCTTCCCGCCGATTCGCGGGATTCATTTGATACGTTTTCTTGTCGCCAAATTTAGGTGCCGACTCCAATGCATCCCGGAATGGGCCATAAAATGCACTCGCATATTTAGCCGTGTAAGCCATAATACCTACATTCGAGAACCCCGCAGCATCCAATGCCTCACGCAAATAGCCCACACGTCCATCCATCATGTCCGAAGGCCCAATCAAACGAGAACCCGCTTGCGCTTGTGCAATCGCCATCTTGGCAAGTACCGGCAAGGTTTCATCATTCAAAATTTGGCCGTCCTTCACAATCCCATCATGCCCATCTGAACTGTAAGGATCCATGGCAACATCAGTCAACAAAGAAATTTCTGGAAAACGGCTCGAAACGGCGTGAATCGCATCTAAATACAAAGAACCCTTTCGGTAACTTTCAGAGGCAACGGAATCCTTAAACGACTCCTCCACTTGCGGAAATAAGGCGAACGAGCGAATACCCAATTCAACACATTCCTCAATCTCCTTCAACAATAAATCAAGCGAATAACGATGTATGCCCGGCATAGAAACAATCGGTGTCTTTTTACCCGAACCCGACTGAACAAACAAGGGAAATAACATATCCTTCACCGACAGGCGAGTCTCCTCCACCATGTCTCGAATGACTGCACTCTGACGATTTCTACGCGGCCTTTGTAACATATCGAATGATTTAAGGCACAAAGGTAGGAATTATTGCGGCAGTTGGGAAAGGATATTGCTTAATTGTCGCTCCAACAAATGTAATTTATCAACATGCTGGACAAATTCCGCGCGCGTTACAAATCCATAGCCCGCATAGACATTCTCTGCCACTTGTACTTCAGGCTCCTCATCAAAAAATTGGGAAAGATTAAATTGCAAAATCTCCGACAACTGCACGAGCCGTGTTAAGGTCAGCTCTGTCTTACCTTGCTCTAATTTGGAATAGGTAGAAATCGCCATTCCTAATTTTATTGCCATATACTCCTGGCTATACTCGTGAGAAATTCGAATCTTCCGGAGTCTTGCTGCATATTTTTTCATAAGGCAAGATAATGAATCGTATATACTCAACCGTTATGACTTCGCCGACAAAACATGTCACATATCGAAATAACTTTTCCTATTGTGCTATGCCAAAGACTTCCAAGCGATTCAAATCTGAAATTGTCAAAATGCCTTCCGACTCAAAATACAAGCCTACACTTTCCAAAAGTGCGGCAATTTCCCCTTGTAAGGGCTCCGAGGATTCTACCCAACGAGTCCAAAATTCCGACAAGGATTCTTCGTAAACTTCTTCCACCAAAGCATAAAATTCTTGACGAGTATACCCATTTTTCAGTTGGCCGTAGCGTTCCTGCATCAGTAACATAACGTCGCGGAGCGATTTGGCATGTTGGAATTTCCGACGAATCAACAGATCCAAACCTAAAGCAACCAAAGCCCCCTTAAAATAGATTGAAACCCGTTTACCCGGCAAGGCAGAACCATAACCGTCTAACCACAAATCAATCGAACTTTCTAACAACGACTGCTTTGAAGCTCCATCCCGTTCGAAATGTAATTTCAAATTACCCGCCAATAAATTCACATATTCATCCGGATTCACCACACCCGAAGCCCACAAAAACCAATCCCCCAAATAGGTCGTAATCCCCTCTACTATCCAACCTGTGTCAAAAATAACCGCTTTGGTATAATCATAGGGCAATAAAGCTTTCGGTCGGATCGTCGCCACATTCCACACATGATACAATTCATGCGAACCCAAACCGATCAAATCCTCATAGGAATCCCGATCCTCCGGACCCATGACCATCATTGTCGATTTCGTATGCTCAACTCCGTGATAGAATGGCTTAGGGCAAATCCACAACATAAAACGATATTCTCGAACAGGAAATTCCCCCATATAATCGAGCTGATAGGCAACAAATTTTTGGTAGGCCTTGAGCAATCGGTCCGAAAAATGCGTCTTAGGCCCCAAGCCCTGCAAATAGAATTTCACCCCATGGGTTTTCCAAGCATGCGTATGGAGTTGAGGCGCAGCAAGAAAAGGCGAATCGACCAGTTCGCGATACGATTTTGCCCGAAATTTATTTCCGAAAGTCCTTAATGCACAGGACGTTTCGTATCCTCCCGCCGGCGGTAACAAGACTTCCACCTCACATGCCCGATTCTCCCCGCGATGTGGGAACAACAAACAATTCACAAAATTGATGTAAACCATCGAATCATCCACCCAAGATCCCCCCGCATCCGGCTGCTCCGCATGATAACGATAAGTCACGGTGATGGGTTTTAAGTCCTTAACATCTACTATCCAAGAGGACAAATCCGATTTCACAACCAGTGCATCAGCACAAGTAACTGTGGCAATGTTTTTCGCAAAATGTTGAACCTGATAACGCCCCGGTCGCCAAATAGGCAAATGCAATGCCAGCGGCCCTATGCGCGAAGGCATAAATGTCAACTCAATATCCAACGCATGAAACGATGGCTTTATTCGATATTTCAAAGTCCTCATGACAATACTTCTTGTAAAACCTGCAATGACCTCAATTCCCCAAAGGACTCCATGTGCAAGCCATAATAATAAATCAAAGCTCGTAAAATCGCGGCGCGCTGCACCCGATTAACCCCCACGCCATCCCCATAATCTGCATCAAATAATTCCTGCACAGCTGAAGCTTCCAAATCCCCCATGCCCGGAACGCCAGCCACCCGTAATTGATCCAAAAACTCTGCCACTTGACCCGCATGGAACCCTAAAAACTCACTCAAACGCCACAAAAACTGTAAATGGAAATTCTCCAAATGCCCCTTGCCCTGATCCAAAATCTGAAAAGACTCCTCTAAAAATGAAAACAACACCGGATTCGCCTCCTCTTCCCGCAACACCTTACTTAATACCTCCGTCAAAAACAGCGCGATACTCGATGAAGCAATATCAAAGGGAATCTTTCGATAAGGATAATAACATTTGGCCTCTGAAATCCGATGCAAGCCCTTTCCTGGTTTGTGGTATACCTCTAAATCCAACAAGGTCAAAGGTTGAAATAAGGCAATTTTATGTTTAGCCTTAGCCGAACGTACCCCATTTTCCACATAGGAACTAATTCCAAATTCAGCGGTGTAAATGGTCACCAACAGGGATGATTCCCTGTATTTCATGTATTGAATGACGATTCCTTTGGTCTTATTCAGCATGATCCAAGCCTATTTCCTGCTGCAAACGAGTCAATATTTCCTCTGTCGTCGCATCTGCCGAAAAGCGAATCGGCTCACGGAACTCGACCGTCAGCGTCGTATTACGCTTCCGCATCAATAATCCCTTTTTGTCAAATGCCCGTCGGAACCCATTAATGCGCACCGGCACCACAATCGGATTTTCTCCCTTAATCAAATGCGCCGTTCCCTTCCGCAAGGGAGCAAAAGCACGTGTCGTTCCCTGTGGAAAACTAATAACCCAACCGAATTTTAAGCCTTTCCCAATCTTTTCCACCGCCGCCAAATCAACCTCCCGCTTCACATCAACTCCCTCGGCACGCCAAGAGCGGTTCACCAAAATCGCTCCTGCCTGGGCTAAAACGCGTGGCAATAAACCATCATTTTTCATGGTTTCGGATGCGGCCACATAAAAGAGGTTAGAACGAGGGGCCATTAAATAAAAAGGGTAATTCAGCGTATTCCGAAAACCCCATTTGACCGAAAAAAAGATATGATACAAACACACCACATCCATGAAATAAGTCTGGTGGTTTGGCAAAAAAAGCACGCCTTCATTTGGCAAATTTTCCAAATGCTCCGTCCCTGTAATCTTCGTTTTGTTGTATATCGTCAAGCGATTGTACGAAATGAATCCCAAAATCACCATGATGATCCGCTTGAACAAAATGGGATTGCCAAAGGGATCTCGCTCACCCAATCCGAGCGTGTCCATGAAACGAAACACTTTGGCCAACTTTGACTGACTCATATTAAAATCCTCCTTTTTTCGACTTCGTTGCAGGCGCCGTTGATTTAACCGGCGCGGCTGCCTTTTTCACTTTTTTGGTTGGTGTAGTCCCTCGATAATATGCCAAGAAACGCTTCACAAAAGCATCTTTCTCATCACCCGCCGCTTCCACAACGACCAATTTACCCTTTTTATCTGATTTAACCGCTTCTCGAATGCTTGCCAAAAAGGCTGGATCCGAGGAATAAACGCCCAGCTCGCCATTGAAATAGGCAAAATAATACCATAAATCTTCCGACAACTCCCAATACCCATAAAACTCTTCTTTACTCGGCTTCTTAATCACTTCCATATACCCTCGAACCGTTGCATTCACATCCACCGAACCCACATTTACCCAAGGAATTCCTCCGACCGAATAAAAAGCAGAGGTGTTTGGAGACCAAACCCACGAAACCCCAGAAAAGTTAATCGAATTGGCGAATTCAGGTGCCACTTTATCCAGGGCCATGTGCACCTGATCCATTTTGGTCCGCATCGCCTCCGGAATCGCTTTTCCTAATACTTGTTCTGCTCGGTTTAAATACGCATCCCGACGCTCCGGGTCATCCGCGGGGTCACTTTGGATTCCTTCATCCAACAAATATTTGACGATGCGATCGCCCATCACTTTTAGCAATTTGGCCGGATACGGAAATTGCAAATTCACCCAAGTGTCTAAGCGAGGAATCAAACTATCCGTCGACATATTTAACTGACCAAAGGAACGAATCGACTGATTTCCCGTAAACAATTGGATCGGGCCTTCAGCCTCTACTCGATGCTTATCGATAAACAATTGCATCTGCGTCTGCTTTCCCTTCACCTCATAGCGATCATTCGACTCTATGACATCCCCTTCCGCCTGAAATAATACGGGATCCAAATCATCCGATTGGGGACTTAAAAATGTCGGATACAATCGGTTTTGCGCATTGATAAAAATTCCAGCGGTAATCGGCCGACCAGCCTCATCATGTAAATCTTTGTTCAAGACCAAATGCGGTTCTTCGCCTTTGTTGCTCTCAAAAGGAATCCAAGCAGCCCGGAAATTAGGCAAACCAATCACCGGTCGAATGAATCCTTTAAAGTTCAAATTAGGCAAGCGCGTATCCAACGAAACCTCGCCCTTGAATTGCTGATGTTTACTGAAACGCAGGGGTACTTTCTCCGACAAAAGTCCATCAGCCGTAATGTAACTTTTCCCCTCAAAATGAAAGTTTCGCAAAGCAACGGCCACGGTATCCCCGTCACTGCGAGGAAATTGGTAATTAGCCTCCCCTTTCCAGCCGGCGGAATTTCCTTCCGAAATCTTTAAATCCTTCAACAAATGTTTGCCATTTAGGACCGCTTTGGCACCAGAAAAAGGCTTGAAAGCCCCATCTTTTTGAATACCCAAAATACCTTTTTCAGGATACAATAATGCCGAACCAACCTCCACTTCTTTCACACCACTTAATGCCAAATACTGCGCTTTCAAATCATATGATGCATTTGTTGCCTTGATCATTGACCCCGCAACGCCCGTACTATCCAAACTTTTTAGCTCGAAACCTTGTTGGCCTCCCATCAAAAACTTCTGATTCGTCAAATCCCAAGTCGCCTCAGCCAATGAACTTTGGTAGGCCACATAAGGAAACGTAATCGCCGAACCCATGTCGCCTTTCATGGGCCGAATCATGACTTTATGGGATGTCATATTCGCCTCTAAAGCCACCCGATCCATGAAAACAGAAGGAGGGAAAAGCGCCATTTGTTTCCCAATTTTCAAGTTTGCTTCCAATGCAGTCCAAAGAGAAGCATCAAAACGGAAATTGGACGATTCCATAATCCCGTCTTGCAAGGTTAAATTTCCCCGACCGAAAACCTGTTTTTTGTGCATGCCCAGCGACCCGGTCAGTTGGACTTCTTTGTTATACAACGAAATGGATTGCTTAAAAGGATGCATCCACAAGCTGTCCGTTTCCTGCATCCACGTGAAACGATGCTCGCTCATTTGCATGTTTGGAAAACCCTTCCCTTGCATATTTGCTTCTAAGCCCGTAGCAATCAAAGAATCCGGGTAAAAATGTGACTCTTTTTGATTCGAAATGAGCCCTTGATATGTCATGGAACCCGCCGCGGAAAGACCAATTTTATTCATCAACATGGGACTTTTTAGTTGATAAGTTGCCTTGTTGCGGTAAATGCTAAGTGGCAATTTTTGATTATACGAAAAGCCAAAGCTTTGATCTGGCATCAATACCAATGACACTTTTAAGGTAGGAAAAAGGCCTTCCGAATAAAAGCTTCCATCAAACGTGATTTCCTTTTGCGTTAAACTATCCAGCTCGATGCGCGGATCTTGAAAATAATGTTTTTTGCTGTAAACGCCAGCCGCACGCCAAGGCTCATCAAAATAGGAAACAACTCCTTTCGGAATAATCAATTTAGGAAATGCAGCAAGACCTAGTCGGCCCGATTTATTATTCGGGGGCGCTAATAGAATATGACCAGCCTCGTAGCGAAACTGCCCACCCAGCTCACGATTCGTCCCCTTTCGAACGAAGGTAATCGAATCAATCTGAGGAAGATTAATCGAATAATCCGTGAAATTAAAGCGGAATCCCTGGCCCCGGAAGCGGTAATTCCCAATCTTAATTTCGCCCATAAAATCGAAGTCACGCCCCTGCCCAAACACAATTTGATTGTTCGAAGGAATAAAATTGGCCTTCAAAGAATCCGACACCATGACTTCCTTAATGCCGCGAATCACGAGTTTTTGTTGGCCTAAATCCAAAGAAATATTCGCCGTATCCTTTGCCAACATCCCACCAAACGATGGCACATAAAACCGATCAAAATCTTTTTGTGCATATTTCACTTGGGCATAATGACGGCCCAAACGCGTGAAAGAAACGTCGCCACTCAGCTCGTCAAAATTCAAATATCCAGCATGTTTGAACTGCTGAAACCCTCCTTCTAGTAATTTAGGGTCCTTTTTATTTGCCTCGGCGATATCATACAAATTAGCATGACTTCGTTTAATCATAGCCAAATGGTTATACAATATCCGAATCGGATCATAGGTTAATATGCCCTGCTGGCTATCCAATCTGTCCGCATCAAAAAAGTCAAAGGACTCGACCCAGGCGGGGTTTTGGCTTTTGCCCGACAAACGGAAAAAATCCATTTTCTGCGTATCTGCGTGTAAAACACCTAAGTCGGCAGAAATCGAAACCTGATGAAAACTATCTTCAAACCGAATTTCTTCTTGCGTGGGTTTGAGGTGCCAAGCGGCCTCGGCGGGAATCCAATTCGCCGTCACAAAACCGTGGTACAGTGAATCCTTTTTCCCGACATAACCAATAAATGCGCCTTCCTTAATCTGAATGGATTCGTTCGATTGCATCAAGGCTTGCGTCGTCAAAATTTCACCCAATTTCCGTTGGGGCCCCCAGATCTCAACCCTTGCCGGTTTTTCTTTCGAACCAAGCAAACCTAATTGATTGCCACGTACCAGCAAGCGACCAAAACCTTTAAAATATTTCCCTTGTAAAGCCTCGCTAACAAATTGTTTGGATCGAAACTCTAGGTCGAATTGCTTAGCACCCGCCTTCTTTTTCAATTGCATCCGCAGTGCCCCCACAATGGAACGATCTCCTTCTTTCCAGTTCATTTCCTCGCTGAGCAAATAGCCTTTGCGCGGGTTGATTTGAAATAACGGTAAGGCCAAATTTCCTTGTTCCACAAGCGCATTTTGACCAAAAAACAAACGATCTTTTACTGAAAATAAGACCTGTTTCGCAGCTATCCGAAGACTATCCTTTCCAATGAGCGATTCACAAATTGCATCTGTCCAAACCAAAACCGGCCCAGGGCTTTTCACTTGATATTGAATCCAAGTTTCAGCAGTGCTTTCTTCGGAAGGCGTATCCCAATTGTCGGCGGGCGCCAAGGTACTATCCGCATCTTGCCAACGAACCGACAGGTTTCCCTGCACACGGATGGCATAATTTCCCGTTTGTAACAGCTGTTGATTATACTGCCAGGCATCCACTTGTTCATAAAAATCAAGGACTAATTTGCCTGCTTTTCGGTTGGCAAGCTCTTCCGCAACACGCATTAATTCCTTCTGTAAATTGGGATTTGCTTGCAAAAACGTTCGTGCAAACAAATAAGAAAACGAAGGAGTTTTATAACCCGCCGCGCGCATTTGTTGGGCCCGAATAAAAAATTCCGCTTGCGGTTGCTGTGCATAAAGACTTTGCAATTGGTTGACAACAACAGGCGCGTCTGAAAACTTACTTTGGCTAATGCTCGAGCATAAATCGGCGACAAGAGAGGCGTTTGCATTTTGTTGGGCATAGGCAAAGGTGGGCAAAAATGCCAAGGAGCCAACCCATAAAATTATACGCAAAAGCCTCATAGGGGGTAAAAATACAAAAAAGCCATCACGAATCGCATCAAGTCTTTCCGCAGATTTATGTAAATTACCATTCAAATCAATCAATATGTCCAACGTACTCACGCAATTTGCGCAAATTAAGGCCTTTGTATTCGACATTGACGGCGTCATGACAGACGGAAGTGTTCATGTCTTGGAAACCGGGGAACATTACCGAACTTTTCACATACGTGACGGATATGCCATCGAGAAGGCCCGAGAAGCGGAATATGATTTGTGTGTGATTACCGGCGGAGGCCATAAGGGTGTCAAAAAAAGATTGGAAAACCTGAAGTTTCAGGATATCTATTTTGGCTTGGGTGGCAAGGATAAATTGGAAACTTATTTGGGTTGGTTGGACAAAATGGGCATTGATGAGTCGGAGGTTTTATACATGGGCGACGACGTTCCGGACTTAAAAATTCTTTCCCGACCGGCATTATTGAGTACTTGCCCAGCAGATGCCATTCCAGAAATTCAAATGGCCTGTAAATATGTATCGCCTTTTGGTGGAGGCAAAGGAGCCGTGCGAGATGTGATTGAAAAAGTGATGAAATTACAGGGCAAATGGCCTGCTTAACAATACGAAAATGGCATTAATTGTTCCAATAAAGGGTATTTCGCCGCAATTTGGGGAAGAAAATTGGCAGGCAGCGAACGCGACCATCGTAGGTGATGTGACGTTTGGTACACACTGCACGGTATGGTATAATGCGGTCGTTCGTGGGGACGTGAATCGCATCCGCATAGGCAATTACAGCAACATTCAAGACGGTGCGGTGATCCATTGCACCTACCAAAAAACCGAAACGCACATTGGAAATTACGTGTCCATCGCACACAATGCCATCGTACATGGCTGTACCATCGAAGATTATGTCCTCGTGGGAATGGGTGCCATCATCATGGACGGTGCGTTAATTGAGACGGGATCCATCATCGCCGCAGGTGCTGTCGTAACCCAAAATACCCGCGTTCCCGCCGGAAGCATCTATGCCGGAAACCCAGCTAAATTACTAAAACCTGTGAGCCTTGAAGCCGCTGAGGTATTCATGCGTACCGCGATGAATTATTTGGAATATGCGGGGTGGCAACGTTAGACAATAGACGGTGGACGTTGGACATTGGAAAATATTGTAGAGACGCGATACCTCGCGTCTTTTTTACGTTTTATACGCGAAGTATCGCGTCTCTACACTCCGGACTTTTTCCCTCCGGACTGTTGACTAGCGACTGACGACTTAAAAGATTTAGACGCGAGGTATCGCGTCTCTACACTCCGGACTTTTTCCCTCCGGACTGTTGACTAGCGACTGACGACTTAAAAGATTTAGACGCGAGGTATCGCGTCTCTACTCTACGGACTATCTCCCTCCGGACTGACGACTAGCGACTGACCACTGACAACTGCCTCTCCTACCTCCCTAAGCCGTCCGCGATCACCCGGTCATTCGCCAAACGTGGAACCTTATTTTGACCCCCTAATTTCCCCTGCGATTTCATGTAATCAATAAAAGCATTAGGCTTCAAAATCGTGAGTTTTAACGGCTGCAAAACCTTTCCAGTAATCAAATCCTTGTAATAGATGTTTTGAGCGTTCATAGATGCCTCTAAAACGGCTTGAAAACGCGTAGGGTCCTGCGGTGCCTGAGCAAATTCGACCAACCACTCATGATAAGGCAATTCAACTGTAGGTGGATTTACCTGCGGTGCTAAGGTAAATTCAACAAGACTTGCTTCCGGACAGGCCTTTAATGCCTCAGCCATCGCACGTTCCGCCTCTTCCGCAATCACATGCTCCCCAAATGCCGAAATAAAATGCTTAATTCGACCCGTCACCACAATGCGAAACGGATTCAATGATACAAACTTTACCGTATCTCCAATCGAATATGACCAAAGTCCCGCATTCGTCGACATCAATAAAGCATAATTCACGCCCAACTGAACCTCCGAAAGCATTAAACGCTTTGGCGTCGCCGTGAAATAGGTATCAGTTGGCACAAATTCAAAGAAGATTCCTCCATCAACATTCAACAATAATCCCTCCTCGCCCGTTGAGTCCTGAAATGCGATAAAACCCTCAGAGGCAGGATAGGTCTCTACGACATCAATTTCCCGACCAATCGAATCCATCAATTTCTGGCGATAAGGCTCAAAATTCACCCCACCAGTAACAAACAATTGAAAATCAGGGAATAAATCACCGATCTTTTGACCCGATAAAGTTTCTAAACGATCAAAATACATCTGCACCCAAGGCGGAATTCCCGAAATCAAACCCATGCGTTGTTGGATGGTTTCTTGTACAATCGCCTCCAATTTCTCCTCCCAATCTTCGATGCAATTCGTCGCATAAGATGGCAATTGATTACTGCGCAAATAGCCAGGAACGTGATGATTGACAATCCCCGATAAGCGACCTGTCGGAATTCCATGCTTAGACTCAAGCTCAGGAGAGCCCGACAAAAAAATCAGTTTTTGGTCTAAAAATGCAGAATTACCTGAATAGTGCACATAATGCAACAAGGCGTCGCGTGCACCCGTAATGTGAAACGGCATCGACTCTTTGGAAATCGGAATGTATTTCGCACCGGAAGTGGTGCCCGATGTTTTGGCAAAATAGGCAGGCTTTCCCGGCCATAAAATATTGGGAGAACCCAAAACCATCTCATCGATGTAGGTCTTCAAATCCTCGTATTCTGCGATGGGAACACGGATTTTATACTCTAAATAATTACGGATTTTATCGAATTCATAGGCTTGACCAAAGATGGTCTGCTCCGCCTTTTTGAGGTTATTCTTCAGCCAATTTTCCTGAATTTGAATCGCCTGCGCGTGACTATTTTGGTGTTTTTTTACCACCTTACGCGCAAAAGGTTTCGCAAAAAAGGATCGAATTCCCATGGTAACTTACTTAAACACGCCTTGCGGATCAGGCAATTTTTCCGCTAAACTATGTCCTAAATTTAAATCCAACTGCGTGATATCCAGCTTTCTACATTCATGTAAATAGGCCCAGGCATTTTCATATTTCTCCTGTAAATAGGCCACTTGCGCGCGCTTCATCCACGCTGTCGCATAATTCGGTGTTTGCAACAGAGCTCTCTGCAATAATGCATCTGTCTCATCCAAAGTACCACAATCCATGGACTTCAAATAACAACTCAATTTTACAATTGCTAAGTCCACGCGAAGAATACTTTGCGTACTATCTAATGCCAAACCTTTGGATAAAAACTCGATGGCCTTTGGAAAATCTTGTCGTTGGAAAGTAATCACGCCCAATCCCCAATAGGAATCAACAGCTTGATTATCAAGCGCTTGAACTAGGTTAAATCGGTAAGTTGCGGTGTCCAAATGTCCCGAAGAGACGAATTCCCAAGCGCGCTCAGAAAAGAATTCCACTGCCTCTTTACGTGACCCAAAACTGGCATCACAAGACTCCACGAATTGGGTTAATTCCTTTTGGTCTTTGGCGGATAAGGCCTTTTGACCATATAGTGGCAAGTATTTTGCCTCTTTAGGCGCTGCTGTTTGTTGGGCCATCGCTAAGCTTCCAACGAACATAAACAAACTAATTAGTAGTACTTTCATCGCTGCAAATCTACCTTTTCTTTTTAGATGATGGTGCTCCTGGGCGAAATTTTGCGTTTTTTCCTGGGCGATTATTCCGTTGGGGTGGTTTCGGAGTTGAAACCGCACCCCCTTTAGGGCCTGTTTTTGTCACAGCTTTACGTTGTGGAACCTTTTGGCCGCTAGCACGTGCTTTGATCACCCATTTTTTCTCGTGAAACGCGCCTTTAAAATCGGGATCTTCGCGTTTCCGTTGATCATCGACCGCCCGCAACATATCTTGTTGCTCCACAAACGGAGTCTCTTCTCGGCTGATTTCCGCTGGAAGGTCCTGGATTTCAATCGTTTGCTGAATAATTTCCTCAATCTTTGCCCAGTGATATTGCTCCGCCAGAGTAATAAAAGTGATCGACTCGCCGACCTGATCCGCCCGACCTGTCCGACCAATCCGGTGGACATAATCTTCGTAAATCAAAGGAACATCAAAGTTGATGACATGGGAAACTTTGGGAATATCAATGCCACGCGCTGCCACATCTGTCGTCACCAACACCCGAATTAAGCCTTCGCGAAACTGCTGCATGGCGTTGATGCGCGTATTTTGGCCTTTATTCGAGTGAATCGCGCGCACTTGATCTTCGGATAAAACCTTGCGGATCAAAAACTTTTCAACCTGATTGGCAACGTCCTTACTCCGACAAAATACCATCACACGTTCGAAACGATCTTGCTTAAGAAAATAGGCCAAAGCATTGATTTTCGTACTTAAATTCGGGGCCTCATAAACAAATTGGGTCACCTGACTAGCCGGAGTGGCTTGTCGGGTAATTTCCACTTTTTGAGGAAACTCCAAAAACTCATGCGATAAGTTCTCTACTTTCTCTGGGAAAGTCGCGGAAAACAACCCGTTTTGACGCTTTTTGTAAGGGATTTTCTCGAGTATTTCGCGGATCTGTGGCATGAAACCCATGTCCATCATTTTATCCGCCTCATCCAAAATCAAAATCTTTAATTCTTTTACAACAATCGCGTCCTTGCGGTATAATTCCAAGAAGCGACCAGGTGTAGAAACCAAAATGTCAACGCCCGCTTCTAAGGTTTGGATTTGGGTTTTAGGTCCCAATCCGCCATATAATGCCAAAATGCGTAAATCCGTCTCGACGGCTAAGCCAACCATCACCTCATGAATTTGCATGACCAACTCACGTGTGGGTGCTAAAATTAAGGTGCGAGGATTTTTCCCTTGGGCGTATTTACAACGCATTAAAATTGGCAAAGCATATGCAGCCGTTTTTCCTGTACCGGTTTGTGCGATGCCAAGGACATCGTGTCCTTGCAACATAAGAGGAATCGCCTTCTCTTGTATGGGGCTTGGAGTAACATAGCCCAAAGCGTCACAGGCGCGACACAATTGAGGGTTTAAACCAAGTGAAGAAAAATCAGTCATATGATTAATTTTGATGAAGGGACAATTTCCTTCGTGGAATTCCGTTCGCGAACGCTGCCGGCGCCCAATCACAATTCCATGACAAAGGTAGGCAAAATAAAATTCCCTACCTTTGAAACAAAAATTCTCTTAATCATGCGAATTTGGGGCATTAGATTCCTATTATGGGCCATCATCTCCTTCGCCAGTGGTAGTGTAGCATCACTTTTCCTCTGGGGCTTGCAATTCATCGCAGAAAATCGACAAACTTATTTTTTACTAGGGCTTCCTTTGGTTGGTTTATTACTCCTATGGATGCGCAAATGGTCATTCACCACATTAGGAACAAACGACCTCATCAAGCAGCTACAAGGAGCCGCCCAGGTTACTTCTGTTTTCCAGGCACCCTTTACATTAGCCAGCACCTGGTTAAGTCATTTGGTCGGAGCATCTGTAGGTAGGGAAGGGGCGGCAGTATTCATGGGCGGCTCGATCGCAAATGCGAGTACTAAGCCATTCAATATATCGCAAGAGGAAAAATCCATTTGGCTACGCGCCGGAATGAGTGCAGGCTTTGCGGCAATTTTCGGAACACCTTGGGCCGGATGTTTATTCGGACTCGAAATTAAAGAAGTAGGCAAAATTCATTTTCGCTCAGTTTTTGCATGCTTATCCACCGCTTTTGCAGCAAATCTCGTAAGTCTCCACGTGTACGGCACAAAACACGTTTTGTATCCCCACATTTTATTACCTGAGATTTCACCCGTATTTTGGGCCAAATTAGCGCTTATAGGCCTTTTTTTAGCCCTCATTGCACGCTTCTATTCGCGCTTAGAATCGATTATTTATTTTGCGTCAGATAAATTACCCATACAGGCTTACCAAAAAGCGATTCTCGCAGGCCTAATTTTACTCGCGCTCTTTCAATTTCCCATTTTCCAAGAAAGCATCGGATTGGGTTCCGAATATTTACTAAGACCCTTTGAAGAAAATTTTCAAGCGGGAACTTTCGCTTTCCAAAAACTCATCGCGACTTGCTTGAGTCTTGGACTCGGTTATAAAGGGGGAGAGGCAACGCCCTTATTTTTAATTGGCTCACATGCCATGGCAAGTTTTTCAGATCTAATCAATTTGCCGGGTCCTTTTTTAGCTGCCTTGGGATTCACCTGCCTTTACATGGGTTTAACAAAAACTCCCATTGCAGCAATGTGCATGGGTGTTGAACTATTCGGAAAAGATGCCTGGTTTTGTTACCTCATAGTTACTCTCATTGTTATCTATTTCTCCGGGAATAAAGGAATTTTCAAATCACAAACATGGGCACATTATATGCCTAAACTCCCATTATAATATGTACCATTTCTTTTTTGACAACTATTCTCAGTACAAAGAAACTCGCATTCAACAGCGCCGTTTTGACGAAAGTATATGGCAAGAACTTATACAAGAATGGAATCTTTCACCTCATTTAGAGGTAATGAAAATCGGGGAAACGTTTGAAAAAAGAGCGATTCATGAGGTAAAATTTGGCAAAGGTCCCATTCAGATTATTGCTTGGTCTCAAATGCATGGCGATGAAGCAACAGCAACCATGGCATTGTGCGATATATTCAACTTTATAAACTCAAATGACTCAAGGTTTATTGAAATAAGGGAAATATTGCATCAGAATTTAAGCATTTCTTTCATTCCTTATTTGAACGTGGATGGAGCTTCACAATGGACTCGTGAAACGGCATTAGGAATTGATATGAACCGCGATGCTCAACATTGCTATAGCCCAGAAGCGAGATTATTATCTGATTGGGCCGATAGTATTCAACCCACATTTGCCTTTAATCTACACGATCAAAATCGATTATACTCCGTAGGGAATTCGGCAAATCAAACGCACATTGCCTTCCTTGCAACGGCTGGAGATGAGGCAGGAACCTGGACAGATTCACGACTTCGCGCAGGTAAATTAGCAAATCGATTGACGCGCTTAACACAAGAAAAAATACCCAATAAAGTAGCTAAATGGACCGACGAATTTAATCCACGTGCATTCGGAGATAACTTCCAAAAAAGAGGTTACGGATTACTATTACTTGAGTCGGGTGGGGCGGGATGGGACTTGGAAAAACAATCTTTACGCCAACTCAATGCGGCGATTTTATTAGATGCCTTTTACAGTATTGCAACAGGCACTTACCAACAAGAAGACATCGAAACGTATGAAGCTTTAGCGACAAACGAACGCCAAATATTCGACATAAAACTAACACAGGCACCTTTAGATTCAACAGGAAAAATTCGTGCTGACATTGGTCTAAACTTGAAAGAAACGGCAAGCGGACAGACACAAATAAATTACGCTTGGACAGTCGAAGAAATAGGAGACCTTGCTTACATGCATGCATTAAATATACAAGATGCGAGCCAATGGGAATTTGTTCAATCTATACAATTAGGACAAGAAATAAGTGATTTGATCTTTACAAAAGCAGGCGAAACCTCTTTTGATTTACGTACTTTTACAGCCAAAATAAAATAATATATGACATCATTACCCGTAATCATTATTGGAGTAAATCCATTTGCCCTTGAAGTTGCACACATATTCCAACAAAATAACGTCGTAATCTATGGTTTTCTGGACGATGACCTTAAGAAAAAAGACACCATGATCGGTGAAATTCCTGTATTGGGAACCACAGAAGATGAAAGTTATTGGGGCTTAATTGGAAAGTCTTGTGCCGTATTTGTGGCATTGGAAAACCCAACCGAGCGTAAGAAAATGATCGAATTAATCGAAGAAGATTGCAAAACAAAACCGGTTCACGCGATACATCCAAGCGCACAAATTGCCAATGTGAAGAGCTTAGCTTATGGTATATTCATTGGCGCGAATGTCGTACTAGGAGCAGAAACAAAGATTGCGGATCACGTCATTATTGGACCAGGTACAATCATTGAAACAGGCGCAAGTATTGAAGAATTTAGTCAAATCGGCGCAGGATCAGTTATCGGAAAAGAAGCACAAATCGATAAAAATGCATTTGTAGGAATTCACTCGACAATCGTTGGCAGCATTAAAATAGGGAAAGGTGCAACCATCGGAGCAGGCTCTGTTGTAATAGAAAATATTCCAGCAAGCAAGCGTGCTTTCGGAAATCCTGCCAAAATACTATAGTTTTTGTATGTTGTGTGGCTCAACTAGGTTCATAAAATGAAACCGCAAATACAGTTGGGCCACCACAATTACATCCTCCATGCAATAGGATTCAATCCGCGCTAAATTACCCTCTTTATAGTACACATCGTGTACTTGGTCGCCCGAAAGATCTGATTTCGCGCCCTCAATTCCCATCATTTCAGCCAACAATTCCAAGGAGGTATAATTCTTTCGATCTCCAAATCGCCACATTTCCATGGTATCTTGGTGAATGATTTCCCATGGTTTTTTACCCTGAACTTGAAGGGCTTTGGGAATTTCGAGATTATTTGCCAACATTCTTCTACACAAATACGGAAAATCAAACTCTTTCCCATTGTGTGCGACAAGCGTCAATTCCTTGGACTTGTATGTCTTGTTAATAAATGCGCCGAACTCTTTTAGTAGCTCTTTCTCATCATGATGCGCAATGGTTTTCACCTTCATACTGAGCTGCTGGTCCTTATTGACATACAAAAAGCCCATACCAATCACAATTACCCGACCAAATTCAGCAAACAATGCTGCCCGATCCGCATACAAGTCTTCCAAGCTCAATGCGTCGACATTGTACAAATTCTTCGCTTTTTTTAGCCAGAACTCTTGCATCCTTTCAGAAATCTGGGAAAAATCCGATTTTCCAGACACGGTTTCAATATCAAGAAAAAGCGTGTTTTTAAAGTTCATTTATCTCTGGCTTAGGCAATGTTTCACGTGAAACATGTTGGGGTGTAAATAAGAAAAGCGCTTGAAGATTCGCTAAAACAAGACTCTTAACTTCGTCCAAGTCCATCGTTTGGCCTAGCTCTAGCTGTAAAGAAGTTACGCCCTTAGTTGCAATACCACACGGCACGATATGTCCGAAATAGGATAGGTCGGTATTCACATTTAAGGCAAATCCATGCATGCTGATCCAGCGAGAAGCCTTAACGCCAAAAGCACAAATCTTTCGTGGATTGTCAGATTCTGGATCAATCCACACACCAGTCAAGCCTTCGATTCGCCCAGCCACTAATCCATAGTGAGCACAAGTTCGCATGATGGCTTCTTCCAGCATGCGGAGATATAAATGAATATCCGTAAAGAAGTTTTCTAGGTCTAAAATAGGGTAGCCGACCAGTTGGCCCGGCCCATGATAGGTAATATCGCCACCACGGTTAATCTTGAAAAAGCTAGCGCCAATCGTATGCAAAAAAGACTCTTGCATCAACAAATGAGACTCGTCTCCGCTCTTTCCCAGGGTATAAACATGCGGATGTTCGCAGAACAAAAGAAAGTTGGGGGTAGGCTTCAAGTCCGACTCAGCCACATTTCGATTTGCCAATTTAATGCCGGCCGTATGCGCCATCAAGGACTCTTGGAGATCCCAGGTTTCCTTGTAGGGCACAAGCCCCAAATCAACAAATTGGACATTTTTATTTGGCATCGAGATTATCAAGTAACTGTTAGGTCTGGCCAGAAGAAACCAGTTCTTTTGGGAAGACAAATATACAAGAATGGCGAAACATTTAAGGCTTGGGAAAAAGGCAGAATATCTAGCAACTGATTATTTACGAAAACAAGGTTATTATATCCGTGACAAAAACTACCGAAGCGGCCAGGCAGAAGTAGATATTGTAGCGCAAAAAAGCCAACGATTATACTTCATTGAAATCAAATCAAAACATTCCATGAGCTATGGGCCGCCAGAAGAACAAATCGGGAAAGGCAAGATTCGGCGCTATCACAACGCGGCAGAAAGCTTTCAATTGGAAGAAAAATGGCATGGCGAAATACAGTTTGATACGATTTCCATTACTTTTTTTCCACAAGCAGTTAAAATCGAGCATTTCGAGGATGCTTTTTCGTAAATTCGCGGTTTAATAAACGAATATGATCAGTTTCCATACAGAAGACGTTTCTTTCAAGCTGCAAGACAAAATCAAGCACAAGCAATGGCTGCAAGCGGTTGCGAAAGAAGAGCAAAAAAAGATCGGAGAGTTGAATTATGTGTTTTGCTCCGACAGCTATTTATTGGAGATCAACCAGAATTATTTGCAACACGATACCTACACAGATATCGTGACATTTGACAATTCGGATGACCCGAAAATCATCGAAGGAGACATCTTTATTTCCTATGATCGCATCCTGGAAAATGCGCAAAAATTTGGGACCGAAGAAAGCGAATTGCAACGCGTCATGGTGCATGGCCTGTTGCATCTTTGTGGGTATAAGGACAAGGCGAAGGCCGACAAAGACCAGATGACGAATAAGGAAAATTACTATTTGGCAAAAAGATAATACGTGTTCCACGTGAAACATAAATGAAGATGATGCAGAATTCATATGACGTAATCGTAGTAGGAGCGGGGCATGCAGGCTGTGAGGCGGCGCATGCAGCAGCCCAAATGGGCTCAAAGGTGTTGTTGATTACGATGAACATGCAAACGATTGCCCAGATGTCCTGCAACCCGGCGATGGGGGGTGTGGCGAAGGGCCAGATCGTTCGTGAAGTAGATGCCCTAGGAGGGATGTCGGGAATCATTTCCGACAAAACGATGATTCAGTTTCGAATGTTGAATCGTTCGAAGGGGCCGGCGATGTGGTCGCCAAGATGCCAATCGGACCGCGCGCGTTTTGCAGAAGAATGGCGCTGGGCTTTGGAACAGAATACCAATGTTGATTTTTGGCAAGATTCTGTGGAAGGCTTAATCGTTGAAAACGACGAAGTGAAAGGAGTGAACACCCGATTGGGAATGCAGTATTTTGCCCCTACAGTTGTGCTTACAAATGGTACCTTTTTAAATGGTTTAATCCATATTGGGGAAAAACATTTTGGCGGAGGAAGAATGGCTGAGCCCATGGCTGGAGGTATCACAGAACAATTAATTCAATTGGGCTTTGAAGCGGGTCGGATGAAGACAGGAACCCCGCCGCGTGTGGATGGACGGAGTTTAGATTATTCCAAAATGGAAGAACAAAAAGGGGATGAGAATCCAAGCTCATTTTCATATTTGACGAAGGCGCCTATCCAAGCACAACGCTCATGTTGGATTACACATACGAATGAAAAAGTACACGAGGTTCTTCGAAAAGGATTTGATCGCAGTCCGATGTTTGCAGGAAGAATCAAAGGCTTAGGGCCGCGCTATTGTCCATCCGTGGAAGATAAAATCAATCGCTTTGCGGATAAGGATTCCCATCAAATTTTCGTTGAGCCGGAAGGGTGGAATACCGTTGAAATTTATGTGAATGGATTTTCAACATCGCTTCCGGAAGACATTCAATTCGAAGCAATCCGCTTGATCCCAGGATTTGAAAATGCGAAAATGTTCCGACCAGGTTATGCGATCGAATACGACTATTTCCCACCGACGCAATTGAATGCGACCTTGGAAACAAAACGTGTTTCGGGTTTATACTTTGCCGGACAAATTAACGGTACAACAGGCTATGAAGAAGCTGCTTGCCAAGGATTAATGGCCGGTATCAATGCACACCAAAAAGCACACCAAAAAGAACCTTTTACTTTATCGAGATCGGAGGCTTACATTGGCGTTTTGATCGACGACTTAATCAACAAAGGTACGGATGAACCTTACCGCATGTTTACGTCACGCGCAGAGTTTAGAACCTTGTTAAGACAAGATAATGCCGATGAGCGCTTAACTGAAAAAGGCTTCGGCTTGGGATTGGCAACGCAAGAACGTTTGGATACTTACCTGAACAAAAAGGAACAAGTCGCTGCGTTAATTGAAACCATTCAAACAACGAAAGTGAAGCCTGCGGAAATCAACGATTGGTTGCAAGAACAAGGAACCGCAACATTGAAGGAGGGGGCACCGCTGATTAATTTATTGAAGCGATCCGACTTGAGTTTTGAACAAATTCTCCAACACGAAATTGGCCAAAGTATCAAAGAAGCATATTCGCAAGAAGTGCTTGAGCAAGTTGAAATTATTGTCAAGTACGAAAGCTATATCGAGAAAGAGCGTTTGATGGTAAACAAGATGAAGAGCATGGAAGATTTGGCGATTCCGGCGAACTTCGATTATGACAAAATCAAAACCTTGTCCACCGAGTCTCGCATTAAACTTAAATCGATTCGTCCACAAACCATTGGTCAAGCGAGCCGCATATCAGGTGTGTCTGCTGCTGACGTTTCGATTTTACTTTTATTTATGGGTCGTTAATTATGGAAACATTACAAAACTGTCCGGCATGTGGTGAGTCAGAAATGACTACACATTTACAAGCCAAAGACTATACCGTCTCAAAAAACACTTTCACAATTGTTCGTTGTGCAGCCTGTGATTTACTCTTCACGAATCCACGACCGGAAGCAGAACAAGCGGGCTATTTTTACCAATCGGAGAATTACATCTCCCACAGCAATACGCAAAAAGGATTCATCAATAAGCTTTACCATGCGGTTCGAAAAATAACCTTGAAACAAAAAACAAATTTGATTCAAGGCGATCAACAAGGGACTAAATATCTATTGGATATCGGTTGTGGCAATGGGCACTTTTTACATGCTTGTCAACAAGACGGATGGAATACCTTTGGCATGGAACTCGATCCTGAAACAGCAGCACGTGCAGCAGCATTAACAGGTCAAAGCATATTCCCAAATTTACAGGCCATCCCCGATGAGCCTCAATTTGAATTGATCAGTTTGTGGCATGTATTAGAACATGTGTATGAAATCGACGCCTATTTTGAGTTCTTCAAAAAACGCATTAATCCAGGCGGTAAATTGCTTTTAGCCTTACCCAATTCGAAATCTTTTGATGCGGATTATTTTAAAGAATTTTGGGCGGCCTATGATGTTCCACGTCATATTTATCATTTCAATCCAGAAACAATTCAGTCGATTGCCAAAAAACACGGATTTAAATTAGCCAAACAACACGGCCAAATTTTCGACAGTTTTTACATTGCCCTGTTGAGTCACGAATACAAAACCGGAAGCAAGAAATTAATCGCTTCATTTTTCGTCGGCCTTTGGTCAAACCTAATAGCCTATTTCAAAACAGGTAATTATTCGAGTAATATCTATATTTTTGAACATGCCTAAATTCGTGCAAAAACTCGCATTCGTCACATTTATCCTGTTCATCAGCTTGAGCATGTTTCAGCGTTGTGCACAAACGGCAAGTCCTCCGGGCGGAAAAAAAGATACCTTAGCGCCCAAAATTTTAACTAGTATTCCGCTAAACAAAAGCAAAAATTATACCGGAAAGAAAATCGAATTGAATTTCAATGAATATGTAACAATTAGAAATTTGAATCAAGAATTATTGATCACTCCGAATGTGGGAACTTATGAAACACGTATCCGACCTACGGGCGTGACTTTACTATTGGACTCCACACTACATAAAAACACAACCTATACCTTCAATTTCCGAAACGCGATTGAAGATATGTCGGAGCGCAATAAAGGCAAAAACATCAAGCTCGTTTTCAGTACGGGATCCGATATTGATTCTTTACAAATCAGCGGCCAGGTGAAACATTTGGAGACAAATAAAAAGCTAGAATCTATTTTGGTTGGCCTATATCCTTACACGGATACCTTGCGCATTGATCAGGCAAAGCCATACTATTTTACGAAAACGGATACGTCTGGAAATTACCAAATAGAGAACATTGCAGCTGGCAAATATTACATGGCGGCATTTAATGACATCAACAATAATTTGGTTTATAATTCAAACAAGGAACCTGTTGATTTCATCACACAAAACTTTATTGATTTAAAGAAAAGTCAAACGCAGGATTTTAAAATTGCTTTGCAAAATCAAGATCCCTTAAAAATAAGTAAGACGACGAGCACAGCTAAAACGGTTTTATATGAATTATCGAGGGGTGTAAAATCGATTGAGCTCCAACCGAAAAATCTGTCATACCAAATTGAATCACACCGAAACCTTCGTTTCTATGTGGGAAACGTGGAACATCAAGACACGGTACGTATATCAGCAATCGTAACAGATTCATTAAATCGGAAAACGACCTTAGCTTTGAAGCTAAAATTTAGAGAGCCTAATAAGAAAGAAAAGGTCGTCAATACACCTTTACGTATGGAAGTTTTTCCAGCAAGCAATCATTTGTTAAGTCCTGAGGATTCGATTGTAATCAAATTTCCAAAACCGATCGCTTTAATAAATACAAAAGCAATCTCGTTCGTAACAGGCCCTGATGAAGAGATTCAATTACCCGACGAGGCCTACAACTGGAATAGCTATGTGAATGAACTAAGCATTCAGAAAGCTTATTTGCCTTTGCGTAATCGTTTTGAATTGAAATTTGCGAAGCATGCTTTTGTCAGTGTGGAAAAAGATTCCTCCCAAATATTTACACAAGCATTTGAATTTCAAGATTTAGAAAATTATGGAAGTATTTCAGGGAGTATCAACACACCTAAAGGAAAACATGTATTTCAGTTAATCAAATCGGATACGAAGGCTTTGGCATACCAACAAACGGGCGAAAACACATTCAATTTTCCACACGTGGAACCCGGTTTATATGAATTACGTGCTATCGAGGATCGCAATGGTAATGGACTTTGGGATTTAGGCAACTTTAAAACAAAAGAAAAGCCTGAGTCGATCTATTTCTTCCCAGGCAAGATCAAATTGAAGGCCAACTTCCAGATCAGCGATGTGTTGATAAGTACCCAATAAACCCCCATTTTATCCACAATAGCTGTGGACGAATGTGGATAAAATTTCATACCCTGTGGAAAATGTGTATAAGTCCACACTTATCCACGTAATACGGAAACCTTATCCACAAGTTGATAAGTTATTTAAAATTATCAACTTCCTGATTAATAGCATATTACAAATCAAATTCTGACTTATCCACATATCCACAGAGAACAACAAAGAGAAACAAAGAAAAGATTTTAAAAAGTTTTTCTTTTTTTAATTTATATGTGTGGATAAATGAAATCTACCGGTTGACACAGGTGAAGTATACAATTTTTGATGTTATATTGATATTTTACCCTAAAAAAATATTTAATTAAGATATAATAGCATATTTATACCCCACGAATTGTGGATAACTTGTGGACAATAAATACTTGTGTACAAAATATTCGTTTAAAAGTGCAAATCGAGGAGCTGATTTGTTAACTTTGATATTCATTACCAACAAACTCAATCATGCTTGAATTTTCAAATTTCACCCGCGTATTTGATTTACTGCCGATTTACGATCAGCTCCATAAATCGGATTTGTTTTGCTTGAAGCGAAATGGCGAATGGCGAAAATATAGTTCGGAAGAAACTTTGGATATCATTCAAGATGTTGCTTTGGGACTTTTGGCTTTGAAGATTAAACCAGGAGATAAAATTGCCATCATATCGGGCAATCGGCCGGAATGGAATTTTGTTGATTTTGCTATTCAATTGATTGGTGCTGTTTCTGTGCCGATGTACCCAACCATAACTGTGGAAGATTATGCATTCATTTTTGAGAATGCGGAAGTGAAGTATGTGTTTGTGGAGGGAGAAGAATTATATCTTAAAGCGAAAGAGGCTGCGAAAGGAAATCGCAAGATTAAGAAGGTCTTTACTTTCGACCCAGTTGAGGGAGCTGCCATGTGGACTGATGTGAAAGATGCAGGTTTTGGTCAAGATCGTTCGCCATTGAAAGCTTTGAAAGATGCGGTGAAACCTAGTGATTTATTGACCTTAATTTATACATCGGGAACAACCGGTCGGCCGAAAGGGGTTATGTTGACCCATCACAATATTGTTTCCAACGTAAAAGCTTTAATTCGTGGAAAGTTTTTTGATTTACATGCGACAGATCGCGCATTAAGCTTTTTACCACTTTGTCATATTTACGAGCGGACCGACATTTACATGTACATGTCTTATGGTGTTTCGGTGTATTATGCTGAAAGCATGGATACGATTGCAGATAATATCAAAGAAGTTAAGCCGTCCATGTTTGCTTCGGTTCCAAGATTATTAGAGAAAGTTTACGATAAGATTTTAGCCAAAGGCAATGAGTTAACGGGTATCAAACGTAAATTATTTTTTGGCGCGATTGAATTTGGATTGCAATATGACCCGATGGTTCCGTTGGGTTTCGTGGATTCCATCAAATTAGCAGTTTATCGGAAATTGATTTTCAGTAAATGGCGTGAGGCCTTAGGTGGAAATGTGCGTTTGATTGCTTCAGGGTCCGCTGCCTTACAACCTCGTTTATCACGTGTTTTCTGGGCGGCTGGAGTACCTGTCAGTGAAGGATATGGGTTGACGGAGACCTCTCCAGTTATTTCGGTATCTCAAGTTAATCCCCCCGATTTCCGCATCGGTTGCGTGGGAACTTTAGTAGATAGCATGGAATTGAAAATTGCGGAGGATGGAGAAATTTGTGTGCGCGGGGATTCGGTGATGGTCGGATATTACAAAAATCCAGGAGCAACGGCTGAGGCTGTCGATAAAGACGGTTGGTTCCACACGGGCGATATCGGTGAAATGGTGGAAGGTAAGTATTTGAAAATTACGGATCGTAAAAAAGAAATTTTTAAAACTTCGGGTGGTAAGTATGTAGCACCACAGTTGGTGGAAAATAAATTAAAAGAATCTGCGTTTATCGAACAATGCATGGTGGTTGGCGAAGGCCAAAAATTCCCTTCTGCATTGATTATTCCGGAATTTGCGGCTTTAGGTGTTTGGTGCAAGCAACATGGAATTCCAGTTGGTACGCCTGAGGAATTGATCAACAATAAAGATGTTTTTCGAAAACTGGAGGAAGAGGTAATGTCCACCATGGGTTCTGTGGCCAAATATGAACAGGTTAAGAAATTCGTTTTATTACCTCGTTTGTTTACGGTTCAAGATGGTGAAATCACCCCTACCTTGAAGTTGAAGCGCAAGGCTATTTATGCCAAACACGAAAAAGCCATTTTGGCATTGTATGAATAAAATAACGTGTTTTAACGAATTAGTTTTAGTGCTCTGCTAAAATTTCGTAATTTTGAGGTTTGAAAAAATATTCCGTAAGGAGTCATTAAATTGGATGTATGTCACAGCATAAAAAAGTAGCCTTAATTACGGGTATTACAGGTCAGGATGGAGCCTATTTGGCAGAATTGTTGTTGAGTAAAAATTATGTAGTTCATGGGATTAAGCGTAGAAGTTCTTTGATCAATACGCAACGAATCGATCATTTATACGAAGATCCGCATGTCGATTCATCCAATTTCCACTTGCATTATGGTGATTTAAGTGACTCAACGAATATCATTCGCATCATTCAAGATGTTCAACCTGACGAAATTTACAATTTAGGTGCGATGTCGCATGTCAAAGTTTCTTTTGACGAACCTGAATATACAGCGCAAGTAGATGGAATCGGTACTTTGCGTATTTTGGAAGCCGTTCGTTTATTGGGTTTAACGAAGAAAACAAAGATTTATCAGGCGTCTACGTCGGAATTATATGGCTTGGTACAAGAAGTACCTCAGTCAGAAAAAACACCTTTTTATCCACGCTCACCGTATGCCGTTGCTAAATTATATGGCTATTGGATTACGGTGAATTACCGTGAAGCTTATGATATGTTTGCGGTGAACGGAATTTTGTTCAACCACGAGTCTCCATTGCGTGGAGAAACTTTTGTAACGAGAAAAATCACACGTGGAGTGGCGCAGATTGCGATGGGCCAACAAGATAAATTGTATTTAGGAAACTTAGATGCGAAACGCGATTGGGGCCATGCCAAAGACTATGTTGAGGCAATGTGGTTGATTTTGCAACAAGAAAAACCGGAGGACTTTGTGATTGCAACAGGAATTACGACTACCGTTCGTGATTTTATTCGCATGGCATTTAGTGAGGTAGGTATTGAAATTAAATTTACGGGTGAAGGTGTGAATGAAATTGCAACGATTGCGGCATGCAACAATCCTTTGTACCAAGTAGAAATTGGCAAAGAGGTTGTAGCTGTTGATCCACGTTATTTCCGCCCTACAGAAGTAGAGTTGTTGATCGGTGATCCTACCAAAGCGAAGGAAAAATTAGGTTGGAAATTGCAATATGATTTACCGGCTTTGGTGAAAGATATGATGGCTTCCGACGTACAATTGTTTACCAAATAAGATGAATCCATCGATTGCGATAATAGGTTTGGGCTATGTGGGATTCCCGCTGGCTGTGGAGTTTGGAAAGATTTATCCAACCTTGGGTTTTGATATCGACGCTTCGCGTATTGATGAATTAAAGTCGGGGGTGGATCGCACTCAAGAAGTTAATGCTGCCCAATTAGCGGAATCGAAAAACTTGCGTTTTTCTTCGCAAGTGTCGGATTTAGCGTCCTGCAATACCTTTATTGTTACGGTTCCTACGCCTATAGATCATTTCAAAAAGCCTGATTTGAGTCCTTTGTTAAAGGCATCTGAGATGATTGGAAAGGTCTTGAAAAAAGGTGACGTGGTGATTTATGAATCCACGGTTTATCCAGGTTGCACGGAAGAAGATTGTGTGCCGGTGCTAGAAAAACATTCGGGATTGGTGTTTAATCAGGATTTTTTCTGTGGTTATTCGCCGGAGCGCATTAATCCAGGTGATAAGGTCAATACATTAACGAAGATCAAAAAAGTAACTTCAGGTTCTACGCCGGAAATCGCGGAGTGGGTGGATCAATTATACAAATCGATTATCGTTGCTGGCACGCACAAGGCCTCATCGTTAAAGGTTGCTGAGGCGAGTAAAGCGATTGAGAATGCCCAGCGCGATGTCAATATTTCCTTTGTCAATGAGCTTTCCTTGATCTTTGATCGGATGGGCATTGATACGACTGAGGTCTTAGAAGCAGCCGGAACGAAATGGAATTTCTTGAATTTTAAGCCCGGTTTAGTGGGCGGCCACTGTATTGGGGTCGATCCGTACTATTTATTGCATAAATCGGAGAGTTTGGGCTATTATCCGCAGGTTATTCTATCCGGCCGACGAGTGAATGACAACATGGGAATTTTTGTTGCCAATAAATTGGTCAAATTACTCATTCAAAAAGGCAAGAAAATCGGCGGTGCCAAAACCTTAATGTTAGGCATCACGTTCAAAGAAAACTGTCCGGATATTCGTAATTCACGGGTGGTGGATATTTACAAAGAGTTGGTTGATTTCGGCATGGAAGTGGACGTCTATGATCCTTGGGCGAATGCCAAAGAGGTTAAACATGAGCATGGTATCAGTCTTGTTTCGGAATTAGGTCAGGCCTATGATGCCATTGTGTTAACGGTGGCGCACCGGGAATTTTTGGATCTCGCCTTCGGCGAACTAAAAGCTAAAGATGGGGTGCTTTTTGATATCAAATCGATTTTAGATAAATCCATCGTAGACGCTCGATTATAAGATGGCCTGGTATGCGGTTTACACGAAATCTCGCACAGAGAAAAAAGTGGCCTTGCGTCTAAAGGAGGCAGGAATCGAGGCCTATTGTCCCGTAAATAAGCGCGAAAAACAGTGGTCGGACCGACGAAAAGTCACCGAGGAGCCACTTTTTCGTTCATACGTTTTTGTCAACATTGATTTAGAAAAACAAAGCGCAACAGTTCGTCGGACCCTGGGCGTTGTCAATTTTGTCTATTGGTTACAAAAGCCTGCCGTCATTCAAGACGATGAGATTCTGGCGATTAAACAATTTTTATCGGAGCATGCGGCCGTAGAGGTATTTGGAAATACCCTTCAAGTGGGTGATTTTATTACTATTGATGCGGGTGCCTTGAAAGGCCAACAAGCGGAAGTGATGGGGATTAAAAATCGGCACGAAGTGCGATTACGTATTGACTCCTTGGGATTTGAGTTGGTGGCGAGGGTGGAGTAATTCCCATATTGTAGAGACGCGATACCTCGCGTCTGTTTGCCTTTTATGTCATTTACGCATCAGCCGATAGTCCGCAGGGAAATAGTACGTAGTATAGATGCCGCGATTCTCTATTATTCACGATAAATAATGCCCCCTTAAACTCAATATAAGTATGGAATTGTTGGTTATCTCGTAAATGATTCGGTGTTTAGCATTGATACGTCTGGACCAACAACCCGCAAGTTGAAATCGAAGTTTTTCAGGTTTCCCGATTCCCCTAAATGCGTCTTGTTGTATGGAATCTAATAAAGCTTCAATCCTTTTTAATATCAATTTCTGGCCTGTGAACTTCCAATACTCCAAATCTAATAGCGCTTGTGGTGATAGTATTATTTCCACAACATTTCCGGCGTAAATTTGATAAAATTGCCCTCTTCAATATTACGTTTTCCATCGAGAACCTTTTCAACAATTGCCGGATCATATTTTGAATCTAATTCTTCATATGGGATATTGTTTTCGCGTAGCCATTGAGTCAAGGCTAATCGCTGTTTTTTATCCTTTGGAAAGATTTGGATTCTTCTTTTCATAATCAAATGTAACGTTTTTTTGGTTTTATGAGCTAGCATTTTGTAGTGGTTAAGGTTGTTTGACAAATGTACTTTATACTTCATTTGTGGTCAATTCGATAATCGAATTCGTTATAAATAATCAGTATGTTGGTTAACCGTTTGTCAGAATTGTAGAGATGTGATAATCGCGTTAATATGTTAAGAAAGACGCGAGGTATAGCGTCTCTACATATTGCTCCCACTCTAAGTCTATCGCGTCTCCACAGATTTCTTAATTCTTTTTTCGTATTTTGCAGGCCTAAAACCGATTTCATGCGTCTTTGCGCCTTCATATTTGTATTGTTGCTAGCCTTCGGCGCTCAAGCGCAGGAAAAAAAAGAACCCAGCATTGAGTTAGGCATGGGATTAACTTCGGGAACTTACACCCCATTCTGGTTGCGCGCAAATCAATATGGAGCCGTACCAACCAAAGAAAGTTATGCTACCGCAGGGGTGTCATTTGGTGATTTTTTCAAAGTAAATAAGCGAACAAGTTGGGGTTATGGTGTAAAGGCTTTGGTTAATTTATCCGAAACCAAAGCTGATGTTTTGTTGCAAGAGGCATATTTGAAAGGCAAATTTGGCATATTTGAATTACAAGCTGGTCGCAAGAAACAAATCCAAGGCTTAGTAGACTCGACGCTCAGTTCAGGATCATATATTTGGTCGGGCAATGCACTTCCTATGCCCATGATTAATCTAGTCGTTCAGGACTATTGGGCACCTAAATTCGTTAACGGCGTCGTAGGTTTTAAGGGTAATTTCGCGCATGGGTGGTTTGAAAACCAACGAAGCGATGTGGCAGATTTTTATTTGCATCAAAAGTCATTTTATGGCCGATTAGGCAAGCCCAATTGGTTATTTAAATTTTACGGTGGATTTAATCATCAAGTGCAGTGGGGAGGAACATTAAAATATCCGGATCCCTATAACATCGCGGCACACAATGGAAAGATTGCTACCGGCTTGAAAGAATACCTTTATATGATTACGGGCCAAAGTATGAATGTCGTTGGCGGAGACACGGCAACCTATGGCGTCAACGATGGTTGGAATCGTTTGGGCAATCACCTCGGATCTGTGGATATCGGAATGGAAATAGATGGGAAGAAAGCCAAAGTATTCTTCTATCGCCAAAGTTTCTATGAAGACGGATCGCTGTATTATGGAAATAATATTACCGACGGTTTGCATGGGATAGCATTCACTAGGAAAGCAGACCAAGGTTTATTGAAACTTGTTATTGAATATTTTAATGCGACGTCTCAAGGAGGTTCCGGCGGCGCTACGAATATAGGCTATCTAAGAGGACAGGATAACTATCAAAATAATAGTGTTTATCGCGAAGGATGGACCTATATGGGACATGGGATCGGAACGCCACTCATGACATTGGACTCTGAAACAGACCTTTCTCCTGGGAATGCTGTGTATTTCGATAATAGTCGGGTTGAAACTTTTTATGTTGCCGCCAGTGGAAAATGGGGCGAAAATGAAATTCTGATCCGTGGGAGTTTATCCAATGCGATTGGGGCCTATGGAAACGAATATACCAATGCCCTCAAGCAGGTATCTGTTGGTGTACAATGGCAACGACCAGTCCAATTGATGGGATACGATGCGCATTTGAAGGCGTCGCTTGGCGCCGACAAGGGTCTTTGGAAACCGGATGTTATCGGAGGAAATGTCTCGTTGGTTTTGCCATTGAACTAGCCAAAGAACAAATAGCTCACCCAAATCGCTGTGGCGATTCCAACAAAATCTGCAACCAATCCCGCCCACAAGGTGTAGCGAATATTACGCACCTGAACAGATCCGAAATACAAGGCCACGACATATAAAACCGTTTCTGCTGAACCTTGGAATACACAAGATAAGCGCCCCACAAAGGAATCAGACCCAAAGGTCTTCATCGTATCAATCATCATCGCGCGCGATCCACTACCACTCACTGGGTGCAACAAGGCGGTAGGCATCGCATCCACCCAACGGTTGTCGATTCCCGACAAATCCACGAGGTATTTAATTCCGTCCACCATATAGCCCAAAACGCCCGAATTACGCAGGCAAGAAATTGCGACTAATAGCCCCACTAAATAAGGAATGACTTTCACGGAAGTCTCAAATCCGCCTTTAGCGCCCTCCACAAACGTTCCGAAAATGTCAATTTTCTTGCGCATTCCTGCGGCAATGAAAG
>JAHEAY010000061.1 GCA_024642485.1 Cytophagaceae bacterium
GAGGTGAAAGGGAAGCCTATTTTGGCCTTAGATGTATGGGAACATGCTTACTATTTAAAGTATCAAAATAAACGTGCTGATTATATCAATGCGTTTTGGAATGTCGTTAACTGGGATTTTGTGTCCCAACAATTTATCAAATAATTAATATGTTACTAGACGAAATCCCTTCCTTGGATTTGGCTGATTTTCAGTCGGGAGATCCTGTGCGCAAGCAAAAATTTGTTCAAGATTTAGGTGCTGCATTTAATACGATTGGCTTTGTTGCCATCAAAGGCCATGGTTTATCTGATGACTTTACAAAAGCTTTATACCAAGGAGTTGAAACCTTTTTTCAGTCTCCAGATGCCTTAAAACAGACTTATGAAATTCCAGGTATTGCAGGTCAGCGAGGTTATGTAGGAAAGGGAAAGGAAACGGCCAAAGGCTTTAAGGTTGCTGATTTGAAGGAATTTTACCATGTCGGACAGCCGCATAAAGCGGACGGAGATTCCGTTTGGGATGAATATCCAGCAAATGTGTTTCCTGCCGAATATCCGGAATTTGGGATGAATACAGTTAAAGCATTTCAAACCTTAGAAGCGGCAGGAAAGGCTTTGTTAGCCGCAATTGCTCTTTATTTAGAATTGCCAGAGGATTATTTTGAGTCCCGCGTGAAAAATGGAAACTCTATTTTACGGGCCATTCATTATTTCCCAATCGCGGATCCTGATAGTTTACCAGAGGGTGCTGTTCGTGCAGCAGCTCATGGAGACATAAACTTGATTACTTTGCTCATGGGTGCCTCAGCAGAAGGTTTGGAAGTATTGCGCATGGATGGTAAATGGATTCCCATTACTGCATTGCCAGACCAGGTTGTGGTGAATGTAGGGGATATGTTGGATCGTTTGACCAACCATAAACTAAAATCGACGATTCACCGTGTGGTCAATCCACCTCGAGAAAAAATGGGAACCTCTCGTTATTCCATTCCCTTTTTCATGCATCCACGCTCTGAAATGGATTTGAGTTGTTTACCTTCCTGTGTTTCGACAGAATATCCGAAATTATATACTGATATGTCGGCGGGCGAGTTTTTGAATGAGCGATTAATCGAATTAGGATTAAAGAAAAAATAAATTGAAACAGCCAAAGCATCTGAATTTCTTATGGGATGTATTGATCTTGGCTGCAACATCATTTGGAGGGCCACAGGTACACTGGGCCCTTTTTTTGAAACGTTTAGTTCATCAAAAAGCTTATTTATCGGAAGAGGAGTTGTTTGAAATTCAGGCTCTCTGCTCCGTGCTACCTGGACCCACATCCACGCAAATGATTACGGCAATCGGTTTAAAGCGGGGAGGGGCAAGTTTAGCTTATTTAACTCTCATCGTGTGGATTACGCCTGCCGTTTTCATCATGACGGCAGCAGCCTATGGGATGACTTATTTGACTAATCGAGCAGTGCTCCAATTCGTTTTGCCTGTCGGGATTGGTTTAATCTTGCAAGCGGGCTGGATGATGGCTCAGAAGGTGATTCATAGCCCGATGTACGTCATTATATTTTTATTAACTTTAGCTCTGGGGATTGCTTTTCCGAGTCCTTATATTTTTCCGCTTGTTTTAGTCTTGGGTGGAGGAATCTCTTCACTGAATTTCAAGGAATTTCCCCGACAGAATAAACATAAAATGATTATCCCTTGGGCGAATTTCAATTTGTATTGGGGATTCTTATTAGGTCTAGCCATTTTGGGTCACGTGACGGATTATTATCCAATTCGGATGTTCGAAAATTTCTACCGAAATGGAAGCATTGTTTTTGGAGGTGGCCAGGTTTTGGCTCCTGTACTTTATACTGAGTTTGTTGAATTTAAAGGTTTGATTCGCTCGGATGATTTTTTGACAGGGATGGCGCTATCACAATCCCTCCCGGGACCGGTATTTGCCTTGACCTCTTATCTAGGCGTGTTGTTGATGCGTGATTATGGATTTTTAGGCGAGTTGACGGGTAGTGCAATCGGTGCCCTGGGTGTGTTTTTACCGGGAACGTTCTTGATCTTTTTTGTGTATCGGATTTGGGGCCAACTGAAACAGTATCGCTTTATTCGGGCTTCTTTGGCGGGTATTCAGGCCTCATCGGTTGGTCTGACTATCGTGGCAGTTTATACTTTTATGTCTCCTTTAATCGTCAACGGCGATGGGGTTGCCATCGCCGTTGTATTGGGTTCATTTCTATTAGCGCAATCGGGGAAATTCCCAGCCATTGCCCTATTTTCAGCCGCGTTATTGGCTGGTTATCTCTTAGCGTAATAGATTCAATAAGTATTGTCCGTATCCGCTTTTAACCAAAGGCTTCGCGATAGTTTCTAATTGTTCAGCATTGATGTAGCCCATGCGATACGCAACTTCCTCAATACAGCCAATTTTCATGCCTTGGCGCTCTTCAATCACCTGAACGAATTGACCCGCTTGCATCAATGAGGCAAATGTACCCGTATCTAACCAAGCTGTTCCGCGGTTTAAGATACCTACAGATAATTTTCCGCGTTTTAAGTATTCTTTGTTGACATCCGTGATTTCGTACTCACCACGAGGAGATGGTGCGATGTTTTTGGCAATTTCAACTACATCATTGTCGTAGAAATAAAGACCTGGAACTGCATAATTCGATTTCGGATTTTCAGGTTTTTCTTCGATCGAAATCACTTTATTGTTGTCATCAAATTCCACAACACCATAGCGTTCAGGGTCATTAACTGAATAGGCATAAACCACACCACCATCCGGATCATTGTTGGCCTGTAACAATTTGCTCAGCCCAGAACCATAAAAGATATTATCTCCTAAGACCAAAGCCACTTTTTCTTTTCCGATGAACTTTTCACCAATGACAAAAGCTTGTGCCAAACCATTCGGTTCCGGTTGAACGGCATACTCGAATTTACATCCAATGCTTGAGCCATCACCTAACAATTTCTCGAAATGGGGTAGGTCATGTGGTGTAGAGATGATCAAGATTTCACGTATCCCTGAAAGCATCAAGATCGATAGGGGATAATAGATCATGGGTTTGTCATAAACAGGCATTAATTGCTTGCTTACAGCGAGAGTCAATGGGTGCAAACGGGTGCCAGAACCTCCGGCTAAAATGATTCCTTTCATCTTATCTTCCTTGATACATGTTCGTATAATATTTTTGGTAATCGCCTGATGTGACGTCATTTAGCCACTTTTCATTTGATAAATACCACTCGACTGTCTTCTCTAGTCCTTCCGCAAATTGAAGGCTTGGTTTCCAGCCTAATTCTTTCATAATTTTATTGGCATCGATTGCATAGCGCAAATCGTGTCCTGCACGATCCGTTACATAAGTAATTAATTGTACCGATGTTCCTGCAGCTCTTCCTAATTTTTCATCCATAATCTTGCACAATAAGTGTACAAGGTCGATGTTTTTCCATTCGTTGAACCCTCCGATGTTGTAGGTCTCGCCGATTTTCCCATCGTGGAAAACGGTATCAATCGCACGAGCATGGTCTATGACGTATAACCAATCCCGCACATTTTCGCCTTTTCCGTAGACAGGAAGTGGTTTATTGTTGATGATGTTGTGAATCATCAAGGGGATTAATTTTTCAGGAAAGTGATTTGGCCCGTAATTGTTTGAGCAATTCGTGATCACGGTAGGCAAACCATACGTCTCATGAAATGCACGCACAAAATGATCTGAAGAAGCTTTGGAAGCTGAATAGGGTGATCTTGGATCGTAAGGAGTCGTTTCTAAGAAGAACTCTTCTGGATTGTGCAATTCTCCATATACCTCATCTGTAGAGATGTGGTAGAATTTTTTACCTTCAAATTTCCCAGCCCAATGCTTTTTGGCAGCTTGTAATAAGTTGACCGTTCCGATAACATTCGTCTTTACAAATGCCAAAGGATCTGAAATAGAGCGATCTACGTGTGATTCTGCAGCTAAATGCAATACGCCATCGAATTGATGTGATGCAAACAAAGCATCAATTTGTTCCGCATCGGTGATGTCAGCTTTGATGAAATGATAATTGGGCTTATCCGCAACATCTTCATTGTTGGCCAAATTACCCGCATAGGTCAATGCATCTAAGTTGTAAATTTGGTATTCAGGGTATTTGTTGACGAACAAACGAACAACATGTGAACCAATAAATCCAGCACCGCCGGTGATAACGAGTTTTTTCATATACTTATAAAATTGCTTCTTGCCATGCCCAAGCGTCTTTCAATGACTCTTCTAGGCTTCTTTTGGCTTTCCAATCCAATATTTTATTTGATTTATCCGTGGAAGCGTAAACGGACGTTATGTCGCCAGCACGTCTTTCGCGGATTTCGTAATTGACTTTTTTACCTGTGGCCTTTTCAAAGGCTTGAATGACTTGCAAAACAGAACTGCCTTCTCCGGAACCGATGTTGAAGAAGTCGTAGAATGGTGTTTGATTTTGCTTGATTAAGTATGCCAAAGCTTTGACATGCGCCTCAGCCAAATCGCATACATGAATATAGTCGCGAATAGCAGTTCCATCAGGTGTAAGATAATCTGTTCCCCAAATTTGTAAGGGCCCACGTAATCCTGCGACCGATTGGGTTAAATATGGGATTAAGTTTGCTGGTGGACCTAGCGGTAATTCTCCTATTTTAGCGCTTTTATGTGCCCCTATGGGGTTGAAATAGCGTAAAGAGATCGACTTCAATTGTTGGCTTGCTCGTGTGCTTTCTTCAATGATCTCCTCACAAATTTGTTTGGTGTTTCCGTAAGGCGATAAAGCCTTCATGACCGGAGAGTTTTCCGTTACCGGTAGCGTTTCTGGTTGGCCATAAACTGTACACGAAGAAGAGAAAACTAAGTTTTTGATGCCATATTCTTGCATCTTTTCTAATAACAAGATAGTAGCCCCAACATTATTACGGTAGTATTTCAAGGGATTTTCAACAGATTCGCCTACTGCCTTAGCTGCAGCGAAATGAATGACACCCTCAATGTTATAATGACTGAAAACCGTGTCTAAGGTCGCAGGAAGGTTGATGTCCCCTTGAACAAATTCTACGGGTTCTTGACATATTTCGGCCAGTTGGCGTATGACCGAATCAGATGAATTCGAAAAATTATCGACAATAATCGGAGTAAAGCCATGTTCTTTTAGGGCAACATAGGTATGTGACCCAATAAAACCTGCTCCTCCCGTTATTAAAATATTCATGATAAGCCTTTTCGCATTGATGCAACCACAAATTTAGTCCCATTTTTCAGCTTAAAAAAGGGAATAATGGAATAATGTTTAGGGCATTTGACACACGCAATAAATTAGCTATTTTTGTGCATCAAAATGCATCCATGGAAGAACCCGCAATCAAAGCTATGATTCAATTACTAGACGATTCCGATCAGGAAGTCGTTGATATGGTTGAAGCCAAAATGCGTTCTTTGGGACCTCAAATCATTCCGATTTTAGAAAATGAATGGGAGAACTTGAGTCTTAATCCTTTGGTTCAGAGTAAGTTGGAGAATATGATTCATGATTTCCAACTCAATTCCACGAAACAGCGATTGTTGCAGTGGAAGGAGAGTGGGGGTATGGATTTATTGGAAGGCATGTGGATTGTCGCGACCTATCGTTTCCCAGAATATTCTTTTGCGCAATTAAAAGCGGATATGGATCAATTGTATTTCGAGGTTTGGCCACAAATTCGCGAGAATTTGCATCCGATGGATCAATTGAAAGTGATTAATGGCGTATTGTTTGACCAATTGAAATTTGGGGCAAATACGAAGAATTTTCATGCGGCCAATAATTCTTTTCTAAATGTGGTATTGGAAACGAAAAAGGGTAATCCGATCAGTCTTTGTGTGATTTACATGTGGATTGCACAAAAATTAGGTCTTCCGGTATATGGGGTTAATTTGCCTAATTTATTTGTTTTGACCTATAAGAAGGATGAAGTGCAATGCTACATCAATGTTTTCAATAAAGGTTTAATCTTTAATAAGGTTGATATAGATAATTATTTGGCTCAATTAAATTTAACGCCAAACGATGTTTATTACCAGCCTTGCACAAATTTGGAAATTATTCGTCGGGTCCTAAGAAACCTTATTATGGCTTATGAAAAGGCGGGTGATGATTCGCACAAAGATGAGTTGACGGATATGATTGATTCCTTGGATTAGTGATTAACTAAGGTGATCACGAATTCATCAAAGATTTCATAAGCTACGTTAAACGAATCTTCTTGGTTTACCTGAGCGCGGAGTTTATCTGCGTTTATTTGCAATTCAATTTCCTTTTGGAACGATAAGCCCGGCTGCTTCCATGCTTTATAGATTGATTCTTTTGCCGACCAGGCTAAGGTAAGCTTCAATGCATCATCTTTCCAAAGCTCCAATTCCATAGGATTCAGAAAGCGAGGGGCTATTTTTTGCACATTCCGGTCTTTTTTTTCGAGATCAATACCTGTAAATGGCTTCTTGCTGATGCAAGCCACAGCAAAAGGGTAGGAGTGACTGATGGAAACGTGCCAAAGGAAATGATTTAAGTAAGGTCTTTTTCGGTCATCCTGATGCAATACCAAGGTTGATAAATCCAACGATTTCATTAATTCCCACAGGCAATAGCGCGCAGCAAGTGATTCGAGGCTTTTATGTGCTACGTTAATTGATGGCATTACCCAAGATGCAGGGAATTTTTGAAAGAAATCGGCAGCTTCTTCAATTTTCCAAAGTTTGACATATGTGTCAAGGCTAGGGTTCGAAAGCTGTGATGAAATTTCGGGCATATGGGTTGAATTGCAGCTAAAATTACCAATTTTGTAATTATAATTTATGTCAACATTGAAAATAGACCGGATTGATACATTTGCAGGGCATCGCGGTGCCGTTTATGCGCTCTCAAAAGGCCCGGAATCGCATTTGTTTTTCTCGGCAGGTTCGGATGGATGGGTGGTTCAATGGAATTTACAAAAGCC
>JAHEAY010000064.1 GCA_024642485.1 Cytophagaceae bacterium
CTTCGCTTGTTTTTGCTAATTGTATTTGGACCATGTAGTTTTAATCATTCATCGACAAATTAAAAAATATGATTCAGATTTATGTTACTGGAGGAACATTTGATAAAGAGTACAACGAATTGAATGGTTCCTTGTATTTCAAAGAAACGCATTTGCAAGAAATGTTGACTAAAGGTCGGAACCGACTCGATGTCAAAACGGATACGCTCTTCATGAAAGATAGCCTCGAATTTTCGGATACTGACCGAATTCAAATTTGCGATGCCTGCCTTTCAACTGATGCTGATCGAATCTTAATTACTCATGGAACAGATACGATGACCCAAACGGCTGAATATTTGGCAGGGAAAATTTCCGATAAAACCATCGTGTTAACGGGTGCGATGATTCCCTATAAATTTGGTTCTTCTGATGGGATGTTTAACCTAGGGAGTGCCCTCGCTTTTGCGCAAGTGCTCTCCCCAGGAGTATATATTTCCATGAATGGCAAATATTTTAAGGCCGGCGAAGTTCGTAAAAACCTCGAACGCGGCGAATTTGAAGCTATTTAGCGGACAGTAATGACTACCCGACGATAGCGAGTTAAGGCTGGCATTCCATTGTCCGTTCCCTCGATCACCACGTGAAAAGTGTCCCCTTTTTTCGCTGAATCCGGAATGGATACGATGGCTTGTTTTCCTCCAATATTAACCCCTGCTTTTCCGGATCCCGCTTCTGGATAGGCCCAAGCTTTCAATTGAATGCCATTCCGGTCTGGGTCACGTGTTTCTATTGTTAATAAGAGCTCTTGACCTGCCTTAGCCGTCAAATTCATGCCTTCTTTTACCGTAATTTGAGGAGCGTGATTTGCATCCGCATAGGATTTTACACACCAGTCGGCGCGTGCCGCGAAATCCTCCTGGGCTGCAACTAGCCAACGTGTTTGCGAATAATTGATGTCCATTTTTCCTGTTTCCGGATTGAAATCAGCGGCTTGTTCATTGTCTTCAAATCGGAACGGATTGTCCTTCGCTTGCACAAAGCGACCGCCCCATCCGCCAAACGAAGGGTTGTTCAGGTTGTTTAAGCCTACGTCAACGAGGTGTAAAAAAGCCGGGGAATCTCCCTCGGAAATGAAATCGTATTGAGTGAAATCACCCCATTGCGCATTTTTTATTTTGGTGATGTCCCCGTGGATGTGTTCATCGTCGCCAGCCTGTTTTTGGCCATCCCCGTAGGAATAATACATTTTTAAAAGAGGGCCGTGGTCCAAAATAATCTTATTTGCCATGTAAGCGCCTTCGAAATAGGGCTGCGTTGCTTTTGGCATGATGCGTTTCCAAGGGTAGGCGAAACTCGCAAATTGATGCGCATTGTAGAAAACCCGAATTTCTGGCCAGTGCCCTCCGATGTAATTTTTATAAGTGGCGTCCTGATCCATGACCGTATAAATGATCGCTTTTTTCGAAATTTTTGCTTTGATGGCGGGCCAATTTTTGTCGGCACCAAATTGCTCTTCAATCGATTTCAGTGCGCGGGCAATGGTGTTCGTTCCTCCCCACGCTTGCAAATAGATCGGTTCAGGGTCTTTGTCCAACAATTTCGCTTTAATCCATTCGGAACCCTCTGTGATTTGTTCCATTTCGCCTTCGAAATCAATATTTCCTACTTTAACTAAGCTGTTTAAGTAAGCGGGCGAAGGATAGTTTTTGTCATGCAAGATCAGATTGGGATGAACCTGAGCATAGGCTTTCAGAAGGTCTTGAATCCACTGAACGCCCGGCCAACGCAAATCCGTTTTAGCACCATACATTTTCCGGGTCATCTCCATTTCCGAGGTGAATTTGGTCCCCTTTCCGTCCCCTTTGTAATGCCACATGGAACTCGAATAGATGAGTCCCTCGACTTGGTATTCGTTGGAATACATCAACATCCGAATAAAAGTATCCACGTCATCTATTTCACCGTCGGTTGTTACGATGGTTCGCGGGAGATTGCCTTTCGCAAACCCAGTTAACGATAGGCAGAGGAGCATCGCTCCGAAAAATAGGTTTTTCATAGTAGGTTTATTCGCTTCTAGTGGTCATCGATCCCGTCAGCGTATCGCGAAGTTAGTGGATTTCGGAGAAATTAAGCCTTCAAATTCTTGATAAAATGCATGTAGGGCGTGTAAATTTCCTAAATTCCTTTTAGCTTTGGCAATCCTCCAAGGTTTGCCAAAGCTGAGTGAGGGGAACAAATCTAAACCTATGAAAAAAACCATCATCTTGCTGCTTTTCAGCATATCATCTGTCTTCGCTCAAGAAGCACCCAAACTCGAATTTTTCTGCGAATTGCAAGTTAAACTTAGTCCCGCTCTGACCGTTGGCGAAACCGCACACGGAACACGTCGGATTATTCCTATCATCGGTGGGACAGTGGATGGCCCTGGAATTAAAGGAGAGATTTTTAATGGAGGTGCCGACTGGCAAGTTGTTCGGAGAGATGGCGTAGCAGAATTGGAAGCGCATTATCAATTCAAGGCAGATGACGGATCTATTATTTATGTGAAAAATATCGGTGTTCGTGTTGCGACGCCAGAAGTCGCAGCGCGTATTGCCAAAGGCGAAAAAGTAGATGCCAGTCAATATTATTTCCGCGCGATTCCCAAATTAGAAGCTCCTTTAACAAGCAAATATGCTTGGATCAATGATACCATTTTTGTTTGCACCGGCGAACGTATGCCTGATGCGGTGAAAATCCGAATTTATAAATTACTGTAATGAAGCAAATAGCAATATTATGCCTTTTGGCCCTTTCGCTACACGCTCAAAAGGCGGTTGACCTGGGTGTTCTCAAGGGAGGCGATTATCAAGTACATATTCCGGCCAACTGGAATAAAAATCTAATCATGTATGCGCATGGTTACCAGTTCATGGGCACCCCGCCAGCTAGTGCAAATGCCCAGTTGGCACAGCGATTAAAACCCTTTTTGGATCGCGGATTTGCGATTGCGGCATCGGATTATCCCATTCAAGGTTTCGCACTGCCGGAAGGGGTTGATGCTACAGAGGAATTACGCCAAGCGTTTGTCAAAAAGATGGGCCAACCGGATTCCACATTTATGGTTGGGCATTCGATGGGGGGTGGGATTACGATTGCGACCTTGGAAAATTTTGGGCAGCATTACCAAGGGGGGCTACCCCTTTGCCCTTTGGCTTCCAGACCTTATCTGCAATGCCGCAAAGAATATGACATGTATGCGACGTTTAATGGACTTTTTCCCGGAATCGTTCCTAGCTTGAAGGAAATTTTTGACCCAACTAGCGCGATACAATTTGTTTCATTTGCCCAAGCAGGTTCGCGCATGGCGGCCATCAAACAAGCCATTTTAGCTAAAGATTCCGTACTAGCAGTCGCTTTTGCGAAACGCTTTGATTTGAAATTAGCTGATTTACCAGGTTCTTTGTTTTTCAACCAAAATGTATTGCGTGATTTGGCCTTAAAATTTAATGGTAACCCATTTGACAATACGCAAACGGTCTACTCGGGTTTTCCGGATAACTTAGAAGTGAACAAAAAAGCGGAACGTTTGGCCGCTACGCAAGATCCCCAAAAATTGTTTGCCCGCTACGATCGGACTGGAAAAATCGATAAGCCGATTGTGTTAATGCATACAATTTATGACCAATTGATCCCTGTTTCTTATGCTGTGACAAATCTCGAAAACATGATTCATGCACAGGGTCGAGGGAAATATTTTACGGTCAAATACACGAACGGACAGGCACATTGTCAATTTACAGATAAACAAACGGGTGAGGCTTTTGATGCCTTGCGTAACTGGGTTAAAACGGGCGTGAAGCCTTCTTTTGGATATGTTAACTAAGCAATACCTCACAATTTTCATTTGTTTTTTAATGAACATGTTGGACGGCATGGACGTCCTCATTATTTCCTATGCAGCCCCTGCCATCGCCAAAGCTTGGAGCATTTCTCCCGCAAATCTGGGCGTTGTGTTTAGTTCCGGGCTCGTGGGAATGACCGTGGGAGCTATTTTTTTGGCGCCGTTTGCCGATCGAATCGGTCGGAAATCCACGATGTTGATTGCGGGATTATTAATGGCCACTTGTATCTATGCAACATCTTATTCAACAGATGTGAATTTGTTGATGGTTTTCCGTTTCATCAGTGGTTTGGGCATCGGTGCGATGATGGCTACGACGGCAGCTTTAACGGCTGAAAATTCACCTATCTCAACTCGGAATTTTTGGGTGAGTACGGTGGTTGCGGGTTATCCGGTGGGTGCTGTTTTATCGGGTTTAGTAGCGGCGACAGTCATCAAGACATCAGGTTGGGAGCATCTTTTTGAACTAGCAGGCTTTGCGACATTTTTGTCATTACCCCTGGTGGGACTATTTATCAAAGAGTCATTTGCCGCTTCACAAGGTGCAGAGGAGAAACCAAGTGTACAAATTCTGGTCAAAGAGCCTTACCGAATTTCTACGTTTCAGTTGTGGGCCGCATTGTTTTTAGCTTTCGCTACCTTGTATTTTATGTTGAATTGGATTCCTAAATTAGCTACGAATGCAGGGCTTTCCATGTCGGCAGCCATTTACGCCGGAACTGTTTTTAATCTTGGTGCCATTGTGGGGATCCCGATGCAAGGTTATTGTTCATCGCGTTTTGGCTTGAAGAAAACGATCGGGACTATTTTACTTTTTACGGCGGTGACCATGCTGTCTTTTGGCTTCTTCGTGCATTCGCCTTATGTTTTAGTCATATTCTTTTTGATGGGATTTGGTGTACAAGGAGGATTCGTGGGTTTATATGCGGTGGCCGCGAGTATGTATCCTACGTATATTCGCACGACGGGCGTTGGCTGGGCGATTGGTGCTGGCCGATTGGGTGGAATTATTGGTCCGATTTTAGGGGGATTATTGGTCGCTTGGGGCCTTGACATGACACAAAGTTTCTGGGTATTTGCCATCCCCTCCGCGCTGGCAGGACTAATGACTTTTCGTATTTCTTCCAAAGATATTAGTTAATCTATGCAGCTTATAGAAGGGGAAATTGCCAACTACCGTTTAGACGAATCAGGAATTTTGTATTCCTATTCCAAATCAGTCTTGCGCACAGTTCCTTTGATGCAAAAGAATAGGGAATTGGTCAAAAGCATTGCTGGAGATAAGCCTGTGCCTTTATTGATTTTTTTGAAAAACTCTCCGATGCCCGACAAGGCTACTCGGGATTATTCCAAATCGATACTTCCCGAGATCTATTCGGCGATGGCGATGGTGTCCAAACCCGGATTATCTGCCTTGATTATGAAGCTACTTTTTGCCTTCCAAAAGCCACCCATTCCCATGAAATCTTTCACGGATGAGGAAACGGCTAGGGCATGGTTATTGAGTTTATCGAGTAATTGATAATCGACTTTTGCTTAACCGAATTGTCGTATGCAAACACTACCTTTGGCAATCCTCCAAGGTTTGCCAAAGGTAAGGTGGGTTATTTCGTAAAAAGCCCTACGAATGAGTTCGTAATTCCCACCACAAAACTGAAAATTAAGGGTGCAATGAATCCATTCACTTTAAAGCCATCGACGTAGGCTTCCACGATGTAAACCATCGCTACCGTAATCACCAAAGAAAACAATCCTAAGGTCATGAAGGTGATCGGGAAACTGATAATTTTTAAGATGGGTTTCACGAAGGAATTTAAAAATCCCATGGCGAGGGCGACCAACAAAGCAGTGGTAAATCCATCGACAGTGATTCCTTTTAAATAACGAGGAATGATTAATACCACGCAAGCAATGATGATGTAACGAATGATAAATCCAATCATATTATTTCTGATGTCTAGCTTGTAATGTCTTTACGATTTCTTCCAAACCGATTCCGCGATCCTCCAATAAAACCAATAAGTGGAAGATCAAATCCGCCGCTTCGCCTTTGAATAAATCGTCATTGTTCATAAGGGCCTCAATTACCAATTCCACAGCTTCTTCACCCACTTTTTGGGCTACTTTATGCGTTCCTTTTTGGAATAATGAAGCTGTATATGATGTGTCTGCTGAGGCATTTTTGCGTGAACGAATCACATGCTTCAATTGATCCAACCATGCGGCATTGTCCGCATTAGATTCGTTGAAACAAGTGTCATCTCCCGTATGGCAAGTAGGCCCAGCAGGTTTTGCTTGAATTAAAATCGTGTCTTGATCGCAATCGATCGCGACTTGCACGACATCCAAGTAATTTTCGGACGTCTCTCCTTTGGTCCAAAGGCGATTTTTAGAGCGGGAAAAAAAGGTCACCCGTTTTTCTGTAATCGTTTTGGCATAGGCCTCTTCATTCATGTACCCTAACATCAAGACTTTCAAGGTGCTTGCATCTTGAATAATGGCAGGTACTAATCCTTTGGAAAAATCGGGTTGTAAACTCATAGGGGTTAAATTAGTATATCCGCATCGGAATTCCTTTGCTTGATAAATATTTTTTCAATTCAATAATTTCAATTTCTTTGAAGTGGAATATGCTCGCTGCCAAACCAGCATCCGCCTTTCCCTCCGTAAAAACCTCATAAAAATGCTCCATACTCCCCGCACCACCTGAGGCAATAATGGGGATGGAAGACTGAGCTGAAACCCGACTCGTCAAGTCGTTCGCAAAGCCCGCTTTGGTTCCATCAGCATCCATGGATGTTAATAATATTTCACCCGCTCCACGCGACTCGACTTCTTTCGCCCAAGCCATCGTTTGAATTTCTGTGATTTTTCTACCTCCGTGCGTATGTACCCAATCATTTCCGTCAACAAAGCGTGTATCAATCGCTACGATGATGCATTGCGACCCGAATTGCAAGGCTAATTCGTCCACTAATTCCGGCCGACGAACCGCTGAGGAATTAATCGAAACCTTATCAGCACCCGCATTCAATAAGG
>JAHEAY010000072.1 GCA_024642485.1 Cytophagaceae bacterium
CCAAACAAGGCCTTTGGCAGTATCCAATGAAATGACCTTGTTCAATTTGGATGTTGAAATCAAGGTCTCCGTCGTATCAGCAACCGTATTAAACGAGTGCTTCGATCCCAAAGCCTTTCCTAACTTAATTTCCAAAACTGCTTTCCGCAATTCATCAATGGTTGTTGGATACACAACTTGCTTCGCATGATAGCGCAAATTGCCTGCCCAGTTAGTCAGGCCCGTATCTGCCTTTTGAAAATTCAACAGCGATCCGCTGAATGCCAAAAGGGCGGTAGATTTAATAAATTCAATTCGTTTCATAGGTAAATGGTTTAAATTTCATATTTGTAGAGACGCGATACTTCGCGTCTATTTATTCATACTTAGTAGAGACGCGATACCTCGCGTCTAAATCCCCAGGTTAAAACCTGGGGTTATAAATTTATTTAACCCCAGACTTTAGTCTGGGGTTCTGTGTAGAAATGATACCTCGCATCTCTACAGTATCTCAAAGAAGCTATGCTTCACCACCCCATCCACTTTGGCACCATCCGAAACAAATAAGCGCTTATTTAACCACGCATAGCGCTCATCGTTTGATTCAAAACGCGAAAAAGTCCGCATATATCCTCCATCGCGCAAGCCTTGATTTGTTAAGTAAATCAATGCCCCATCTTCGGTTTTCAAGGTATAACGCGTATCAATTTCCACGACACCATCAGAACGTATCTGTTGCCAATCACCACCTCCTTCTAGGATTGTTCCGTTTAGATCTTTAGACCAAAACCGACCACCCATTACACGAACAATCCTTCGAGTTCCTAAGTCTTGAACTTCCCCCAACACAATCTCCGCTTCTAAAAATAATTTCAATTCCATCAGGCTTTGGCATTTAAGGTTTCAACATCAAATCCGGCGACTTTCTTGTAATGGGCCATCACTTCGGCCAATTCAGCATGCGGCACCTCGCCATCTTGAAAACCCTTTGGAAAACGTTCTTCCATCAAATCCATGATGAAATCCGGTCCCTTTTGTCGGTTCTGCAACACTACCTGAGCCGTCGCAGGCACACGTTCCGCATCATAAGCCTTCAATGCCTCAATCGCATCAGGATGATTTTTCAAAGCTAATGCCAAAGCATCCGCATCCAAAATCGCCTGTGAAGCACCATTTGAGCCAATCGGGTACATCGGATGCGCAGCATCACCTAATAAGGTCACCCGGCCAAAAGACCAACGAGGCAATGGATCGCGGTCGGACATCGGGAATTCGAATATTCCGCCGTGGGTATTTTCAATCATCGCAGGCACATTGATCCAATCAAATTGCCAAGATTGATATATTTCCAATAATTGCTCCTTCCCTACTGTTCTGTTCCAATCGCGAACCGTTATCTCCTTTCCAGAGGCCTGACGCAAATTGGCCACCCAGTTGATGAGTTGGTTTCCATCCGGATCCAATTCTTTCGAAATCGGATAAATCACCATTTTCTGCTTCATCGATCCGATCATCGCCATGGAAGCTCCTGTCAAATAAGGTTTCATACGCGCCGTTCCGCGGTACAAAACATTGCCAGAAAATACAACACCACCTTCATCCGGATATAATTTCTTCCGCAAAGTGGAATGAATTCCATCGGCACCGATTAAGATATCCCCAACAACCTCAGCTAAATGTTCACCTGATTCTTTCTCGACAAAAGTCGCTTTGACCTGATCGCCCAAATCTATATAATCATGCAAATGCGCATTGGAATGCAATTTGTCAGGTCCCAAAATACGCATGGCTTCTTCCCACAACAAAACCTGAAACTTCCCACGGTGTATGGAAAATTGTGGCCAACGATAACCAGCATGCTTTCCGCGGGGCTCCGACCAGAAAAATTGGCCTTGTTGGTTGGCATATACCAACTCCTCCGTTCCCACGGCGATTTTCGCAATCTTATCTTGTAATCCCAAATTGGTCAAAACCCGTACACAATGAGGTAGTAAATTTATTCCTACACCGAGTGAGGTCACTTCCTTAACTGATTCAAACACATGCACATCATGGCCATCTTGGTGTAAGCGCATTGCCGTCACCAAACCACCTATTCCCCCACCGGCAATGATAATTTTCATAATTCAGGTTTAAAATTTTTCATTAAATCAACGAGCAATTCGACACTTTCGATGTCCATGCCATTGTACATGGAAGCTCTAAAACCACCAACTGTTGGAAATCCTTTGATACCCACCACATTGTTTTTTGAACAATGCGCTAAAAATTGGCTTTCGATTTCCGGACTAATCGCTCGGAAACAAGCGTTCAACACCGAGCGGTCTTCTTTGACAGCAATGCCCTCAAACAAGGGATTTCGATCAATTTCGGCATATAATAATGCTGATTTTGCAATCGACCTACGATGCATTTCCTGTAAACCTCCTCCCGCTTTTATCCAGCGCAACATCAACAGAGCTACGTAGACAGGAAATGTTGGAACGGTATGATAAAGCGATTGATTCTGGATATGCGTCCGATAGTCAAAAATCGTAGGGACTTTGCGGTCATTGTTGGATGGTAAGACTTTGGTATTCACCAATACACAGGTAATTCCAGCAATGCCAAAATTCTTCTGTGCCGAAGCAAAAATGATTCCAAAACGATCAACATCCAAGGGTTTACTAAGGAAGTCGGAGGTCATATCCGCCACCAACGGAATATCCACTTCCGGGTATTGATGGTATTGAATCCCTTCGATAGTTTCGTTGGAGACCACATGTAAGTATTTGGTATCAGCAGGCAACGTCCAATGTTTTGGAATGCGATCATAATGCGTTTCTGATGCAGAGGCCAATACATGTACCTGAGCTAATTCTCGAGCAGCATCGATACTACGTAACGCCCAAAAACCCGTATCCACAATGGCCATAGAATCGTTCATACCTAATAAATTCATGGGTGCGACGGCCAACTGTGAACTCGCGCCACCCGGTAACCAAAGCACTTCAAAATAATCAGGTAATTGATATAATTCACGAACAAGCGCAGTTGCTTCCTCGATAATTTGCACAAATTCTGGCGCCCGATGGCTAATTTCAGCGATACTTAAGCCGGAATGATCGTAATCGACGAGTGCCTCAGCGGCTTGTTGGAAAACGACAGCAGGTAAGGTCGCGGGACCAGGACTAAAATTATGTTTACGCATAACACGAAAATAGGAAAATATCATTAAACTGCGTAGGAGTTGACAAAATTCAATACAAAAGCATGAGCCTATTAGCAAAGATTAATCGATTTTGGAAATCTGTGGGGCCCGGTTTGGTCACGGGAGCGAGTGATGATGATCCATCGGGCATTGCAACCTATTCACAAGCGGGGGCGCAATTTGGTCTAATGACGCTTTGGACTACGATTATTACGATTCCGTTGATGGCGGCGATCCAACAAATGTGTGCACGAATCGGAATGGTTACTTCGCAGGGATTGACTGGAACCTTGAAGAAACATTATTCCAAGCCCGTGCTTTATGTCATGTTGCTTTTTAGTACACCAGCGATTATCATGAACATTGGGGCGGATATTGCGGGCATGGGTGCCGTGGGGAATTTGTTATTTCCACAAATTGAAGCGACTTATTTCAGTGTTCTATTTACAATCATTTTGCTAGGACTCATCATCTATTTACCCTACCAAAAAATTGCCTCGACACTCAAATACCTCTGCATTGTGATGTTGGTATACTTTGTGGTTCCATTTCTTTACAAACAAGATTTTGGCCAAATTCTATCATCAACGTTTATCCCTAAATTTGAATTTTCCAAAGCCTATCTGGCCATCATTGTGGGGATATTGGGAACGACGATTTCCCCCTACTTATTCTTTTGGCAGGCATCCGTGGAAGTGGAAGAAATGCAACACAAGAAAAAGTATTTGATGGTGAATAAGCGCTTGATTCATGCGATGGAACAGGATGTGGATTTTGGCATGGGTTTTTCAGGATTTGTGATGTATTTTATCATTTTGACGACTGGTACCGTATTGTATGGGGCTGGAATTCATCAAATTGACACGGTAGAACAGGCGGCCATGGCCTTAAAACCCTTGGCGGGGGATTTGGCATATTTTTTATTTGCAACTGGGGTGATTGGAACCGGCTTGATTGCGATTCCGGTATTGAGCGGATCGCTTTCCTACATTTATGCGGAGACCTTTGGTTGGGAACAAGGACTCGACAAAAAATTTCATGAGGCCAAAGGCTTTTATGTCATCATCATGATTTCCCTTTTATTGGGCCTATCCATGAATTACATCGGAATCTCTCCTATTCAAGCCTTGATATATACTGCCATTTTATATGGTGTAACGGCACCTGTGTTGATCGGAATCATTCTACATATTTCAAATAACAAATCCATCATGGGAGAATATACAAATACTCGATATCTGAATGTGATGGGGACCATCGCGATGCTTTTGATGGCCTCGGCGGCGGTGGCGTTGGGGGTTCTATATTAGACGTTGGCTATTTGTTGAGACGCGATACTTCGCGTCTACGACCCCAGACTGAAGTCTGGGGTTATTAGTTTTGTAGATTAGTGGCGAAGTATCGCGTCTCTACAGTCCAAAGTCGAATGACCAATATTTATAACCCCGGGTTTTAACCTGAGGATTAGACGCGAGGTATCGCGACTCTACAGACCAAAGTCTAACGTCCAATGTCCAAAAAAAAACACCCACCTTTTCAGATGAGTGTCTTCGTGGACCAGCATGGGCTCGAACCATGGACCCCCTGATTATGAGTCAGATGCTCTAACCAACTGAGCTACAAGTCCCCACTAGATTGAACTAATGTGGTGCAAAATTAATTAATTATTGCTTTCGAACTAATTTGGAGTGAATATTTTCTAAATTTAAGGCTTGAAAAAACGCTAGCTCGTTACCATGTTTCCTACCAAAATCATCAATGATCCGATTTACGGCTTCATTAAAATCAATAACCCTTTCATCCTCAAACTGATCGATCATCCCTTCGTTCAACGTTTGAAGCGAATTAAACAATTAGGCCTAGCTGAATTTGTTTACCCGGGAGCACACCATACACGATTCCACCACGCACTAGGTGCTATGCACCTCATGGACGAAGCCTTGAATAATTTAAAAGCCAAAGGTTATGCGATTTCTGATGCCGAAATGGAAGCCGCTGAAATTGCCATTTTATTGCACGACATTGGTCATGGTCCCTTTTCTCATGTTTTGGAATATACACTACTAAACCGTGTACATCACGAGGAAATTTCAAACCTCATCATGGAGAAATTAAATGAACATTTTGATGGCCGACTAAGTTTGGCAATCTCCATGTTTGATGATTCCTATTCAAGAAAGTTTTTTCATCAGTTGATCTCAAGCCAACTGGACGTTGACCGATTAGATTACCTTTCCCGTGATTCGTTTTACACAGGTGTGCGCGAAGGATTTATCGGTTCTGAACGTCTATTAAGTATGTTAGACCTGCAAGACGAGAATCTTGTGATGGAGGAAAAAGGAATTTATTCCATTGAAAATTTCTTGATGGCGCGCCGTTTGATGTATTGGCAAGTGTATTTACACAAAACTGCCATTGCCGCAGAAACAATGTTGATTCAAATTCTTCGGCGGGCAAAACACCTTATCCAACATGGCAATTCATTGACCTGCTCAAAAGCCTTGATGCAATTCCTTAGTAAAGAATATACTTGGGAGGAATTTACCGCAGACCCTAAGCTATTATTAGCCTTCACGGATTTAGATGACCACGACGTTTGGGCTGCTATTAAAACCTGGAAAGATTCAGACGATAAAATATTGTCGCTATTATGCTCCCACTTTTTGAGTCGGAAATTGTTTACCTGTAAACTCGGCAGCCAACCGCTCCCTAAGTCGAAGCGTACTGAAATTTCAGAAGAAATTAAATCGACCTTACAAATCAACGATGAAGAATTATCCTATTTTGTCATTGAAGGCTCCACCAGTAATTCGGCTTATGTGCAAGGTGATAACACGATTAAAATCGTCGATAAACTAGGTCAAGTGGTCGAGCTAACGGAGGCATCTGACCTCCCAACGATACAAGCCTTGAGTAAGATTGTAAAAAAATACTATTTTTGTTGCCCAAAGAGCGTATATTTGCAAGGTGTATTGAACTCACAAACATTCTAAATTCGAATTATCCTATATGAAGTTTACCGTTGACCAAATAGCGACCATGATTCAAGGAGCAGTAGAAGGCGACGGAAAACAATTCATTACGGGTTTCGATAAAATCGAAGAAGGCAAATCAGGAAGTATTTCTTTCCTATCCAACCCCAAGTACGAACCTTATTTATACGAAACTGACGCTACAGCTGTCATCGTTTCAGCTGATTTAGTTTTAAAATCCCCCGTTAAATCAACGCTTATCCGTGTCAAAGAGCCTTATGTGGCTTTTACAATCTTGTTACAAAAGTACCAAGAAATGATGTCGGAGCGTGAAACAGGTATTCGCTTAACAGCGCATATTGCAGGGGGCATAAAAGTAGGAAAAGACATATTTGTAGGCCACTTATCCTTTATCGACTCGCAATCAAGCATAGGTAATTATACAAGTATTTATAACCATGTCAGCATTGGGAAAAATGTACATATTGGCGACAATTGCATCATTTATCCAGGCGTAGTCATTTACAAGGATACGATTATTGGCAACAATGTGATTATCCATGCCAATGCGGTAATCGGAGCAGATGGTTTTGGCCATGCTCCGCAAGCAGATGGAACTTATAAAGCAATTCCTCAATTAGGGAATGTGGTTATTGAAG
>JAHEAY010000073.1:0-4088 GCA_024642485.1 Cytophagaceae bacterium
GTTACTTTTTTGAACAAGCAGGGTTTTTCGATGCATCGTTTGTTGCGGGCGATTGACCAAAATGTCTTATTGAGTAAACTCTCTCCCAAAGCGCAGGCGCAGGAAGATGAGCGGATGTACACGCCGGAGGAGTTGCGGGAGATTTGTCGGGATTACCCTGGATTATTGGATGCCGCTGAGCAGTTGCTAGTCGACTGCACCTTTCGTTTTGATTTTAAATTGCCAAAGACGCGGCGTTTGTATGGCTCAAGTCGGGAGGATGATTTGGCATTGTTGACCAAATTGGCCCATGAAGGTTTACGTTATCGGTATCCCCGTTCGGACCGGGAGGCGAAGGCGCGGGTGGAGAAGGAACTGAAGGTGATTCATGAATTGCATTTTGATGCCTATTTTCTGATTACGTGGGATATTATCCGTTATGCGCGTTCGCGAGGGTATTTTCATGTGGGGCGTGGATCGGGGGCGAATTCGATTGTGGCCTATTGTTTGGGAATTACGGATGTGGATCCGGTGGCCTTGGATTTGTATTTTGAGCGATTCATTAATCCGCATCGGACGAGTCCGCCGGATTTTGATATTGATTTTTCGTGGGATGAGCGTAATGACATCATCGATTATATATTTAAGCGCTATGGGGCGAAGCATGTGTGCTTGTTGGCGACCTATGTAACCTTTCGCGATAAATCCATTTACCGGGAATTGGCGAAGGTTTTTGGTTTACCCAAAGCCGAAATTGATGCGTGGTTGGACCCTGCTACCGCGATGCGGGAGGTGAGTTCGGAGATACAGGCTTTGATTGTGAAGTACGGGAATTTATTGTTGGACTTCCCAAATTACCTCAGCATTCATGCCGGCGGCATTTTGATTTCGGAGGAGCCTTTGTTTGCGTATACGGCTTTGGAACCGATGCCCAAGGGTTTTCCGATCTGTCAGTTTGATATGCATGTGGCGGAGGAGATTGGTTTTGCGAAGTTTGATATTTTGTCTCAGCGGGGTTTGGGGCATATTAAGGAGTCGGTGGATATCATTCGTGCGAATCGGGGGGTGGATGTGGATGTGCATCGGGTGCAGGATTTTATGCAGGATGAGGAGGTTCGCAAGCAGTTGATGCGGCATGAGACGATGGGCTGTTTTTACATTGAGTCGCCGGCGATGCGTCAATTGCTGAAGAAGTTGCGCTGCCAGGATTACTTGACTTTGGTGGCGGCTTCGTCGATTATCCGACCGGGTGTCGCGTCCTCGGGGATGATGAAGGCTTACATTGAGCGTTTTCATGCGCCGGATTCGTATGAGCCGGTGCATCCTTTGATGGGGGAGTTGATGAAGGAGACGTATGGGGTGATGGTGTATCAGGAGGATGTGATTAAGGTGGCGCATTATTTTGCGGGTTTGAGTTTGGCGGAGGCGGATGTATTGCGCCGGGGGATGTCGGGCAAATCGCGTTCGCGCGGGGAGTTTGAGCGGATTCGGGAGGCATTTTTTGTGAATTGTGCGGGGAAGGGTTATGCGGAGGCGGTGGCGCGGGAGGTGTGGCGTCAGATGGAGAGTTTTTCGGGCTATTCCTTTTCGAAGGCGCATTCGGCATCGTTTGCGGTGGAGAGTTACCAAAGTTTGTACTTGAAGACCTATTATCCGCTGGAGTTTATGGTGGCGGTGATTAATAATTTTGGGGGATTTTATCGGACGGAGTTTTATGTGCATGAGGCACGGCGGTGTGGGGCACAGGTGGAGGCGCCGGAAATTAATGCGAGTGACTATTTGACTTCGATTCGGGGATCCGTGATTTGGTTGGGCTGGGTGCATGTGAAGGGATTGGAGAAGCGAGTGATTCATGATTTGTTGGAAGCACGGCGGCAGGGAGGTCCTTTTCGGTCTTGGGAGGATTTTGTGCATCGGGTTTCTTTGGGATTGGAGCAGGCGATTTTATTGATTCGGGTGGGGGCATTTCGGTATTTGGGGGTCGAGAAGAAGCCTTTGCTTTGGGAGGCGCATGCGCGTTTTCAGGGGAAGGTGGCGCCGGTGGTGGCGATGGAATTGTTTGGGGATGAGGTGTCGGACTTGGGGGCATTGCCGGAGTTGTTGCATGATCCGGCGGAGGATGCCTTTGATCAGTGGGAGATCTTGGGTTTCCCTTTGTGCTCGCCGTATGATTTGGTTTCCGACTTGCCAAAAACCTTGCTGAATGCGGATTTTGCGTATGATCGTGGAGATATCTTGGGTTATTTGGTGACCTTAAAGCCGACGCGAACGAAGTCGGGCGACCGCATGTATTTCGGTTATTTTGTGGATGTGCGTGGTGAGTTTTTTGATACGGTGCACTTTCCGGCAGATTTGAAGAAGTATTCGTTTCGGGGGAATGGGGTGTATTGGATGCGGGGGGTGGTGATGGAGGAATTTGGGCATCGCAGTTTGCGGGTGCAGCAATTAAGGAAGCTCGGGTGGCGGGTGGATCCGAGGAGGGAGGATTAGATGGAGTGAAGAGTGAAGAGTGAAGAGGGGAAAGTCACTAGTCGCTAGTTGTCAGTCCGGAGGGAAAGAGTCCGGAGTCCGGAGTCCGAAGTCCGAAGGGTGGTCAGTTGTCAGTAGTCAGGATTAGTCCGGAGGGAAATAGTCAGAAGGAGCGGGGCAGTCGCTAGTCGTCAGTTCGGAGGGAAATAGTCCGAAGGCTGCTAATCCGAAGCTAAGGCTTAAGCAATGACACCTCCGGACTTCGGACTTTTTTGACTCCAGACTCCATACCTCATACCTCTTCACTCTTAATTCTTATTTCAATTTTAAAGCAATCATCGGCTTTAATATCCTATTGTGAAATACGGGATTTTTAAAATTACCAAATAGTAGATCAGAGGAATGCCAAACACCTTTTGATTTAATATTTCGATAAAAACCGAGGCTAGAGTTAGGCGTTTTTGTGTAGCCCATGCCAAGGTATTGCCCTTTGAAATTATTGAAAACGTTGTAATGATCTCTATTGAAATAATCGATTTTCGAGTAATCAATATTTTGAAAGTCGAGCCATTCAACCGCGATCAAACAGCCTGATTCGGGGATATAAACATCCTTGCTAGGTATGTCGAAGGTGTTCCAACCGGTTTTTGTGGCACGGACCACCCAATTCGTTTGATAAAATTCTTCTGAGGTAGGTTGACCATTCCGTAAAGTAAATAAACGTATACGAAATGGAACTTTATAATCTCCGCCTTTGGAAATGTACACCATGACGGATTCAATCATTTTGTTTGCAAATGGGGTTGAATCAAAGCTTAGTCCTACCATATATTCTTCTCCCGATATACCGCCCATGGCGCCTTTCATATGGAATTTTTCAGTTTTTATAGACTTGAATTTTTGTGGACGCACCTGAATTTCAGGCAATTCAATTTGTGCTGCCTGCAGTTGAATTTCAAGCATTTCTGGATTATTTCCGAGTAAGACGGATTTAGGGGTATAACCTACGCAGCTTATGCGAATCGTATCTTTTTGTTCCCGTAGTTTGGCCGAAACGAAAAAGAAGCCATTTTCATCGGTTGAAAAGGCGACATTTTGTTTGATAAAATGGACGGTCGCAAAGGGAACAGGGTCGTGGGATTTTGTATCCAAGACTTTGATTAATTGTCCTTGGGCATAAATTCCTGTTGAGATATTCAGAAATATGAACAGCACAAATAGTAAATAAAAGGTCGATTTCATAGTTCGTAAGATTTAACGATTCGGGTTTTCAGGACATGGAATGGGGTCGCAGGTGGTTTGTTCGTCAAATTTTATGCCAAAATAATAGGTAACATGAGTTCTGATGGCACAGCATGTTTTTCCATCGGGTAGCTCATTTGCAATATGGCCGTTGGAAGCTTGCCAAGCGCATCCAATACTTTCTCCCCAAAATCGCCATGGTGGGATTACACAATCATCAACAGTTGGGTCGAAAGCTAATGTTTTAACTACAGGAATGGAAGTGATGAGCTATAATACTATTGCAATAATTCGTGTTTGCTTTTTCATAGTAGGTTAGGTTTATACCCAAACTTACGGAGCAATCAGAAATTGTGTTATTCGATAAAAGACTAAAAAACTGATAAAAAAGAGCGAGG
>JAHEAY010000073.1:4188-6797 GCA_024642485.1 Cytophagaceae bacterium
TGATTATTATACCAGGTCATGTTTTCGCTCATTTCAACATAAACGTGTGAGGTTGTGACAATTTTATAAATTGTCATGTTGGTTTTTAAGTTTTTGAATAACTTCTTCCCAAGGGATGTCAGGATTGTTTAATTCGTTTCGGACGCGGAGACGTTCGGCGACAAGGGTTTTATGCCAACGTGGAATGGGCGAAAGTTGCGGATCTTCTAAAATCGAGGTCTCAACGTTTGGGTCGCTAATCGGGTAGTTTTGTGGCTTTTGCATGAGCTGTTTATTTGAAAACAAACTTAGTAGCAAAAGCAAAGAAGTCTAATTCGGAAAAAGAATTAAAAACTGATAAAATAGTCAGGCGAAAGTCGTCAGTCTGGAGGAAAATAGTCCGGAGTCCGAAGGGAGTCGTCAGTGGTCAGTTGTCAGTCCGGAGGGAAATAGTCCGGAGGATTGAGAGCGGACAGTCACTAGTCGCTAGTCGTCAGTCCCAAGGGAAGGCTTAAAGAATTACACCTCCGGATTTTTTTGACTCCGGACTTCATTCCTCTTCACTCTTAACTCTTCACTCTTCACTCTTAACTCACTACGGTGCTATCCGATACCGCTCCCAGCTCTGCCCCGTTTTCTCATACACAATCCGATCGTGTAATCGAGACGGCCGACCCTGCCAGAATTCGAAATAATCCGGAATTAATTCATAACCTCCCCAATGCGCAGGTTTGGGGATTTCTTTGCCCTCGTATTCTTTGGCTAATTCCGCATAGCGTTGCTCCAAATATTCGCGTGATTCAACCCGAGAACTTTGGTCGGAAACCCATGCGCCTAACTGCGATTCGCGCGGACGTTGGTGGAAATATTCCGTGGAAAGGACTTCCGACATCTTATGAACACGGCCTTCGATGCGTACTTGACGCTCTAATTCGCCCCAAAAGAATGTAAGTGATGCCTGTGCATGATGCGCTAATTCCGCCCCTTTACGGGAATGGTAATTTGTAAAAAAAGAGAAAGCCTCATCCACATGCTTTAATAAAACAATTCGCCCTGCCGGTTTATTATCGTGCCCAACGGTGCTCAAAAACATGGCATTTGGCTCAGGAACTTTGGCATTTGATGCTTCCTGAAACCAAATTTTAAATTGTTGGATTGGGTCTTTGTCAACCGTAGTTTCTAAAAGTTCACCTTTTTGATAATTCTCACGAAGGGCGGCTAAATTCATAATTCAGAATTTTTATTTCTTATCTTTGAGCGGGCTTTCTGCTCGTTCAAATTTAGTCAATTTCTATGAAAAAATTATTCCTTTTTGATGCCATGGCGCTGATTTATCGTGCCCATTTTGCGTTCGCTAAAACACCCCGGATTTCATCAAAAGGCTTAAATACGAGTGCCGTTTTTGGTTTTACAAACACCATTTTGGAAGTCATTCAAAAGGAAAAGCCTGATTACTTGGGGGTTGCCTTTGATACCTCGGCACCTACGTTCCGTCACGTCGAATATACGCCCTACAAGGCTCAGCGGCAGGAACAACCGGAAGATATCACCGTTGCCATTCCCTATGTGAAGAAATTGGTGGAGGCGATGGATATTCCTATTTTGATTTTGGACGGCTATGAAGCTGATGACATCATCGGGACAATTGCCAAAAAAGCCGTGCGTGCCAATCCGGATATAGAGGTGTATATGATGACGCCCGACAAGGATTATGGCCAATTAGTAGAGGAGCGAATCAAAATGTACAAGCCTGCTTTTATGGGCAAGGGCGTGGAGATTTTAGGTCCCAAAGAGGTCTGTGCCAAATGGAACATCCAAAACGTTGACCAAGTTATTGATATGTTGGGGCTTATGGGTGATGCTGTGGACAATATACCGGGCGTTCCGGGAGTTGGAGAAAAGACGGCTCAGAAGCTCATCGAGGAATATGGTTCCATGGAGAACTTGTTCCAAAATACGGATAAATTAAAAGGTAAGCTGCGTGAAAACTTGGAGAATTTCCAAGAGCAAGGCATGCTATCCCGTCATTTGGCAACCATCTTGTGTGAGGTGCCCATTGAATACGAAGAAGATAAATTAGTTATTACTGCACCCAAGAAGGATTTATTGGAACCTTTATTGGACGAATTAGAATTCAGAACTTTACGTCGGAGAATCTTGGGTGAAGACCCTGAGCCTGCGGCTCCGAAAGCCAAAGCAAGCCCCAAAGTGGCTGCTAATCAAATGGATATGTTTGGTTCGCCGGCAGCTGCTCCGGCTGATTTCATGATGGCTGAAGAGGAAGAAGAAAAAGTTTCGCATTTCAGTTATTTGGCCAATACGGCGCATCAATATCATTTGGTGCAAGGGGATGCAGCAATCAAATCTTTAATTGGTTTTTTAGCTAGACAAAATTCCTTCTGTTTTGATACGGAAACCACCAGTTTAACGGCGGTTGAGGCTGAACTCGTTGGGATGTCTTTTGCCTACCGAAAAGGAGAGGCTTTTTATGTGCCTTTCCCTGAAAATCAGGCGGAGGCACAAACGCAAGTGGATTTATTCAAGGAATTGTTTGCGAATGAGGCTATTCAAAAAATTGCGCAGAATATCAAATACGATATGAGTGTATTGGCCAATTATGGTGTGGAAAT
>JAHEAY010000076.1 GCA_024642485.1 Cytophagaceae bacterium
TAATTTCGCCTGTTAGTCTCTTATCTGCCATTTCTTATTTGCAACATTGTTGCAAATAAGAATATTACCTATCTTTGTAAGCTAATCAACAGAGATGTATAAGTATTATAGCTTTCTTGTTTCCTTTTTGCTTGTGTCCTGTATTCATGGAGATGGCATAGAGCCTTCGGATGATAATGAATTAATCACCACGGTTAAATTGGTATTTACTCCTCAAGATGATGATGATAGTTCTATCCCTTTGACTTTTTATTGGAAAGATACTGAGGGTGATGGTGTTGTCGATCGATTAGATCCCATTGTCTTAAATGACAATACACAATACGATTTACAGGTCCAATTATTTGATGAGACGAAAACGCCTCGTGTCGATGTTACTAAGTCAATTTTAGAAGAAGCGGATGTGCATCTTTTTGTATATAAAATTCTTCCTGCTTCCCTGCTTAAACTAAGCATCAAAGATCATGACTCAAATGGTTTAGCGATTGGTTTAAGGAGTGATGTTAAAACAGGTTCTAAAGGGAATGGTAAAATGCGTGTTCTTTTAAAGCACCAGCCTCCAGTAAACGGTCAACACGTTAAAAATGGACTAGAAGAACCAGGTAGTACGGATGTTGATGTTGAATTTAACCTTTCTATTAAATAATTAGCTTTATGTCTAAATATAAGCGTGTTAAGCAAATGATTCCCATGGAAAGATTAGGACTTTTTTTGTCCGCTCTTTGCGCGATTCATTGTTTAGCGATGCCATTTATTATTTTTTTTGCGCCCTATATCGTAGGGAGTTTGGCATTTTCAACCACGGTAGAATGGTCATTGGTATTATCTAGCTTTGGATTAGCGGCTTATATTTTGATTTTAGATTATCAAAAACATAAACGACTTAAGCCACTTTATTTTTTAGTGCTAGCATTTGTTTTAAAAGTGCTCGAAGTTTCTTTGGGTAACCAATCCTATAATTGGATTTTTGGAGTTCTTTTAGGGTGCTCAGTCGCATACGCTTATTGGGTAAATTATAAGCATAAAACTGCCTGTACGTGTAAAATGAAAGCCTCTTAAGGGTTGTTTTCGCTTAGGTTTTTTTATCTTTACTTAGTTTTATCTAGTATTAGCCTATAAATTCGTGAGTACTTTTCAATCTTCGACCTATGAACCGGTAATTGGCCTTGAAATTCATGCCCAATTACAAACGGATTCTAAAATATTTGCAAGTGATCCAGTTCGCTTTGGTCAGGATGCAAATACGCTTATATCACCTATTACGCTTGGTCATCCAGGAACTTTGCCCCATTTGAACAAAAAAGCAGTGGAGTTTGCAATAAAAATGGGTTTTGCACTAGGCTCCGAAATTGCCCGTTGGCAAAATTTTGATCGAAAAAATTATTTCTACCCCGATCTTCCAAAAGGATATCAAATCACACAAGATAAGACACCTATCTGTATCGGTGGTTCCATTCAAGTTCATTTAGCCGAAGGCCTAAAAGTACTGCCTTTTCATCATATTCACCTCGAGGAAGATGCTGGAAAGTCTTTACATGAAGGGGATAATCCCTTTAGTTTTATCGACTACAACCGAGCTGGTACTCCTTTGATTGAAATGGTGACTGAACCTGCTATTCACTCCGCAGAGGAAGCGTTTGCCATGGTGTCTGAAGTACGTAAATTAGTCCGCTATTTAGGTATTTGTGACGGAAATATGGAAGAAGGCTCCCTTCGCGCCGATGTGAACATTTCTTTGCGCCCCAAAGGTACTTTTACCCTTGGCACCAAAGTAGAGATTAAAAACATGAATTCACTGCGTAATATTCAACGTGCAATTGAATATGAGTGCCGCCGACAAGAAGAGGCATTATTAAAAGGCGAAAAATTAATTCAGGAAACGCGGACCTTTGACGCCCACACGGGGAAAACCCACAGCATGCGCGTTAAAGAAACCATGAATGACTATCGCTATTTCCCTGAACCAGATTTGGCACCCCTAGAAATTTCAGAGAAATGGCTGGAAGAGATTCGGGAAATGATGCCAACCTTGCCTTGGGAACAAGAACATAAGTTCATCGAGCAATATCAATTACCTGCCTATGACGCCCATTTCTTAGCCGAAACGCGTGAAATGGCTTTGTATTTTGAATCGGTAACTTCGCATACTCAGGCATATAAAGCTGTCGCAAACTGGCTGATGGGCCCTGTGAAATCACACCTAAATGATAAGGGATTAGCGATTTCTGATTTTGAATTGGATGCCAAACATTTGGCTGAAATAGTAGATTTGGTCGAAAAAGGAACCATCACACACAATTTGGCAGTACACCAGTTATTCGAGCTTTGTATAGCATCTCCTGCTAAGGAGCCTAGCCAAATCATCGAAGAACAAGGTTGGTTGAATCAAGATGCCAAAGACGAATTACCCGCCTTTGTTGAAGCCGCTCTAGCCGCATTTCCAGATAAAATCAAGGAATATCATCAAGGTAAAAAAGGCCTTATCGCCTTATTTATTGGGGAAGTGATGAAGCGCTCTAAAGGAACCGCTGATCCAAAACGGGTGAATCAATTAGTGTCTGAGGCACTCCAACAACATAAATAGATGAAGCATTTACTTGTTTTTCTCGGTGTTTGCATAAGCTTTTTGGGATTTTCGCAAGAATTTGAAGTGACCGTTCGGGCAAATCAGGTCGTTCCTCAAAAGAAAGTATTTTTGGAATGGATCAACGGTAGAGGTCAGGCCATCAAAGTCGATTCCTTATTGCCAAATTCCCAAAAACAAGTTGTATTCAAGGGAAAGGTGCTCGATCAAGGAGGCTTTTATCTGATCAATTTTTTTGATGTACCTAATCCGCAAAAAGTATTGGTTATTCTTGAAGGAGGTGAACGCGTGTTGGTTCAAGCCGAAGGAATTAACACCCCTGAAAAGGCGGGTTCATTTCAGCTACAGAGCGAGTCTCCAAACATTGTATTCATGAATCAATTGTTTGCATTGACGAATACTTTACAAGCTAAGGTTGCAGTTTGGACCAAAGAATTACAAGATAAGCCAGGGGAACAAGCAAGAATTCAAGCGGCATTTGATGCGGCCCAACAAGCACAATTTGCCAAAATAAAGGCATTAATTCCTTCTATGGGGACGCATTTGGTTGCATTATGGGCTACGAATTTTTTGCCGGCCGATAAAGAATTGGCTTTATTGGAGGAAATCGGTGAGCGCTTTCGAAAAGTAAAACCCAATCATCCGCAAGTCAAACCCTTTTTAGAGAATTTGAAACGCCTGAAAGGGGTGAGCATTGGTTCTGATGCTCCTGAAATTGCGTTACCCACTCCTGCGGGTCCAATCATGCGCTTATCTGATTTAAGGGGCAAATATGTATTGATTGATTTTTGGGCGAGTTGGTGTGGACCCTGTCGGCGCGAAAACCCCAATGTTATCAAAACCTATGCGACCTATAAGGACAAGGGATTTGAGATTTTTGGTGTAAGTCTTGATCAGGAAAAAGCTGCATGGATTAATGCCATTGCGAAAGATCAATTGACCTGGCCGCATGTCTCCGACTTACAATATTGGAATTCCGTCGCTGCTCAAGCCTATCAAGTTTCTTCGATACCGATGACATTTTTGTTGGACCCTCAAGGCAAAGTTATCGCCAAAGGTCTTCGTGGCGACTCATTAAATCAGTATTTAGCAAACCTTTTTTCAAAATAGCAATATGAAAATCGCAATCATTGGCTGTGGAAATATGGGGATGGCATTCGCTAATTCCTTTATTCAATATAATTTAGTTAGCAAGGAAGACCTTTTGTTGATTGAGAAGAATAAAGAGCGCGGAGCTGTCTTACAAGAGCAAAAGGCAGGGGTTGTTGTCGATACAATTTCTGAAAAAATTTCTGCGGTTGATTTAGTGATTCTTTCTGTTAAACCACAGGATTACGCGAGTGTGGCGAACGAATTGTCAGCCTTGTTGCAAACAAATCAGATTGTGTTATCGATCATGGCGGGTATTCCGATTCATAAATTGCAGGAATCTTTGAAGCATGATTTAATTGTTCGCGCCATGCCAAATACCCCAGCATTATTGGGTATGGGTATGACGGCATTTGCAGCGGCACCTGCAGTAGGAATTGCAGATGTTCGAAAAGTTGAAAATTTAATTAATTCCACCGGCCGTGCCGTTTTCTTAGAAGACGAAGCTTTAATTGATGCGGTTACAGGATTGAGTGGTAGTGGACCAGCGTATTTCTTTTATTTGATCAAATCGATGATCGATGCAGGTATTACCATGGGCTTCGACCCTGCGATGTCTGCTTTATTAGTTAAGCAAACGATGCTAGGTTCTTATCACTTAATGCAAACAAGTGATAAGTCTTTGGACGAATTGATTCAAGCAGTAGCATCCAAAGGAGGAACGACAGAGGCAGCATTGAAGACCTTTGCTGAAATGCAAGTGGGTGAAGGTTTACAACAAGGGATTTTCGCTGCGCGTGATCGCGCTGTTGAACTAGCGAAGTAATTGAATTAAGGATTCTTCGTTTAATACCTGGCTAATGGCTTCGCCATTAGGCGAGGAGTTCGGATTTGTACTTGCAAACAATTGTTCGATGAGTGCATTAATCTCTAAATCATTTAAGCGTTTTTGATGAAAACGTACGGCTGATCGGTTGGCCATCGTTTGTGCAATCTTTTCTGCCCGATGCGCACTTAAGTCTGAAGAGGCATGCTTTAACTGCTCCAAAATTCCTTCCAATAACACTTGCCCATCTTCATCTCCAATTTCCGAAGGAACGCCTACGATTTCAATTTGGCCTTTGGAATTATTCTGTAATCTAAATCCTATGTCATTGATTTCATCGCTGATTTCGCTTAACAGAAGCTGGTCTGCAGGATTGATTTCAAGTACTTTAGGGAATAATAATTGTTGGGACGCTCCATTCTTCCGCTGCAAATTATCCATGAATTGATCATAGAGAACACGCTGATAAGCACGTTTTTGGTCGATTAATAGTAAACCACTGGAGATGCTTAGTACAATAAATTTATTCAGGATTTGAATTGACTGAAAATTGGACTGGGAACTACTTAATTCTGGGCGATCATTGGCTTTGCTTTGAACGGTTTTAAATTCGTTCATGGCAGAAGGGAAAAGAGCAGACTGCGTTTGAGGTGCTTGTTGTTCAAATGCGTCTATGTTATTCTGCAATCCTTCGTATAATTTCTTCCATGCGTCCTGAACGGGTTTCGGTTTGTAGCTGGAATCGCTGTAAGCCGAGTGTGGTTCTTGGCGCGGTGTGGAAATGGCAGGGGAGTGGAAATTAACGTTGCTATCGAAATCCAAAGAAGGAATTAAGTTATGAATGCTTAAAGTCTTCCGAACGGCGGATTGAATAATGGCGTAAATAGACCTTTCGTCTTCGAATTTGATCTCTGTTTTCGTCGGGTGAACATTGATGTCAATGTGCGCTGGATCGATGCTTAGAAACAAAACATAGAACGGGAAGGCACCGTCGGGTAATAGACGCTCGTAAGCGCTCATGACTGCATGATTGAGGTAGGCGTTTTTAATGAAGCGGTCATTCACAAAGAAGAACTGTTCACCACGGGTTTTTTTGGCATGTTCAGGTTTGCCCACATAGCCTTTAATCGATACGTAACTTGTGTTTTCCTCACAAGCTGCTAATTGCTCCCGGTAGGTTTTGCCGAATAAGTCAACAATCCGCTTGCCTAATTTTTCAGGCGGCAGGGCATAAGTTTCTTGATCGTTTTGAATGAAGGAAAATTTGATCTCGGGATGTGCCAAAGCGATGCGTTGGAATTCATCAAGGATGTGGCGAATTTCAACGGGATTGGATTTAAGAAAATTCCTTCTTGCGGGGATATTATAAAATAGGTTTTTGACTGCAATGGAGGATCCTGGAGGAGCTTGAATGCTTTCTTGGCTCTTTAAAACGGAACCATCAATTTTTATGCAAGTGCCTAATTCATCATCGGCACGTTTTGTTTTTAATTCAACTTGGGCTACGGATGCGATAGATGCCATCGCTTCGCCGCGAAAGCCCATGGTTTTGATGCTGAATAAATCTTCTGCTCGGCGAATTTTAGAGGTCGCATGGCGTTCGAAGCACATGCGGGCATCGGTTTCCGACATGCCACAGCCGTCATCGATGACTTGAACGATGCCTTTTCCGGCATCTTTGATAATCAGCTGAATAGAAGTAGCACCGGCGTCAATGGCATTCTCCATGAGTTCTTTGACGACGGAGGCAGGTCTTTGCACGACTTCTCCTGCCGCAATTTGATTGGCTATAGCATCAGGGAGGAGTTGGATAATGTCGCGCATGTTTGTATGTATTCAGCTTTCAAATAAACCAAAAAAAAGGGAATGTTGCCATTCCCTTTTTTGAATAATCAGGTAATTGAATTATTTCAATTCAACTTCAGCACCAGCTTCTTCTAAAGATTTTTTCAAACCTTCAGCTTCGTCTTTAGATACACCTTCTTTAACTGCTTTTGGAGCAGCATCTACTACGTCTTTAGCTTCTTTCAAACCTAAACCAGTTAAGTCTTTCACTAATTTAACGATAGCTAATTTGTTAGGACCAGCTGATTTCAAGATTACATCGAAAGATGATTTCTCAGCAGCAGCCTCACCACCGTCAGCGCCACCAGCTGCAGGACCTGCAACCATAACAGCACCAGCAGCAGCTGGTTCGATACCGTACTCATCCTTAAGGATAGTAGCTAATTCATTTACTTCTTTTACAGTTAAGT
>JAHEAY010000083.1 GCA_024642485.1 Cytophagaceae bacterium
GAAATGATTAATGCACCTAACTTAATATCACGGAATGATGCCATTAATTCTGTAAAGGTATTTTGACCATCAGCAATTTGAGAGAATTCAAATTCTCCGATGAAGTCTAAGTCATCCCCAAATGCATGTGGAATCTGCTTTAAAATGATAACAATACCAATGGCGACAAGCATGCCTCGGATTACGGATGATGGGAAAAAGCCACCAATTTTCCCCATTTTAATTAAGCCCAGGATAATTTGAATCACGCCTGCCAGAATGACTGCAATTAAAAATCCAGCGAAGCTTCCTAATTCATGAATGGCATTTGCGACGATGATGGTTAGGCCAGCTGCGGGGCCACTGACCGAAAGTTCTGAGCCGGAAAGAAGCGAAACAAGCATCCCACCTATGATGCCGGCAACAAGGCCTGCCATTAATGGGGCGCCCGAGGCTAAGGCGATACCTAGGCATAAGGGAAGGGCAACAAGAAATACGGCTATACCCGATTTCCAATCTCCTGTCAAGAGAGATTTACGATAATATTGAAAGTTCATACAAACGTTTTTAATGTGTCAAAACAATAATCTAACTATTTGTATGTGTATCGGGCGGGGTTAAAATGGGGCAAAGATGCGCCTGACTTAAGCGATCTTGATAGTTGTAACGATGTAGGGTATTTTGAGTAAAATGGGGGATTAAAGCTTCTAAAGTCGCCTTACTTACATAAGCGGAATCTGTTAGGTCGTCGTCCGAGTCTTCTGAATCTTCTTCCGAATCGACAGGAGCATAATTAATTAATGTAGCCTGTTGGTCTGTATGTTTGACTTGAAAACGGTAACCATCAAAGGGATTTAAGGGCATCGTCGGTTCCTGTGCCGTACAGAATCCCGACATAAACTTTACCCATAAAATCAATAGCCACACCATTAGTCTAGCGTCGTTTTGAGTTGGTAAATAATTTTTCCTTGTCCGTCGCGCTCTTGAACCAATTCCGGTTCTTGTGAGTCAAACTTGTCTTTTCCGTAGCGCCATTCTTTCTTTAATCGGCCACCTGTGCCAAATTCATAATATTCGCGCCAGCGGCCCACACGTATGCTGTCATCCAGCATGCCTTCTTCTTTGACATTTCCACTCGCATAAAATGCACGATATTGCCCCCGAATTTTGCCATAAACCACGGGAATCAATTCTTTGATTTTCTTTTTTTCGTTATCAAAATAGGTTATGTGAGATTCAACTGGGAATCCGCGATGAAAATATTGTTTGTTGAGTAATTCTCCGTCAGGACTATAGGTTTCCCATCGGCCATCCTTGGCTCCCATGTAGAAATATCCTTGTTCTGTTACATTTTGGTTCACAACACGTCGGAAAGGGCCGTGACAGATTTGTGCCGATTTGTTATCTTTCAATGATCCGGTTACAATCCGTGATTGTGCTGGATCGAACCACCAAATTTCTGCAACATAAGGACTAACTGCCTCATCTTCGACATATTTGACCACATTGATTTCTTCCTGCGTATTCCGGGTCCCACTACCATAATTGCCAAGACGTCTCTCTGTTTTTATTCCTGAATATTCGTCTTTCGGGAGTGCTTTTTTGGTTGCTCGGCGTGCGAGCATGCTCGCTTTAATGCCCAGGTTTTTGATTCCCAAATCCTCAATAATTGCTTTTCCTTCCGATTTGATTTTTTTTGCGCCGTCCAATTGTTCCTCTAATCCCGTGCTAAGTCGACCTCCAAGAAATCCCTTCTGAGAGCTTGTGTCTGTCAAAGGTTTTTTTGTAGAAATGACCGCTTGTGCCTGACCATAGCTTGAAAAGACAGCTAAAACAAGGAAACCAAAAATAAGAAACTTGATTTTCATGGCATTTTAGAACGCTAAGCGCTCAAAAAAATTTTCCAAAAATAGGAATTTAAATGATTAGCTAGGGTAGTTTGTGTATTTTTGCAAGGTTTTTTACGAGTTAATTATCTCATAGCAATCAATCATTGAAAAAGGAAGCTAAAATATATGTAGCAGGACACCGAGGAATGGTGGGCTCTGCCATCGTTCGACAGTTACAGGCGCATGGCTATCAACACATCGTTGTTCGTACATCCCAGGAATTGGATTTGCGGAACCAACAAGCCGTTTCGGAATTTTTCCAACTAGAAAAGCCGGATTATGTGTTTCTAGCTGCTGCCAAAGTGGGTGGTATCATTGCGAATAATACTTACCGGGCAGATTTTTTGTATGAAAATTTAGCTATTCAAAATAACGTCATTCATGCGGCATATTTAAATCAAGTGACGAAATTGATGTTTTTAGGGTCATCTTGTATTTACCCTAAAATGGCCCCTCAGCCACTGAAAGAGTCTTATTTATTGACAGGTGTATTAGAGCCGACCAACGAGCCTTATGCCATTGCCAAAATAGCAGGAATTAAAATGTGCGAGGCTTACCGCGCGCAATATGGTTGTGATTTTATTTCAGTGATGCCGACTAATTTATACGGTCCCAATGATAATTACGATTTGCAGAATTCACATGTGTTGCCTGCCATGATTCGAAAGTTTCATGAGGCGAAAGAGCGAGGGGATGCAACCATGGAATTGTGGGGAACGGGATCTCCCATGCGCGAATTCTTGTATGCAGATGATCTAGCGGAGGCGTGTTTATTCTTAATGGAAAATTACAGCGATGCTGAATTGGTGAATATCGGTACGGGTGTAGACGTAACAATTAAAGAACTCGCAGAAACAGTTCAACAAATTGTGGGCTTTGAAGGAGAAATTCGTTGGGATGTATCCAAGCCTGATGGCACACCGCGTAAATTGATGGATGTTTCAAAACTACATCAATTAGGCTGGAAACACCATATCGAGTTGGCGGATGGAATTCATTTGGCTTATCAAGATTTTTTACAAAACCTCGCCTTGCGCAAATAATGGAAAAAGCAACGTGGTTTAGCACATGGTTTGATTCCCCTTATTATCATCAATTATATGCGAGTCGGGATGATCAAGAAGCCAAGCATTTTATTGAAACCTTACAGGCTTATTTGAACATTGCTCCTGGAGCATTCGTTTTAGATGCGGCTTGTGGCAAAGGTCGTCATGCCAAAATGTTACAGCGCCATGGGATGCATGTGGAGGGTTTTGATTTGTCCCCGAGTAGTATTGAGGAGGCGAATCGTTTGGCCAATAAACACTTACATTTCTTCGTACACGACCTTCGTGAGCCCCTGCCTAAGCAAGCGTATTACGATGTTGTATTTAACTTTTTTACGAGTTTTGGCTATTTTGATGAGCCTTCTGATAATGCTCGAGCGTTCCAAACGTTTGCTGGAGGATTAAAAAAAGATGGTATTCTAGTGATGGATTTTCTGAACCCCACTTATATACTTGCGAATTTGGTTCCGGAAGAAGTTGTCAAACGCGGAGCAATCAAGTTTCATATTAAACGTTGGGAAGAAAATGGCTATCTCTATAAATCCATTTCTTTCGAGGATCAAGGTCAATCCTATGCTTTTCAGGAAAAAGTTGAATTGATTTCAAAGGATGATTTTTTAGCTTATGCGGAACAAGCGGGCTTGAAGTTTCTCAATTTGGCGGGTGACTATTCTTTAGCTAAGTTTGATGAACAAAAATCCCCTAGAATGATCTTTTTCTGGGCTAAGAAATAAGGCTTATGCAATCTTTTCGTGCACTCGTAACGGAAATCAGTCCTGAGGGCCAGGCGTCCACAGCGCTTCAAACGTTACCTTTAACTTTTTTGCCGGAATCAGAGGTTCTGATAAAAGTAGCATATTCCTCCTTGAATTATAAAGATGCTTTGTCGGCCAGTGGCCATAAAGGCATTACCCGAAATTTTCCACACATTCCTGGTATAGATGCTGCAGGTGTAGTTGTATCTGATCTTTCTGGAAAATTCCAAACAGGCACCCGCGTGTTGGTCACCGGCTTTGATATGGGAATGAATTCGCATGGTGGTTTGTCGGAATACATCCGTGTGCCAGCCAATTGGGTTATCGAAATTCCAGCACAATTACCTTCGCGCATCGCTATGCAATGGGGAACTGCGGGATTAACTGCTGCCATGGCCGTGGAGGCCTTGATTTCTAATCAGCTAAGCCCTGAAAAAGGGGAGGTGCTGGTAACAGGTGCAAGTGGAGGCGTGGGGATGATTAGTATTCGCTTGTTGAGTCATTTAGGATTTTCAGTTGTTGCCCTTAGCGGAAAACCTGAGTTGGAGGAAACATTGAAAGGATTAGGAGCTTCGCGCGTGATTTCGAGGCAGCATTTTGCTGAAGAACCAATTAAAGCACTTTATGCCATGGAGTATGCCGGTGCGATAGATACCTTGGGTGGAGATTACTTAGTTCAAGTCGTCAAACGATTGAATTTCGGGGGATCTGTTGCTGTTTGTGGCATGGCGGCGGGGGTTGAATTGCCTATGCAGGTTTATCCATTTATTTTGCGAGGCACGCGCATGCTTGGCATTTATTCTGCAGAATCTCCTTTGTCCTATAAACAGGTTTTTTGGGATAAAATAGCTGAAATCTGGTCCGTCGACTTGGAAGGCCTCAGTCAAGAAATTAATCTTGAGGAGGTTCCTGCCGTATTTGAGAAAATGTTAGCTGGGAATAGTAGCGGACGTTATCTTGTCAAAATTTAACAAATTTGATGCCTGCCTGATTCGGGATTTCAGGGAATGAAAAGATATAATTTCCATTCGTTAGTTCCCTCACATCTATATGAATTTGTTGACTTGGGTTTTCGAAATTTACCGTTTTTATCCTTTGGCCTACCTGGTTCCAAAGCTCAATTTTCAGAGAAGCTGAATGCAGAAGCTCATCCGGCAAACCAAGTGTAATTTCATTTTGTGTGGGATTAGGGAAGGCGGTGATTTGCAAGTATGGGTTTAGCTCTTCATTAGCTAGGATGCTGATGCTATAGTTTTCTGAACTTGCCAAACAGCCATTGATGTCTGTTAATTTGATCGCATAGGTCCCCGATTCTGTGGGCATGTAATTGGCTTCAACCGCTCCAGGGATCGCTTTTCCATTCAAATACCATTGCATGTTATTCCCGCCTGACGATTTTAAGACCCCATTTGCATAGGACAACAAAGGAGATAAAGGGTTTGAATAGACTAAATTGAAGTTACTGCTTATGTTGCTGCAATTGGAGATGTTGCTAACTTGGGCCTGATAAACTCCGGATTTATTTGCCGAAAAACTTGCCTGCGTCGCTCCCGCGATAGCAACACCATTCAATAACCATTGTACGGATGAATTTTCGCTATAGGTTGCCACCAAGGATTTTGTTTCATTCGAACAAGCTGTTAGGGTTCCTGTTGGACTTATGCTGACTGTGGGACTTGGGCTTGTGTTTACAGCTACTTGGCTCCGGGGACTCGGGCAACCCATGGACCGGAATTTCATGTCATAGAAATAATAATAGCCCGTGGTTATCGCTGAGCTATTGTATTTTGCTCCAGTTAAGGAGACAATATTGGCTATGCTGTAGGGATAACCCATATTAGTGGGTGCGTTAATCGTATCCGCCAAGCTTCGGTTACTTCGGAAAATACTGGCTCCATTTGAACAAGCTTGCGAAATCAAATAGCTCCCAGCCTTCGGGAAAGCTAGGTTCAAATAGACGATTTGACCTGGATCGCTTTTATCGTCGATGAGTTGGCCTCCTACGCGCGTCAAATTGCTCTGCGTGCGTGTGGCTTCTACTTCCTTGGTTGTGGAGGCCACAAGTTCTCCTGTATCCTTGTTGTATACGCTGAACGTAATCGTTCCAGAGGTTCCCACATAGATGCGGGCACTTTCTAAAACGATGGGGCTTTTGATTTCAAAGATGGGTTGTGGTCCGAAATTTTCGTAATAGGTTCCTGTTCCAAATGCCGATTTACCACTTGGACTCAGGCTGCCAGAAAAATCGGCCTGCGCAACTTGGTAGGTGGCAGTTGCTGGAAGGCTAATCTTCGGTCCTGAACCTACTAATGTATTATTCGCATACCAAAGTGCCCCATCGCTAAGGGATGTCAAATTGACCAAAGTCCCCGGGGTACATTGGGTTCCTGTCGCTACTGGAGTTTGAGGGCTTTCAATTTTCTGTTGAATTTGGATTTTGTTGTTGGGGGCGTATTGGTCGCTTGCCAACTGATTTGTGAGCTCAAAATTGTATGTTTTGCCTGCTAGGAGTGCGATATCTGCTTGCAAGGCAAGCTCTTGTTCGTGACCTGCAATGATTTTATCGACAATGCCTTTTAAGGTTCCAATCTGTTGGGCATTTTCAAAAACTGTAATCTGAACGGGTACTTTGTATTGAGTTTTGGTGCCACTGTTCTTCACCCTTGCAATGAGTTTGAGGCTGCCAGTATTTTGACAGAAATTACCCACGGGAGTGGAGATACTTGCGGCTTCAATGTCGTTGGAAGCCTGTAAAATTTGAATGCTTGTTTCGAGGATATTTCCATTCGAAATGGTGCCACAACTGCCTGAAATCGGATCGTTTGATGCCAATATGCGCACCTTATAGCGTTTGTTGACCGAAACACTACTAGGTGGGGTAATGGAAAGGTTAATGCTGTTTGCACTTAGGTTTGTCGACGCATTGATTAATTCATCCGCATCATCAAAATCTCCATCCTGATTCCAATCAGCCACTGCTCGCAAGTTTTTGG
>JAHEAY010000085.1 GCA_024642485.1 Cytophagaceae bacterium
TAAAAATAAATTCTGACATTTGTGTCAAACGTAGTTGTCAGCATGGAAAGCCCAGAAGAAGAAATCTTAGTATCAGCCTTTCAAGTCTTTGTCGAAAAAGGCTTTGAAAACGCTACGATGCAAGAAATTGCAGAACGGGCAGGCATTAAACGTACGGTATTAAACTACTATTTCAGATCCAAAAAACTGCTTTACCATCAAATTGCTAAAACATTGATGCGTCAAGCGCTTCCGCAGATGTTAAAAATCTTGAATAGCGATCTGGCTTTTGAGGACAAAATAGCGTCGTTTGTTAAAAATTACATTGAACTAGGATTGAAAAATCCATTTATGCCCCTGTTCATCATTAATGAGTTAAACAGCCTTGGGATAAAATTTGTCGAAAATTTACTCGATGGAGATAAGCCTACTATCGAACCATTTCTCACACAAGTAAATGCCGAAATCAAAGCTGGCCGAATTACCCCCATTGAGCCCATCCAATTATTTATGCACATCATTTCACTTTGTGCATTCCCTGTTTTGGCTAAACCAATGATCATGTTAGTAACTCAGACGAATGAAAAAGAATTTAAAGACCTTTTAGAAACGCGTAAGACAGAAGTCACTCGCTTAATTTTAAGAAGCATCAAACCTTAAAAAAATTTACCTAAAAACTGACAATATTGTCAGACACAAAAGTCAAAAAGATGAAAATAAAAATTTACACACTTTGGGCAATTCTACTCATTGGGAAACCCTTGCTAGGTCAAAATGTGACGCTTGCTATGTGCTTAGAAGCGACTCAAAAAACAGCGACCAGTACTAAACAAAAAGAAATCGAGCAAGAACTAGGTAAGCTAAACGCGCGTGTCATTCAAACAGGATGGTTACCGCAAATGTCACTCAACGGGCAAACAACTTATCAATCGGAGGTTACAGGGTTAGCCATCGAAATACCTAACCTTCGTATGACCCCGATCAATAAAGATCAATACAAAACTTTTATTGATATAAATCAATTAATCTACGATGGAGGTGCAAGCAAGACAAGAACAATGCTTCAAGACCTTAGCTCAAAAAACTCACTCACTCGCATTCAGTTAGCGAATCGAAATCTCCTTCAAGAAACACAAAAAATATATTTTAGTGCTTTATTGGCTCAAGAAAATCGGCAGATTTGGGAAACAGCCAAAGAAGAAATTTTAGCAAGGAAAAGCGTCTTAGAGACGGGCATTCGCTTTGGTGCGCGCACGAAAAATCAACTTGATATTTTAGCTGTTGAGTTGCTTAAAATTGAACAGCAAATTACAGATATCAGTGCTGCAAAAACGATTGCCGTTGAAATGTTAAATCTATTAACCGGCATGAAACTAAACAACCTAACCTCATTCCAAATCCCGGCTAACATTCAAAAGATCACACCGCTTTCCTATGAAACCTATGAAATGAAACTGCTTCAAAATCAGCAATCTTTAATTGCGACAACCGAAGAGCTGAATCAATCGAAGCTACGCCCTAAAGCCTTCGTTTTCGGACAAGGTGGCTACGGAAATCCGGCTTTAAATATGTTGAAAAACGAATTTCAGTCCTATTATTTGATGGGTGTCCGACTAAATTGGGACCTTTCCTCTTTCTACACGAAACGCCTGAACCAAAAAAGCTCCCAATTACAAAAAGAACTAATTCTTCAACACCAAAGCGATTTAGAACGCCAACTTTCGATGCAATACACGAAAATGTCAGAGGAAGTGAAACGCTATGAGAAGTTGATTGAAATGGATCAAGCCATGATAAGCATTCGGGAACGCATCAGCGTTACGGCTGCCTCAGAATTAGATCTGGGTACAATCACAGCGACACAATTCGTAACAGAAAAAAATGCAGAAAAATTAGCTAAACAATCCTACCTATTACACCAAATTCAGAAACTAGCTTTCCTTCAAGACGCTACGTTATTATTTGACTCAAATTCTTCTTTATAAATCAATCATATGAAATCATCTATTTACTTATCCCTTCTAATTTGCGCATCATTAGTAAGCTGCAATCAAACAAAAGAAGCCGACGCTTATGGCAATTTTGAAGCGACCGAAACGATCGTTTCTGCCGAGGCAAATGGAAAAATTAAATCCATCTTACTTTCGGAGGGAGATGTCATTTCAGCGGGCACACTCGTTGCAGAAATCGACCCCTCTATTTTAGCCCAACAAAAAAATATTGTTGAGGCAAATATCCGAACAGTCAAAAGCAAATCCCCTGCCATTGAAGCTCAATTAAACGTATTGCAAAATCAAATCGCTAGCTCTGAAAGTCAACGAAAAACCTTTGCTTATGAACTAAACAGAGTTTCAAATTTACTGGCAAATGGAGCTGCAACACCTAAGCAGGTGGATGATATCCAAGCGCAAATCACGCAATTAGATAAGCAAATTATCACGCAAAAAAGCCAACTGAAAGCCCAAGAAATTGCCTTAAAAAGTCAAGCAAAAACCATTACTAATGAAGCAGCTGGTCTGAAAGAACAAATCAACCAAATTCAACTTCAGTTAGATCAAGCCAAGGTGTTAAATCCAATCAATGGTACCGTTACAGCTAAATTTGTAGAGGCAAACGAAATCGTATCCTATGGTAAACCATTGTACAAAATCGCAGATTTATCCAACCTAATTTTACGTGCCTATTTCTCCGGAGATCAATTAAGCCAAGTTAAACTTAATCAGAGCGTTAAGGTCCGTATTGATGAGGCAGCAGGAGCATACAAAACGTACACGGGAAAGGTCATCTGGGTAAGTCCAAAATCAGAATTCACCCCAAAAATTATTCAAACAAAACAAGATCGCGTCAATTTTGTCTATGCCGTTAAGATCAAAGTAGTGAATGACGGTGGGTTAAAAATGGGGATGCCTGCAGAAGTTATTTTAAACTAAGCATCAGATTGAAAAAGAGCGCAATACATATAGAATCGATATCCAAAAGATATGCTGAAGTCCAAGCTTTAGATCAAATAAGTTTAGACGTAGAAGAGGGGGAATTATTTGGATTGATAGGGCCAGATGGTGCTGGAAAAACGACGTTGATTAAGATCTTGGTCACCCTTTTTAGTGCTGAAGACGGGAAAGCCAGTATACTGGGAATGGATACGAATGATTCAAAAGCATCTATTCGAAAAATTATAGGTTATATGCCTGGGCGTTTTTCCCTGTATCCTGACTTAAGTGTAGAAGAAAACTTGTCCTTTTTTGCCAGGGCTTTTGACACCACAATTGAGGAAAATTACTCCTTAATACAATCGATCTATGACCAACTAAAACCGTTTAAAGATCGAAAATCAGGAGCACTTTCTGGAGGAATGAAACAGAAATTAGCCTTGTGTTGTGCGCTGATCCATCGACCAAAAGTCTTAATTCTTGACGAACCTACCACCGGCGTGGATGCTGTTTCTCGGAAAGAATTTTGGCAAATGCTTCACGAAATAAAATCACAGGGAATCACCATTTTAGTATCTACCCCTTATATGGATGAAGCGAATTTATGCGACCGAATTGCGTTTTTACAAGGAGGAAAAATACTATCCATTGATACGCCAAGTAAAATAACAGGCCAATTCCCTTGGCAACTATTTGCGATTAAAAGTCAGAAGAAATATGCATTAACCGAATGGCTAAGAGCCTGGGAAAAGGTAAGCTATTGTTATGCTTTTGGAGAATACCTCCATATAGCCTTTTCAGAAAATGCTATTCAAATGAACGAGATAAAAGAATATTTGTCCGCAGGTTCCTTTTCAGATGCAGAAATAGTGAACATTCCTCCGACAATAGAAGACACATTTATATACCTCATGGAGAATGGAAACAGTCGTTAAAGTAAATCAACTTACGAAGAAATTTGGTTCCTTTATTGCCACAAATGCCATCAGCTTTGAGGTAAAAAAGGGAGAAATTTTTGGGTTTCTAGGGGCGAACGGCGCCGGGAAAACCACCGCAATGCGTATGCTTAGTGGCCTCTTAACCCCAACGTCAGGAGAGGCGAGTGTCGCCGGTTTTGATGTAGCCACACAAGCAGAACTTGTCAAACAAAACATAGGCTATATGAGTCAAAAATTCTCCCTTTACGAGGATTTGACCATCCAAGAAAATATTGATTTCTATGGTGGGATTTATGGGTTAAGCCGACAAGAAATAAAGGATCGATCCAAAGGCATCGTTTCCAAGTTTCAGTTAGAGTCTGTCATTCACAAATTAGTGAAAACAATTCCGCTGGGATGGAAACAGAAATTAGCGTTCGCCTTAGCCCTTATACACAAGCCCAAAGTGGTTTTCTTAGATGAACCCACTGGAGGAGTCGACCCTATCACACGTCGCCAGTTTTGGGACTTAATTTATGAAGCGGCTAACGATGGGGTGACCATTTTTATTACGACGCACTACATGGATGAAGCGGAATATTGCGACCGAGTGTCCATCATGGTAGATGGACTCATTAAAGCATTAGGAACGCCAAGTGAATTGAAGACCTCTTTTCAAGTGGATAGTATGGATGCCGTGTTTCAACTTCTCGCCCGCGGAACGGCAAACAAAATATAATTTGATGAAAAAATTCTATGCCTTCGTTCAAAAAGAGTTCTATCATATTTTCCGCGATACGCGGACAATGATGATTCTTTTCGCATTACCCATCGCGCTGGTAGTCATTTTCGGCTATGCGCTAAATAACGACTTTAAAAATATCCCTATCGGAATCTTAAATCAATCGAAAGGTCAAACATCGGAAAAGTTGATTCATCGAATCATTGGTTCCGGCTATTTCGTAGTAGAACAAACTTTAGAAAAACCTCAAGACATCCCCAAGGCATTTAAATCAGGCAAAGTCAAACTTGTTATTTTTTTTCCCACGAACTTTCAGCAAGATTTATATCATGCAAAAAAAGCTCAAGTACAATTAATTGCAGATGCAAGCGATATTAATACAGCGATCAATACCACCAGTTATTTATCGGGAATCATAGGGGATTTTAATACTGAAAATGGGCGCGAAAACAGCGCAAGTATTCAGGTAAGCACGCGGATGATATTCAATCAACGTTTACTCTCTGTTTACTTATTTATTCCTGGGGTAATCGCCTTGATTCTTTTGATTATTTCAGCCTTATTAACCTCCGTAACCCTAGCACGAGAAAAAGAAACTGGGACCTTAGAGTTACTATCCATCTCTCCAATCAGTCCCTACATGATCATCATTGGAAAAGTAATACCTTATTTGATCCTTTCCCTCCTAAACAGTTTTCTAATCATCCTATTGGGAATCTTTGTATTCGGATTACCCATGGTAGGATCTGTAGCTTTATTAATTTTAGCCTGTTTTGTCTATACCGTAGCCTCCTTATCACTTGGAATTCTTATATCCACTCGCGTAGAAACACAACAAGCAGCGATGTTTGCGAGCTTAGTGTCGCTCATGATGCCCACCATGCTTCTTTCTGGCTTCATTTTTCCCATTGAAAGTTTACCATTGCCCTTACAACTCATTTCTAACATCATCCCAGCTACTCACTTTATCATTTTGATTAAAAGCATCATGATCAAAGGAGCAGGAATAACACTTATTTGGAAACCATTTTCCATCTTAATCGCAATGACCGCGGTCTTTATTTTAGTGAGTATTCAAAGCCTGAAACGAAACAAATAATATGCGCAACATTCTCGTTCTTGTCCGAAAGGAATTTTTACAAATCTTTAGAAATAGGCAATTACTGCCATTCATGACCGTGTTGCCCGTAGTCCAGGTGATCTTACTCACGTTTGCAGCAAATTATGAAATCAAAAATTTGCGATTGGGAATTTGGGATTTAGACCAGAGTACAAGCTCTTCCCAACTCATTCATAAATTTACGGGAGCTAATTTCTTTCAAAAAACAGACTTAATTAACAATCAAAAAAAGGCGGATGACCTCCTCATGCGAGATGCCATTGATCTTGTTTTAGTCATTCCAAAAGACTTTGAAAAAAACATCAAAATACAAAACTCTCCTCCCGCAGTTCAATTTCAAATTAACGCATTAAATAATTCAAAAGCGGGAATCGTTCAAAATTACGCTAGTGCGATAACTCAAGATTTCATGAGTGACGTGCGAGGTAATGCAAATACCTCCGCAAGCCCTAAAATTATACCCGTAACGAATTTCTGGTACAACCCTACCTTAAATTATAAAACCATTATGCTTCCGGGTATCGTTGCTGAAGTAATGACCCTAATCATTATCTTAATTTGTGCCTTGAATGTGGTGCGAGAAAGAGAAATTGGAACCATTGAACAACTGAATGTAACCCCCTTAAAGAAATACGAATTTATCCTTGGGAAATTAATCCCCTTTTGGTTTATCGGACATTTTATTTTTTGGGCGGGTATCGCCCTGGGCCGACTGATCTTTCATATTCCAATGGTGGGAAGCTTGGGGTTACTTGAACTATTCTTAGCCGTATTTCTCTTTGTCCCGCTTGGAATTGGTTTGTTCATTTCAACCGCAGTCGAAACTCAACAACAGGCTTTATTTACCTCCTTCTTTTTTATCATCCTGTTTATTCTGATGTGTGGATTATTCACGCCCGTAGAAACCATGCCGGATTGGGCTCAATGGGTAAACCAATTGAATCCCCTGAAATATTTTGTTGAAGTGAATCG
>JAHEAY010000088.1 GCA_024642485.1 Cytophagaceae bacterium
AGCCCTAAAACAAGCATCCTATGTGTGGAATCGTCGCCTACATCGGCTCACAAGCCGCTTATCCCATCATTTTAAAAGGTCTTAAGCGTTTAGAATACCGCGGTTACGACAGCGCTGGGATTGCACTTTATGGCAAAAACATCACCAATTTCAAGAAAAAAGGACGCGTTGCTGAGCTGGAATCGTGGACTGACGAAATCACCCTGACGGCGTCAGTGGGGATAGGGCATACCCGTTGGGCGACGCATGGCGAACCGTCTGATGTGAATGCACACCCACACAAATCGAATTCAGGCAAATTGACTTTGGTCCATAACGGAATCATCGAAAACTATGCATCCTTGAAGCAAGAGTTAATTCAAAAGGGCTATACGTTTGAGAGTGCGACGGATACGGAGGTTTTGGTGAATTTTATTGAAGAAATCCAACAAAGCAATAATTATTCCTTGGAAGAGGCGATGCGCATCGCATTAAAGCGCGTGGTGGGAGCTTATGTTATTATTGTGATGGAAGAAGGGTTCCCAGACCGACTAATCGCGGCGCGTAAAGGAAGTCCATTGGTGATTGGTGTGGGTGATGGCGAACACTTTTTGGCATCCGATGCCTCGCCGATTATCGAATACACGAAGAAAGTAATTTACGTGAATGACTATGAATTGGCCATTATTTCACAAGATGAAATCATCTTGAAGAATTTGGGAAATGAGCCGATTACCCCATACATCCAACAATTAGACATGGAATTAGCCCAAATCGAAAAGGGTGGCTATGACCATTTCATGTTAAAGGAAATTTTCGACCAACCGGATTCATTGACGGATTGTTTGCGCGGCCGTTTGGATAGCGAAAACATGACGTTGACTTTGGCGGGTGTTGAACAACATTTATCTGTATTTTCTCAGGCCAAAAGAATCGTCATCGTAGCCTGCGGAACGAGTTGGCATGCCGGCCTCGTTGCCGAATACATGATTGAGACCCTTTGCCGCATTCCGGTCGAGGTGGAATATGCCTCGGAATTCCGTTACCGCAATCCGGTGATTGGTCCGGGCGATATCATTATTGCGATCTCCCAAAGTGGGGAAACAGCAGATACCTTGGTCGCCATCGAACGCGCGAAAGAACAAGGAGCCTTTATTTTTGGAGTAGTGAATGCCGTGGGATCTTCCATTGCACGTATTTCACACGCGGGTGCCTATACGCACGCCGGTCCGGAAATTGGCGTTGCAAGTACAAAAGCCTTTACAGCGCAATTGACAGTTCTAGCTATGATGGCGATGAAGATCGGTAAGGCCAAAGGCACCCTAGCCACGGCAGAATACGATCGCTTAATCGCAGAATTAGCCTTGATTCCTGAAAAAGTCAAAACGACTTTGGCGACACATGAAGCTATTAAAGAAGTTGCCAAACATTACGCAGATGCGCGTGATTTCTTATTCTTGGGCCGTGGATACAACTTCCCGGTTGCCTTGGAGGGCGCTTTGAAATTGAAAGAGATTTCCTACATCCATGCAGAAGGATATCCAGCTGCGGAGATGAAGCATGGTCCAATCGCTTTGGTCGATGAAAACCTACCGGTCTTATTCATCGCCACCAAAGATGCTTATTACGAGAAAATCGTGAGTAATATCCAAGAAATTAAGGCCCGCAAAGGCATGGTGATTGCGGTGATTTCAGAGGGAGATACGTTGATTCGCGACATGGCCGACCATGTGATGGTTGTGCCGGAGGTGGATGAGTTGTTGGCCCCACTCATTAGCGTCTTGCCTACGCAATTATTGTCTTATTACATTGGTGTTTTACGCGGATTGGATGTGGATAAACCACGAAATTTAGCGAAATCTGTAACGGTGGAATAACGTGATCTTATTCATCCTTGGTTTTCTGCTCAGCATTTCCTTTTGGATTCCCAAAGGAAACATAAGCCATTGGACAATCGTTTTCGATGCTTTCATCAAAGCATGCCTAGCTTTCAGTACAGCGGTTTATCTCTGTACCGAAATCCTATCGCTGTTTAATGCGCTTAATGCCCAAAACCTTTGGATCGTCTATGGTCTGGCTTGCCTATTGATGGGCAGGAGGGCTTGGTCGACTTACCAACAAACCCAATTTCCACCACTTCCCAAGCTACCGAAACTGGGCGTAGGCCTGTTGGTTTTGCTAAGTATTCTTCTTGCTGAGGCACTTTATTTCCCGCCCAACAATTACGATTCCATGTCTTACCACATGGCGCGTGTGGCGCATTGGGCCCAAAACGGGAACATAGACTTTTACCCGACGGGGATTGCGCGCCAACTCTTCTCCTCTCCCCTCGCGGAATACCTTATTTTACATAGCTATCTCTTGCAAGGCAGCGACCTGTGGGCAAACAGTTTCCAATGGGCAGCGCTTGTCATCAATTTACTTTTGATTGTGCGAATCATCGGCCACATGGGAGGACATCGCATCCAGCAGGGATTGGGGATCTTGGTGTACCTATTGAATCCGATGGTCATTTTTCAGTCCACCACGACACAGAATGATCTAATTGCTGGCTTTTTTGTCTTGGCGAGTTTTTATTTCCTGCTGGAGCATAAGAACAAAAACAATACGCTTTGGCTCGCTTTGGCAATCAGTTTAGGAGCCTTGGTCAAATTTACCAGCCTGTTATTTGTCCTACCCTTATTACTTTTTCACCTAAGCTATCTGCGCAAAAATATCTTGCCCAAAGTCTTGATTAGCCTCCCCATTGCCTTGCTGATTTTGGGACCCTTTTTAGGACGCAATCAACAAACCTTCGGACATGTTTTAGGGCCCAAACCCGATAGTCCCATGCACATCGCCGTAACGAATGGGAAATTAAGCCCTGCGATTACTTATTCCAATACGCTGCGCACTTGGGCCACCGACTGGGCTTTACCCTTGGGGCCTTGGAACCGGGCTGTGAACGCTGCCGTACATCAATTACACGCTGTTTGGGGTTTGCCAGATAATCCGGTGGAGGGAACCTATGATGCTTATGTGTTCAACTCGATGTTTGGCTACACGGAAGATACGGCGGGCAATATAGTAGGTAGTTTGCTGTTCCTACTGGCCATAGCTTACGGAATCAAGTACCGAAAAAACATTCCCCATGTAGGCTTTTTGCTAGGCATTTCGCTGCTTGGTTTTGTGCTATTTTGCAGTTTTATCCGCTATAATCCGATGTTGGCCCGCTTACTCGTAGGCCTCTATGGAATTCAAGCCATCAGCATCGGTTATATCCTAGGAAAATTCATTCCTCGCGCCAAAGCGAAATATCTTATCGTCTTATTTATTTTACCTTGGCCCTGGCTGTTCATCAACAAGTCAAAACCGATCCTGGTGGCGGAGAACCTGATTCGCCGTTGGCAGCATGTACCGCAACAACAGCTTTCACCCACCGACTGGCAGCGCGTCGTAACTAGTCGCTGGGGAACCGAACTAAGTACTTATTACGAAAAGCAGGGAGACCAATACCGCATTAAAGCCGATTTATCCGAGTCGCAGCGTGCATGGATTGTGGACATCCTGTTGGATTCTGTTCAATTGCAGGCACGTCCGGCGGCATGGCAATTAACGCGCGAGGCCAATTATTTTCAGAACAAATTAGTGAATCGCGGACCTTATGCGGAAATACGCAAAAGGATTCAGGCCAAAGGCTATACGCGCATCGGGATGGCTTGGGGCTATGACGGCATGGAATATCCTTGGTGGGTGATGATGCCAGGGAAGCATTTGGTTGATGTACATGCAGATCCAAGCTTAGCGCATACGCGCAATGCACGAACGGAGTGGGTGGAATGTGTGATTAGTGATCTCCCGAGTTTGGGACCAGGCTGGGGACTGTATCAGGTGGAGGCCATTGGGCCGATGTATTTCATCGAATTCCCGAAAGCGGTGCAGGTTCCATAGAAACCGGCCAAATCGTACTTGTTTATTTGCAAAAAATCAAATAAACATTATTCTTCAACTCTAAGATTTACGATTAGTTTAGTTTAGTCTCGATTTTTGGTAACAGGTCAGGGGCGACTATACCCTTTTAGCAAGCCGAGAAGAACTTGTGTACTTATCGGTTGATCGCTATACGAAGACAATTCCCTAATGATATCCATGTGTCAAATACATAAATACAATTCGGATATTTTAAGAATTAGCTATTAATTTTTTACAAAATTTGTAAAATTTTATCAATCTTTTCGGAAATTCTTGGTTTGTAGTTCATACAAAGAATTACCCCAGCGTTGCGCTATACTGTAATTACGCTATTCCGGAATGCTAGCGTACTTTGACGAGGAATACACACAAAGCGATGCAGGTCAATTAAACGCCAAATGCATCTACGACTCTAAATGCCCTTTGCATACGATTAATCTCTGCCTTAGATATCCCATGTTTAAGAGCTAAATCACGCCATCCTTTAAGCTTTGAAATCATTTCATTCAACATAGCATGTGCATCATCTTCATCTATTTTATAATATTTTGCAGACTCTAATACAAGTTCAACAGATTGCTCATTGGATCCTTTATCGATAAGTAAAGTAAGACCATGACCGAAAGCATTTGGGTTTAAATCATAAGCAGGCGATAAATACCAACCCTGATCGGATAATAGAAATCCATGATTTCGTAAGTGATCATCCGTGTTGGACACCAATACATGGAAGAGCATTCTTTTCCATAATTGCAGGAGATCTTCTTGAACGCGACATCCCTGTTGCATGATAATGGATGCCAAATCCAAATAACCTACACCATCTTGAAAATCAGCTCCATCATGAAGCCCTAATAAGGTCATTGCTGAGGCAAAATGAATTCTTTCGTTGGCGGAATTCCTATCAAATCGCTTTGTTAGAAATGTATGATGTTGCCCAGAAAATTGTTCGCAATTTGATTCAGGGACTTCAATACCACACGAATAGGCTAAACGGTTAAGCAACAGTTCCCACAATCCTACATTATGATCATCTAACGAACTAGGAAATTTGGCTATCCACAAATTTCCATTGTCATCAACGATGTTTGCCTTAGGCCTAGCTCCACCTAATGATGAACCCGGTACCATAAGCAAATTCAACCAATTGGAATAATCCGGATGTTCCACAAGCTCATCATTTTCAAGTTGCAAACTCGCAAATTCGAGCGTGCGCAAGGAAGTCCAAGGCGGAGTAGCCAAATGCGGATGATTATCCAAAAATGAATCTCCTGGATCCAATTTAAATCGTAGTGCCCCCATGCGATGAGCATCATAAACACCTAAAAGGAAATCAGATTCAAAAAGCAAACGAGGTGAGCGATTTTCTTGATGAGCCAGATAAGCTTCACGCCGCCGCATTAACAAACGCCCCCATCGATCAGGGGATGAATCCAAAAATACACCAAAATTCAAATGATCGTCTGAAAGAAATTGTTTACCAGCATAATGCCCCAATTGAGGATCTAAATAGGCAAATCGAGTATTTGTTTTCAACCAATCTGTCGCATACTCAAATGAAAAAACTTCCTTCCCTCGAATGTGCTGAGAAAGTAATACACCCATTAACTGAGTAGTCTCTATACCTGCCCAATCAGCATATACCCAAATCTTTGTTTCATTTGCCCCCTTCATATCACTTAATCTTTGGTGCTCTTTTTACTCGTTGTATACCCGCATCTTGCAATTTTCGTCCCAGCAAGTCATTAGCTGCAACTTCCAATAAATCCTTCTCAAACCCCAAGACAAACAAAACTTGCAAATAGTGCCCCATCGCGACGGTGGCAACGCCATGTTCAATGTTGTATAACGTTTTCCGACTGATGCCCGCGCGTTCTGCCAACTGGCTCGCCGATATTTTGCGACGTAAACGAGCAAATTGAATATTTTCACCCATCACCTGGATAATTTGTGTAAGTTTCGGCAAAAGCAAAGGTGCATTTTTCATATAATGAGTCATATAATAAACAAATATAATTAAAATTGACAATTATATGACACATTAAAAATATTTAGTATACAAAAAAAGATGTTTCCACAAGTTGGGAAACATCTTTGAAAGAAAAGTAAATAAAACTGATATTATGCAATTTACACCTCGTCGTAATTCTTCGACGTTTGTAGTATGATTTTTTTGATGGATAGGAGAATCAATCCGAGGATCACGGTGGACACGATCACGAGGAGCGAGATGAACAAGCTTCCGGCGACGCCTGAAGTCCAGCCGGAGATGGCGGTGAAAGCGATGTATTTGGAATAGATCACATAACAAGCCACGCCAAAGAGTGCGAAGATAAACAGCACAAACAGTTTCATGAGGGAGTAAAGAATCTCTTCGGAATACTCGATCATGGAATAAAGCCCGTGAAAGACGAGGCTTTGAAAATTCATTTTGGGGTTATTATCGATGCGGGCGGCGCGGTCAAAGGTAAAATAGGAAATACCCATTTTTTGTTTGGTCAAAAAGCTGCCGTAGTGGATAAAGGGTTGGTGAACGATTTTTGCCAAAACGCGATCGCTAATCATGGAGAAATTCCCATGGGAAATGTTGCGGCCGGTAATGATCTGAAAAATCATGCGGTAGAAGAAATAACCCACTTTGAAGCGGAAACTTTCTTGTCGGCTCCCCCGATTCACCAGCATGATGTCGTTCGTTCCGGCGCCTTGAA
>JAHEAY010000087.1 GCA_024642485.1 Cytophagaceae bacterium
ATCACGACCGTCGCGCCGGAGGCTAAAAAGCATTTCGCGATATCGAATCCGATTCCGGTTCCGCCGCCCGTGATGAGCGCCACGCGCCCTTGCAATGAAAATGGTTGTTGCATCTTATTTCAGTTGGTATATACGTACAATTTCTTTTATCTCGGCCAAAGTCCGCGCAGGCTTCCCATAGCTAATCGGCAATTTTGAATAGGTTTGGAAATACAATAAATGGGCATCGCGCCACAAGACCGACTCTCTTTGCTGCGCCGCCAATCTCCCACGAACATCCGCAAAAATTTCCGGATCCACCTTGCCTCGCAGTGAATCCCAGTCCCTTTGCAAATCTTTTACTTCCTGTACGCCCGTGTTAGAACGGTAACAGAATTCATCCCAAAGCGTTCGGCCCGTCGACAATTTCTCCTGCCAGCCCACGTGGTGAAACCACAATAAATAATTCAAATCCGTTTTCGCTGGATCCATCCATTGCTTCGCCACCTCCGGGTGATACAAACTTAATGCATTACTGCCCGATGCTTTTCGGTCAAAACCCAATCCAACCGAATCTGCTCGATGATAATAAATCGACGTCCAGTCGGGACGCTGACTGCGTTCCAACCAAGGTTCTGGTCCCCAGTGAATGCTTTGGCCCATCACATGGTGCAAGCCTAATGGTGCCGTAAATTTCACATAGGTATCACGGGATTTCATCAGGATATTGGTCGCCGTTTTCGCTGCTTTCTCATCGCGCGTTAAGGTCTGTTTCACCCACTCATCCGCAATCTGCTCGGAACTCAAGGTATGATCCCAAGCCAAACGACCGAATGCATACCAGTTGGCCTGCGACAACAAATGCCCCGTCCAATTCCGATCTGAACCCGTATTTGCCACACCCGCCATCATGGTAATTTGCTCGTTTCCGAGGCTGCCGTCGATGACTTTGGCAACAGTAGAACCCTTTCCATTTTGGTAAGTATCTGAATCCAAACATTCCTTGAATAGGATCGATTGATAGAAAACGTTGGTGCTAAAACCGGTGTATTCTTGGGTGATTTGAAATTCTAGTGCCAAAGGCGTCTTGGGCATCGAACCGAATAAAGGATGAAAGGGTTCCCGTGGCTGAAAATCGATCGGTCCATTTTTCACCTGAACAATCACGTTTTTTGCGAAGGTTCCGTCCAAAGGTTTGAAGTCATTATAAGCTTCTTTGAATCGGTCGCCATTCGGATTTGGTGCGTAAACAAAGGCTCGCCAGATGATGATGCCGTTGAAAGGTTTCACCGCCTCCGCCAACATATTCGCGCCATCCGCATGTGTCCGCCCGAACTCCTGTGGACCTGGCTCTCCCTCCGAATTAGCCTTCACTAAGAATCCGCCAAAATCCGGAATCTGCGCATAGATCTCTTTTGTCTTCGCCTGCCACCAAGCGCGCACCTGCGGATCTAATGGGTCGGAGGTTTTCAATTTGCCTACCAGTTTTGGCGAGGCAAAATTCACGGATAAAAATAACTTAATGCCATAGGGACGAAATACGTCGGCAAGCACTTTCACCTTCGCTAAATACTCCGGCGTCATAAACCGTGCAGAGGCATTCACATTGTTAATCGCCACGGAATTGATCCCGATGGACGCGTTTGCCCGGGCATAATCTGTGTAACGCGGGTCGACCGTTTCAGGCAATTCGTACCATTTCCACAGTGAAGCGCCAGCATACCCGCGTTCGATCGTGCCCATCACGTTGTCCCAGTGGTTCAACATGCGGAATTTGACTTTGGGAGATGAGCTGGTATTTGCCAAAGCTTTCTCTTGCTGAATCATCCGCAGCAATTCAAAAACACCATATAAAATTCCGCGGTCGGAACTGGCTTTGATCTGAATTTGCGGGCCTTTTACGATGCTAAAACCCTCTTCTTTAATACTTGGGTCTTTTACGAATTGAATAGAACCTTTAGTCGCACTGACCGGCGCAACGCCCGTCAATCCCTTCAAACCATTTGTTAATTCTTTCTTCGCCGTCTCTAAAATGGGGGTCGAAGGAAACTCAGATGAAATCGATTTCGCATATGGTGCATAGCGCGCCGCAGATGCCACCTTGTCAAATTTCAGCCACAAACGATAGCCATCATCCGCCTTCAAAGCAAAACTGCAGACCACAAAAAACACGGCTAAAAATGAGCGAATTGCTAATTCAAGTCCACGTATTTCGGCCAATCCGCGCAGTCGGCCGATCGCCGAATAACCTGGGTAGGTTTTCTTGTTTAAATCGTCCAACATTTGATGCCCGTGATCTGGGCGCATCGGAATCTCTGCGCCTCCGCGTCTTTTTTCTTCTTCCACGACCGATTTGACCACTTCAAACATATCTACATCACCTGTTAAATGCGGCGCTTCGTGGAAAATCAAAGGATCATTTTGCTCACGGAAAGTCGCGCGCAAATGCAAGAAATGAATTCGGTCAGCGAAACGACGAAGCATCTTGGGCAAATTATTATCCGCCCGAACTCCTAAAGAACCCGTGCAGAAAGTGATACCATTCGCACGTTCCGGAGAAGCGTCCATAAGCGCCGCCAAATCCGCTTCCGTACTTACTACACGCGGTAGGCCCAACAAAGGAAAGGGAGGATCATCAGGATGAATACATAAATTAATGCCCAATTCTTGAGCCAAGGGAGCGATGGAACGAACGAAGTAATGCAAGTTTTCACGTAATTGATCCGCTGAAATAGCCTTGTATTCATCTAAGAGACTTTGGAAATTCTCTAAATGAAAAGCCTCCTCGGAACCTGGAAGGCCTAATAATGCGGTGTTTTTTAATTCCTCTTTTTCTTCTGAGGTCATCGAAGCGAAACGCAGAGCAGCCGCTGCTTGAACAGCCGGCGTGTAATCTGAAGCAGCACCCGGACGCTGCAATATATGTAAATCGAATACGGCAAAATCTGTCCAAACAAAACGTAAGGCTCGCGCGCCATCTGGCATCTCGAAGTTTAATTTAGTCCGGGACCAATCGAGCACAGGCATGAAATTATAGCATACGGTTTTGATGCCGCAAGCCGCTAGATTACGTAATGAAGTCTTGTAATTTTCAATAAGCTGCGCGCGTGACGGCAAGGCTTTCTTAATTCCCTCGTGAACAGGCAAAGATTCTACCACTGACCAATGCAAGGGCGTCCAATCCTGATTGCCCGCTTCGATGATGGAAATGCGTTCTTTGATGGCTTCTATCGGCCAAACCTCCCCCACGGGAATTTGGTGCAATGCGGTTACGACTCCTGTGCAACCGGCTTGACGAATATCCATCAAAGAAACCGGATCGTTTGGACCGAACCAACGCATCGTATGTATCATGTAAATTTGTTTAGAGGCTTACGCTATATAAAGCGCAAAATGCACAAAAAATACTGATTAAAAAACCAACTCATAGCGCGCTGACCTACCCGCACCTACTGGCATAAAAACTTGCAAAGTAACGAGCTCTTGAAGATCACGCGATGCCGTGGCTCTGGAGGTTCCTGTTATGCCCACATATTTTCGCACATTCATGCCCCCAAGAAATGAATCTGGTCCATCGAGCAACATTCGATTAATAACCTTACTTTGGCGAATATTTAGTTTGTGTTCAAATACCGCAAAAAAATGCCATTTGGAAATAGTAAACTGAATCATTTTGTCGGCATAAGTTTGCGCCTCCAACAACATCGTTATAAACCAAGTAACCCAATCCGTAATATTAAGACTCTTTTCTGCTTGTTGGAGTCTCTGATAATAAGCCTTTTTATTTGCCTCAATAGCCTTTGAAACACTAAAAGGCAAAGGGCATTGCAAACCCTGAGAAAGTGCTTTCTCTACGATGGCCCGACCGATTCGCCCATTCCCATCTTCGAATGGATGAATTGCCTCAAAATACAAATGGGCCACAGCCGCCTTAACAGGTGCAGCTGTAATATTGCATTCGTTAAACCAAGCAATAAACTGTTTCATTTCTTTTGGAACACGAACGGAAGGAGGTGCTTCGTAGTGAACCTTGGGCTGGGCAACAGATCCCGAAACAATTTGCATGGGCGCTTCATCTGTTCTCCACGCTCCAGCTTGAATTGATGAAACATTTCCCATCAATAAGCGATGCCAATGTTTTAAGTGTACTTCCGTCAATGATTCATTGTAGGTATTTCGCACATCCAACAGCATGGCACTAAGTCCGATGCTATGTTTATTTTTTATCTTATGTTGAGTGGCTAAGCCTAAATTTCGGCGAACCGAAGACATGATATCCAACTGGCTGTAATATTCTCCCTCAATCTCAGCAGTCTTCAGCGCCTCTGAAACCATCAGTTGTATCATCATTTCTGTCCGCTCAACTAGAGGTAAAGCGGCTAATTTACCGCTCAATTCCCCCGATTTCTGCATAAACGCGAAGATTTGCGACTCGATAGCAGTCGTGTCAAATTCAAAATGAGGCCAGGAATCTCGTTGCCAGTTGTACATCGTGAGGCGATTAATTTAGCTTATCGCCTCAAATGTAGTTAAATTTTGAGTCGATTAGCTAAATTAATCGCCTCATTTTTACACCGCCTGACTGAAAGTCTTTTTCTGAACTTCCGCCGAGAGTAATTTGAGGTCAAAGGCCTTACAAATATTTCGTATGAAATGTTTCCCTAATTCCGTTACGATCAAGCCATGCTCGCCCCAAGTCACGAGCTCATCCAAGGCCAATTCATCGAGTTCATGAAAAGTATATTGACGAAGTAATGCCAAATCCTCTTTAGCAAAATGAGTCTTTCCCCGACAAGCTACATCAAGAATATATTGCCGCATTTTTTGATCAACTTCATCCAAGAAATAGCCCTTAAATACCGCTAACTCGCCCTGATTAATCTGTTCATAATATTCTTGAATCGTCTTTTTGTTTTGAGCAAATCCATAATAAATATCGCTGATACTTGAAACACCTAAACCCAACAGCATGCCGGTTTGTTGGACCGTATAGCCCATGAAATTGCGATGCAAATTTCCTTCCTCATGTGCCTGAACCATCAAGTCACCAGGCAAGGCAAAATGATCCATCCCGATATCCGTATAACCTGCATCCATGAAACGCTTTTTCCCCACTTGATAGAGCTGCATTTTCTCATCGGCCGACGGCAAGTCGTTTTCGTCAAAGAGCCGTTGTGCCTTGCTTGTCCAGGGCACATGTGCATAGGAGTAGAAAGCAATGCGATCGGGTTTGATTTCTAAGGCATCTTGAATCGTTTTTTCCAAACGCGGCAAGGTCTGCAAGGGCAAGCCATAGACCAGATCTAAATTCACGGATTCATAGCCAATCTCGCGCGCCCATTGAACCACTTGGACGACATGTGCGTGTGGCTGAATTCGATTAATGACTTTTTGAACCTCCGGATTACTGTCTTGCATACCAAAACTCACCCGATTAAATCCGAGATCAAATAAGGTTTGTAAATGTTCGCGAGTCGTGTTATTCGGATGGCCTTCAAATCCAAACTCATGATCCGACGGAACCACAGCATCCGCCAAAATACATTCAATCAAATGTTTTAAGTTCTCAGGCGAAAAGAAGGTAGGCGTACCACCACCCAGATGTAATTCACGAATCACAGGTTTATGAGGCATCATGCCTCGGTAAATTTCCCATTCCTTCAACAAGGCTAGCATATACGTTTCCTCGACCGAATGATTCGTCGTGATGCGCTTATTACACCCGCAGAAGGTGCATAAACTTTCACAAAAAGGAAGATGCAGGTACAGGCTTATCTCACCGCTTTCCTCAAAACGTTGGGTAAATAAGGATTTCCAAGTAGGAACATCCAGCGTGTCATCCCAATATGGAACCGTCGGGTAGGACGTATACCGAGGGATGGGAACATTGTATTTTTGAAGTAAGTCGAGAGATACCTGTTGCATAGCATGCAAAGGTAAAATCAAGGCTTGAACGCAAAAATGATATAGGTCAGTTATGGGTTCCGAGACTATAACTTACGGTGGGAAGCTTTAAGCAAAGGCCTTAGCTTATCAAGTAAAAAATTAGGGCGAACCTTTCGATTCGCCCTAAGCCTTATTTCATGTATTCCTTATCCAAGAACAGGTAGCGCGCATCGTTTTGCGCCTTTTCCGCTTTGGAATTCGTGTCAATAATCATCACAGGAGGTGTTGCATCACCCGCTTTGGCAGCTGGCCATTCTGGCAATTTATCGCCATTAGGATTAAATGTCTTGACGAAATTTGTAAAGTAATTAAACATGGTGTCAGAGACCTTGAAGTCATCAGAAGTCCACGCATATTCTTTCACTAAATGCAAATTGCCCATCGCGTATTCAATCTCACATGCGTGCGGCGCACCTACTGCAGGCGGAGGAGTTTGTACAGGTCCTTCACGTCTAACGGTACCTCCGGCTAAAGCCGAAACGGTATTTTGATCGACCAAAGGAGGACGTAATTTGCTATATAAATAACGGTATACCGGTTGGCTACTATTATTGCGGTGTAGATCAAACCATTTCCACGTCGAATAAACGATGAAACGATCTGCGGCTAAGGCAGTCGCCGACAACTCTACTTCTTTTTCAGAATGTGCAG